>JBFLKP010000169.1:0-56526 GCA_040883225.1 Candidatus Limnocylindrales bacterium | reverse complement strand
GACTGCCACGGCTTGAGCGCCTCGAACGCGAAGAACAGCTCCTCGACCGTCTGGCCCTCGATGGCCTCGGCGATGCGGTCGGCGGCACGCCGGATCTCAGGGCCCTCAGGCATGGGGAGCGCCGACTGTGGCGCTTGGCATCTGACCGCTGTGGCCCGATGGCCTATGGCAGCACGCGGCCCTCATCGGTGTTGTCTCCTCGCGAGGTGCGCTTGTCGCCACGGTCACCGGCCGCCTCGCGGATGGCCACGGTGCGGGAGATGTCCTCGGGCGAGAGCAGGCCCAGGACCTCGTCGGAGATCGGGTCGCGCTCACGAACGACCGCGCGGACGTCGCTGCTGCTTGCACGCTGGAGAACGTCGAGGACCAGCTCGTCGACGTACGCCACCGGCCAACGCTCGATCGGCACCGCCAGCTCGCCGATGCGTGTGCTGCGGGCGTCATCGCCACGCACGGAGCGCAGTGCGTCCAACCCCAGGACGCCGAGGACCGACCCGCCGGCACCGGTCACCAGCCAGCTCGAGGCACGGCTCTCGCGAACGGCAGCGGAGGTGAACGTGTCCACGGTGAGGCCGCCGGGAACACGCAAGGGCTCGCGGTTCATGATGTCGCCGACGAGCACGCCGCGGAGCGACTCAAGGAGCTCGGAGGACTGCCGCTCGGCGGCTGCGGCACCGCTCAGGAAGAAGCCCAGCAGCACGAACCAGATGCCTCCGAGGTCGCCCGCGAACGCGCGGAACAGGCCGAGCCCGATGAGGCCGTAGCCCAGGACCTGGCCGAGTCCCGTGGACCAGCGCGTGGCCTGACGCTTGTCACCGCGGAGGCGCCAGATGATGGAGCGGGCGATGCGACCGCCGTCGAGCGGCGCGCCGGGCAGCAGGTTGAACACCGCCAGGACCAGGTTGACGAGCGCGAGCCAGCCCGCCGAGGCGGCTGCCAGCGCGGCAAGCTCACCTGAGGCAGCGAGGGTCAACGCGGCGGCGGCAGCGCCGAAGACGAGCGCCAGCACGAAGCTCGTGAGCGGACCGACGCCCGCGATGCGGGCTTCGGCGCCGGGGGTCGGCGCATCGCCATCCATGCGGGCGACGCCGCCGAGCAGCCAGAGCGTGATGCCCGAGACGGTCAGGCCTTCGCGGCGCGCGATGATCGCGTGGGAGAGCTCGTGGGCCAGAAGCGAGCCCAGGAAGAAGGCTGCTGCCAGCGCACCGGCCAACCAGTAGACCCCAGCGTCGAGGCCCGGGACCTGGACCGGCAACAGCTGACCGGCAAGGCTCCAGGCGATGAGGCCGGCGATGAGCAGCACGCTCCAGTTGGCCGAGACGGGGATGCCGAGGATGGTGCCGAGCCGGAAGGATCCGAACATCTTGGTTCTCCGAGTGGCCGCACCGTATGGATCGGGCGGGCTCCGATTGTACCGCGCTTGTGCAAGGTTTGTCGTGCCTTCTCCGCGTCAGTTCGGGGCAGCATCGAAACCGCGAGTCTGTACAAACCCTTGACACGATTTGTTACTGTGGGGGAGCAAGTCAGCGACACCACGTCACTCCGATGTCCTCCATCGACACCCAGGAGTCGGCACCACGCACGAGGAACATCGACATGGATTGGGACTTTCCCAGGGGCGCCGGACCCGAAGGCATCTTCGAGATCGGACGACGCCTCGCCGAGCATATCGGCCGCATCCCCGATGCCACGACCTTCACCAACGATGCACGCGAGATGCTGCGTCTGACGCGCCGCGTCGAGCGAGAAGCACGAGGCGGCCGGCTCTTCGTCGGTTTCCAGAATGCACAGAAGCTGGAGCTTGAGCGGCCCCGCTACGAAGCGCTCGTGGCCGCGGGCACGCAGGTCGTCGCCTTCGGTGAGGGCGAGCTCGACTCCCCCATCGAGGGGGTCGAATACCGCTCGCTCAGCCCCGACCACGCCCGCCTCGCCAACAACTGGTTCCTCGTCACCGACGCGCCCGAACGGGTCGCCTTCGTCAGCTGGGAGACCAGCGAGCCCCAGAACTTCGGGCTGGGTGGCGCCGCGACGCCGGGCAAGACCTTCGTCGGCTTCGTCACCGACGACCCCGTGGTGGTCGCCGAGCTGGCCACCGTGCTGGGCACGTTCGGGCGGCCGGCCCCGCCGAAGCCCACAGCGGAGACCGCCGAGCCTGCCGAGCCCACGCGGCCCGACCCCGCCAGCGCGGCACTGGCCGAAGCCATCAGGAACACGAAGGTCGAGCCCAGCGGTGCCGGACCCGGTGCGGTCGTGCTGGCGGTGCGCCGCGACGACAGCGAGCGCGCCATCCGTATCGCCGCCGCGCTCGCCCACCAGGAGCAGCGGCGGCTGGTCATCGTCGACCGCAGCGCCGAGAGCATCTTCGGCATGCCCTACAGCGATCTCCGCGGCGATGACGACTTCCGCCCCCGTCCCGATGCGCTCTTCGGCGCCGGGACGGCCATCCGTGAGGGCCGGGCTCGCACGGCCAGGGCCATCACCGCGGCCAAAGCCCTCGGTGTCGACGCCGGCGGCTGGTTTCCCACGCGCTCCGGCTCCGACGGCGTCGCTGAGGCCGTGAAGCGCTTCGAGGGCGGCGTCGTGGTCCTGCCCGACACGGTGCGCCAGCCCTCGGTCGCCGAGCGCATCCGGGGCATGACCCTCGGTTCGCTCGAGAAGATCGGCGTGCCCATCGTCATCGCCGACTAGCCGATCAAGGACGACCATCGAATGTCAGACACACCCCTTACCCAGGAGCAGGATGCGGGCCGCGTCGCCATCGTGAGCGGCGCGACCGGCGCCATCGGCTCGGCCACGGCCGAGCAGCTGCTCCGTTCCGGCTGGCGCGTGGCGCTCATCGGGCGCGATGCCGACCGCCTCGCAGCGCTGGCTGGGCGACTGGGCCCAGGCACCGAGTGGTTCACCGCCGATGCCGTGGCTTCCGCCGCGGTCGACGCCGCCGTCGGCCAGGTCGCCGAGCGCATGGGTCCGCCCACCGCGCTGGTGCACGCCGTGGGATCGACGCTCCTGCGGCCCGCGCACGCGGTCTCCGACGAGGACTTCGCCGCCGTCGTGGCCACGAACCTGACCTCCGCCTTCTACGCTCTCCGTGCCTTCGTCCGAGCGGTGCCTCGCGGCACGCCCGCCGCGGCGCTCTTCTTCTCCACGTCCGCGACCCGCATCGGCCTCGTCAACCACGACGCCATCTCGGCCGCCAAGGGCGGGGTCGACGGGCTCGTGACCGCAGCGGCCGCGACCTACGCGGCGCGGGGCATCCGGGTCAACGCGATCGCGCCCGGCCTCGTCCGCTCGGACCTCACGCGCCGGCTGGTGGAGAACCCGTCCACGCTCGAGATCTCCGAGCGCATGCACCCGCTGGGGCGCGTGGGCGAGCCTGACGACGTGGCGGCCGTGGCCGCCTTCCTCGTCGGCCCCGAGACGAGCTGGTTGACCGGCCAGGTGGTCGCCGTCGATGGCGGGCTCTCGGGCATCAAGCTGCCCCCACCCACCAGCAGAGGAGCCTGACGATGTCGGCGCCCGATACCGAGCGGCCCATCGCCCGCCTGCCGCAGATGAGCACGCGCGACCTCAACGGCGTCCGCCGCACGCTGCCCAACGGCCGGCTGGCGGTGCTGCTCGTGGCCTACCAGCGCTGGCAGCAATACGAGGTCGACAGCTGGGTCCCGGCGCTGGGGGCGCTCGAGCGCGTGTACGACGAGGTCAGCTATTTCGAGCTGCCGGTCGTGGGGCGCATGGACCCGCTCGCGCAGCGCAACCTCGACCACATCATGCGCCGTGGCATCCCCGATCCCGAGACCCGTGCACGCACGCTCACCTTCTACGTCGATGCCTCGGGCTTCCGCGAGCCGCTGGGCATCCCCGACGAGGACCACGTCGCGGTGCTGCTCGTCGACGTCGATGGCCTGGTGCTCTGGCGCGCGTCGGGCCCGTACACGCGGGGTGCCGAGCGCGGCCTGCGGGCGGCTGTGGCAGCGGCGGCCGAACGGCTCCTGCACTGACCCGCCCGATGGCACACGCGGCGCGACTACTCCGAGCTGGCGTCCTTCGAGCCGGATGCCGGACCGTAGACCGACTCCAGCTCCCTGAGCAGCCGCCGCTCGTCGGGCCGCCGCAGCCAGGTGTAGACGAGGTAGGCCGCGATGGCCACGGTCCAGGCCACCGCCGCGGGCGGTACCAATGCCAGCAGGGCGTTGGCGTCGACCTGGCGCTCGATCCAGTCGAGTCCGAGGACCAGGCTGGCCAGCCAGAGCAGGCCTGCGCCGCCCATGTAGGTCAGGGTCGCGGCGCTCATGTGCGAGAGCGGACGTCGCAGGTCCAGCGCCGAGATGGCCGGGTCGTCAGGGTCGTAGAAGTAGGCTGCCTCCAGGCGATGTGCCGCTGGCACGCCGGACTCGGATCGTGCCGCGAGCGCGCGCTCCACGTACTCCGCGTGGCGGCGCGCGAAGACGGTGTACCAGAAGAGGTAGCTGGCCTCCATGAACACGAACGGCACGAGGAAGGGCACGATCAGCACCGCGCCCCCCAGCGGCCCCCACAGCGAAGCCACGAGCAGGGCGATCGAGACGAGCGTGTACACGCGCATGTGCACGAAGAACAGCTCCGAGTAGCCGAAGAGCATGCCGCGCATGCGCCGCAGCTGCCCGTCGAGCTGGGCGGTCGCCAGCTGCTCCTGATCGGGCGTCCGGTCGGTGGGCATGGCGGGAGCATGTCACAGGCCTTGCGCGACGTCTCGCCGCGAGCGGCTCGCGCGCTATGGTGGCCAGCGTGAGCGACATCGTCAGCCGGCGACCGGACGGACCGGAGGAGCCCCTCTCACGCCAAGACCTCGACCGTGACCCGGTGCGGCAGCTTCGGAAGTGGCTGGAAGGAGCCCTCGCCGCCGGCTCGCGCGAGCCCAACGCCATGGTCCTGGCCACCTCTGACCGCGGTGGCGTGCCGTCTGCGCGCGTGGTCCTGCTGCGCGGGCTCGATGAGCGCGGCCTGACCTGGTACACCAACCGCGAGTCGCTCAAGGGCCGCGATCTGGCCGCCAACCCGCGTGCCGCGGTGGTCTTCCACTGGGAGCTGCAGCAGCGGCAGGTACGGGTGGCCGGGGACGTGAGCATCGTGCCGGAGGCGGAGGCCGCCGCCTACTTCGCCGAGCGACCGCGCAAGAGCCAGCTCTCAGCCTGGGCCTCGCCACAGGGCCGGGCCCTCGCCGAGCGAGCCGAGCTGGAAGCGGCGACCGAGCGCATCGACCGCCGCTTCCCCGACGTGGTGCCGTTGCCTCCGTTCTGGGGCGGCTATCGCCTGACGCCCTCGATGTTCGAGTTCTGGCAGGGACGACGCAACCGCATGCACGATCGCTTCAGCTACGTGCGCGAGGAAGCGGGCTGGCAGGTCGAGCGCCTCGCCCCCTAACCTCGACGCTGCCCGCTCGCGGGCAGCGTCAGATGGACCCCTGCTCGAGGCCCTCGATGATGGCGGCCGCGCGCTCACGCACCTCCGGCAGGTCCTTGAGGCGGCGCATGCCCGCCAGCGGACGCGCCAGGCGGTGGTTGCCCTTGAGGCGCTCCTGGTGCCGGGCGAGGAAATCCCAGTAGAGCGTGGTGAAGGGACAGGCCGTCTCGCCGGTCCGCCGGCGCGGGTCGTACGGGCACTCGCCGCAGTAGTCGCTCATACGATCGATGTAGGCCCCGCCCGAGACATAGGGTTTGCTGGCCATCCGGCCGCCATCGGCCCACAGCCCCATGCCCATGACGTTGGGCACCATCACCCACTCGGCCGCGTCGATGTAGCGGTCGCTCATCCAGTCCATCACCGCGCGGGGCTCGGCGCCATAGAGGTTGGCCAGGCTGGACAGCACCATCAGGCGCGGGATGTGGTGGACCCACGCTCGCTCCTCGAGGCCGTCGAGCGTGTCGGCGAGGCAGCGCATCTCGGTCCGGGCCGTGCCCTCGAACGCGGCCGGCAGCCCGCGCTCGTGCTCGAGCGCGTTGGCCTCGCCCAGCTCGGGCCAGAGCCAGTACAGCCCCCACACGTATTCGCGCCAGCCGATGACCTGGCGGATGAAGCCCTCGGCCGAGGCGATGGGCACCGAGCCGGCACGGTAGCGCTGCTCGACCGCGTCACAGACCTCGCCGGGTCGAAGCAGGCCCAGGTTGAGATACGGGCTCAGCATCGAGTGGGCCAGCGACCACGAGCGGCTCGTCATGGCGTCCTCGTACGGCCCGAAGCGCGGAAGCTCATGATCGAGGAAGTGGTCGAGGCGGGCGAGCGCCTCTCCGCGCGACGTAGCCCACAGCCCCACGGGCGAGCGGCCCTTCCCACCGGGCAGCGAGGCCAGCACGTCCTCATCGAGCTCGTCGAGCTCCGAGATCGGCGGCTGGGTGAAGAGCGAGGGGTCCTCGGGCGGCGGCTCCCGGTTGTCCTGGTCGAAGTTCCAGCGGCCCTCGGCCGGCTCGTCGCCTTGCATGAGGTAGCCCAGGCGGGTGCGTTGCCAGCGATAGAAGTCCTCCATCCGCAAGGTCCGTCGGCCCTCCGCCCAGGCCGCGAACTCGTCGGGGTGGCAGAGGAACTGGTCCGAGCGGACCTGGCGGACCTCGAGGCGCACGCACAGCGCCCGTGCCGCTCGAGAATTGGGCTCGGTGGCCACGACCTCGTCAGGGGCGTGCTCCCGCACATGGGCCCGGAGCCCCGACGAGAGCGACGGGGCCCGCCGCAGGTCGACCTCGAAGCCCTGGTCGGCCAGCTCGCGGGCGAACCGGCGCATGGCCGCGATGACGAGGTGTAGCCGCTGCACGTGCCGGCCCGAGCCCAGGAGGGCCTCGCTCTCGACGAGGAGCACACGTGTGTCGCGGGGCGTGCTGTCGGCCAGTGCCCCGACCCTGCGGTGGAGCTGATCGCCGAAGACCCAGACGGTACGCATCAGCCTCCTTCTGCGCTGTGGCTGCGGGACGCGAAGACAGCGTACCCCCGCCGCTGTGGGCGCGAAGCCGCGGGGATCAGGACGACAGGGCCAGACCGGGTCCGTCAGACTGTGGCTGGGTTCGACGTTCTCCCACACTCACTCCAGGCAGCTCGACACGATGGGAGGCTTGCGCGTGCAACAGGATCTCGACGGCAAGGTCGTCATCATCACCGGCGCCAGCTCGGGCATCGGGGCCGAGAGCGCTCGCCAGCTGGCCCGGCACGGCTGCCGACTGACCCTCGCCGCCCGCCAGACGGACAAGCTCGAGGCGCTGGCTGCGGAGCTCGGCTCGGACGTGCTCACGGTACGCACCGATGTGACCCGACGCGACGAGGTCGTGGCCATGGTCGAGACCACGATCGAGCGGTTCGGGCGTGTCGACGTGATGTTCGCCAACGCCGGCATCTACATCCCCGGCCAGGCCATCGAGGGCGACCCCGACTCGTGGTCGAACCTCATGAAGGTCAACATCGACGGGGTCATGTACTGCGCCCACGCGGTGCTCGAGCAGATGAAGGCCCAGGGCTCCGGGGACATCCTCGTCTCGAGCTCGATCTCCGGCTTCGTCGACATCGAATGGGAGCCGATCTACAGCGCCTCGAAGCACGCCGTCACGGGCCTGGTGCACACGCTCCGCCGTCAGGTGGCTCCGCTGGGATTGCGGGTCGGGCTCATCGCTCCTGGTGCCACGGCCACGGAGCTGTGGGACAAGACCGATCCCGATGAGATCGCCCAGCTGACCGATGTCGAGCACGGCTTCATCCGGGCGGAGGACGTCGCGCGGGCCGTGGTCTTCATGCTCTCGCAGCCGCCGCACGTGACCATCCGCGACCTCGTCATCCTGCCGCAGAACCAGGACATCTAGCACCTCCACCCACCGATCGGGGACACCGCATGACCGAAGACAAGAACATCCTCGAGCGCTTCCGCCTCGACGACCGCGTGGCCCTGGTCACCGGTGGCGCCAACGGCATCGGTCGCGGCTTCGCCCACGCGCTGGGTGAGGCCGGCGCCAAGGTCGCCATCGTCGACATCGACACCGAAGCCGGCGAGACCGTGGCCCAGGAGCTGACGGCCAAGGGCATCGACGCCATGGTCCTCGACATCGATGTCACCCAGCCCGAGCTGATGGATCAGATGGTCGACCGCATCGTCGACCACTGGGGATCGCTGACCATCGGCGTGAACAACGCCGGCATCGCCGAGTGGCACGACGCCGAGACGATGTCCACCGATGCGTGGCGCCGGATCATGGACCTCAACCTCGACGGCGTCTTCCGCTGCGCCCAGGCCGAGGCCAGGTTCATGCTCGAGGCCGGCTACGGCAAGATCATCAACACCGCCTCGATGTCCGCCCACATCGTCAACCACCCGCAGCACCAGGCGGCCTACAACGCCTCCAAGGCCGGCGTCCTGCATCTCACCCGCAGCCTGGCCGCCGAGTGGGCCACTCGCGGTGTGCGCGTCAACAGCATCAGCCCCACCTACACGCGCACGAAGCTCGTGGACGACTTCATCCTGAAGCCGGTCGGCGCCGAGAAGTACCCCGTCTGGATGGAGCGCACGCCGATGGGCCGCATGGCGGAGGTCAGCGACCTCGTGGGAGCCGCCGTCTACCTCGCCTCCGAGGCATCGGACATGATGACCGGGGCCGACATCGTCATCGACGGCGGCTACCTCGCCTGGTAGATCAGCGCACCAGCAGCCTCGTAAGATGGGCGGGCCCACCAGCCACAAGGAGCACCCGTGACGACACTGCGCCGTCTCGGCCCCGCCGGAGCCGAGACACCCGCCATCGAGCTCGACGGTCGGGTCCTCGACCTGCGGCCGCTGACGACCGACATCGACGGCGCCTTCCTCGCGGGTGGCGGGGTCGACCGCGCGCGCAGCGCCGCCCGGGCCGGCGAGCTGCCGGAGCTCGAGGGCGCGGCCGGCCTCCGCGTCGGTGCGCCCATCGCGCGCCCGCCGGCCATCGTCTGCATCGGCCAGAACTACGCTGCCCACGCGGCCGAATCCGGCAACCCGCCGCCGCAGATGCCCATCGTCTTCCTCAAGCACCCCAGCTCCATGGTCGGGCCCAACGACCCCATCGCCCTGCCGCGCGCGAGCAGCAAGGTGGACTGGGAGGTCGAGCTCGGGATCGTCATCGGCTCGCGCTCGAGCTACCTCGAGTCCGATGAGGCGGCCATAGCCGCGGTCGCCGGCTACGTCACCTCCCACGACGTCTCGGAGCGGGAGTGGCAGCTGAACCACTCCTCTGGGCAGTGGGCCCTGGGCAAGAGCGCACCGACGTTCGCGCCGGTCGGCCCCTGGCTCGTGCCGGCCGACGAGGTCGATCCGGGTGGGCTGCGCCTGTGGTCGACGGTCAACGGCGAGCCCCGCCAGGACTCGAACACGTCCGACCTCATCTTCCCCGTGGCAACGGTCGTGCGGCACCTGTCGCAGTACATGATCCTGGAGCCGGGCGACCTCATCAACACGGGCACGCCGCAGGGTGTCGCGCTCTCCGGCAAGTACCCCTTCCTCGCGGTGGGCGATGTCGTCGAGATGGGCGTCGAGGGCCTGGGCCAGCAGCGCTCGGAGATCGTGGCCAGCTAGCTAGACCGGGTCCGGCAGTGCCTCCCCGCGCAGCGCACGCGCTCGCCGCCCGTCCCACTATGTGGGCCAATCGACCGCGGAAACAGCTCCGCTTCTCCGCATGTCCCATGCAGTAGGCCAGCCGAAGCCCGAGGTCGCTCGATCGAGGTACTCGCCGGTCGATTGGCATTCCGCAGGGGACACGGGACAGCCGCCATCGGGGCCAGCAGCGCTCGAAGATCGTGGCCGGCTAGCTAGACCGGGTCCGGCAGTGCCTCCCCGCGCAGGCCGGCCACGAGGTTCGCCGCCGCCTTCTGCGCCATGCGCTCGCGTGTCCGCTCCGAGGCCGAGCCGATGTGCGGTACCACCAGGCAGTTCGGCAGCTGCAGGAACGGGTCGTCCGCGCGCATCGGCTCCGGGTCGGTGACGTCGAGCCCGGCCCCGAAGAGGTGCCCCGAGCGCAGGGCTTCGGCCAGCGCCGTCTGGTCGACGATCCCGCCCCGACTGGTGTTGACGAGGATGGCGCCACGCTTCATGCGGGCCAGGGCCGCAGCATCGATGAGCTGACGCGTCTCCTCGGTCAGCGCGACGTGCAGGCTGACGAAGTCCGACGCGGCCAGGAGTTCGTCGAGCGACGCAAAGGTGGCGCCAAGCTCCGCCTCCACCTCCGGTGGCGCCTGCCGTCGGCTGTGGTAGAGCGTGCGCATGCCGAAACCCCGCGCACGGCGCGCCACCTCCCGCCCGATGCGCCCAAGGCCCACGATGCCCAGGGTGGCGCCGTGGACGTCCTTGCCCAACAGCAGCAGCGGACCCCACGTCTGCCAGCGATCACCGCGCACGAAGTGGTGGCCCTCGGGCAGGCGGCGAGCGACGGCCATCAGCAGCGCGAAGGCGAGGTCCGCGGTGGTCTCGGTGAGCACGTCCGGCGTGTTGCCCACGGCGACCCCGCGGGCGCGACAGGCGGCCACGTCGATGTTGTCGTAGCCCACCGCGTAGTTGCTCACCACCTTGAGCGTCGGACCCGCGGCCTCGAGCAGCTCCCCGTCCACGCGGTCGGTCAGCAGCGAGAGCAGCCCGTCGACCCCGCGGACCCGCACGAGCAGCTCCTCCCGCGGCGGCGGCAGCTCCTCCTCCCAGAGGTCGACCTCGGCGTCGGCGCGGACCGCTGCGAGGCCGGCCTCGGGGATGCGGCGGGTGACGAGGACGCGCGGTCGGCTGGGCATGCATCGCTCCTGGCGGGTGTCCGGGTGGCCGGGTGGCCGGGTGGCCGGGTGGCCGCAGGCTAGCATCCGCGAGCGGCTACCCTCTGGCCATGCCGACGTATGCCGACCCTGTAGGCGGTCGAGCGCTGCCCGCCGAGTCGCTGCGAACCTGGACCGCCGCTGTGCTCGAGCGGCACGCCACCCCGACCGACATCGCCGCCGACGTGGCCGAGGTGCTGGTAGCGGCCGACCGACGCGCCATCGCGTCCCACGGCACAGCCCGCCTGCCGCAGTATCTGGCCCTCATCGAGGCCGGCACCATGGACCCGTCGGCGCGACCGGAGCAGGTTCGCTCGAAGGCCGCCATCGAGCTCTTCGATGCCCACAACGGCTGGGGCCACCACGCCTCGCGCGTGGCCATGGACGCGGCCATCGAGGGTGCTCGAAAGACCGGGAGCTACACCGCCGTGGTGCGGGCCTCCAACCACTTCGGCATCGCCGGCTGGTACGCGCTGCGGGCCGCTGACGCGGGACTCATCGGTGTCAGCATGACCAACACCTCCCCGCTGGTGGCGGCCACGCGCGGCGTCGACCCGGTGCTGGGCACGAACCCGCTGGCCGTGGCCGCGCCGGCCGGGCGACGAGCCCACTTCTGCCTGGACATGGCCACCTCGACCATCACGCGCGGCAAGGTCGAGGTCGCCTCGCGACGCCACGAGCAGCTCCAGCCCGGGTGGGCCATCGATGCGGCGGGACGCCCCACGACCGACCCCGCGGCCGCGTTCGAAGGCGCGCTCCTGCCCCTCGGAGGCGTGGAGGAGACCGGCGGCCACAAGGGCTACGGGCTGACGCTGGTGGTCGACCTCCTCAGCGGCGTGCTCGGTGGCTCGACGGCCGCGCCCCTCATCATCCCGCTGTTCTCGACACGGGACGGCGCGGCCGACCTGGGCCAGGTCTTCATAGCCATCGACCCTGACGCCATCGACGAGCCCGGTGCCTTCGAGAGGCGCCTCGAGGCGGAGCTCGATCTGCTCGTCGCCGCGAGGACCGCCCCCGACGCGCCCGACCGCATCCTCATCCCCGGCGAGCCCGAGGCCAAGGCCGAGAGCCGCTCGGATGCACGAGGCGTGGTCATCGACGTCGAGCACCATGCGAACCTCGTGGAGGTCGGAGACCGCGTCGGCGTGCCCTTCCCTGCCACGACGTCCATCGGCTTGTGACGGTGACCGTCGGCCAGTCTGCGTCCTGACCGGACCCTCCGCTCAGGCCTCCACGGCCAGGAGCATGGCCACGGCGGCTTGGGCCGCCGATGGCACCGCCAGGCCTCCCTCGACCACGAGCGAGCGCCAGGTCCAGAAGTCCACGAGGTGGCGAGCGACCGCACGACGCACGGCACCTCCGGGCTTCTCTGCCGGCACGATGGCTGCGGCCATCGCGTCGGTCTGCGCCGTCATCGCCGCCTGCGCCGACCCGGGCATGGCGCTCCGGTCCCGGTAGATGGGGTAGAGCTCCTCGTGGCGCACCGCGTACCACTCGTAGAGCTCGCGGAACGCCCGCCCGGCTCGATCCGGCAGTGACTCGATCCTGGTCCAGGCCTCGAGGTCGGGGGTCGGGTTGAGCGCGCTCCAGTGGCCCATGCACGCGACGAAGAGCGCATCGAGGTCCGCGAAGTGGCGGTAGACCGTCAGCCGTGTGACCCCGGCCGCTTCGGCGACGCCCGAGAGGGTCGTGTTCGAGGGGCCGACCGAGGTGTGCAGCCTCATCGCAGCTTCGGTGATGCGCTGCCGCGTCTCGTCGACCTGTTCGGCACGGCGTCGCATGCGATACGGGCGTTTGAGTGAACGGTCTTGTTCATCGGATATTGACAGGTCGGCCATCACGCTTCAGTATACGCGGCTGTTCACCGTAATAGGAGGTCAAACCATGGTCCACCAGCTCGAGACACCGACCCAGCTCAAGGTGGTCCAGCCCGGCGAGGGCGACACGGGGATCCTGGGGCCGGGCGTCGGAGTCCAGTTCAAGATCGACGCCGAGGACGTCGGCGGGCGCGTATCCGTGGTCGAGCACCCGTTCGAGGTGGGAGCGCTGGTCCCACCTCACGTCCACCACCGCGAGGACGAGGTCTCCATCGTCCTCGAGGGACGCATCGGCTTCCGCTCGGACGATCGCGAGGCCGTGCTCGCGCCCGGCGGCTACATCGTCAAGCCGCGCGGCGAGGTCCATGCCATGTGGAACGCCGGCGACGTGCCAGCCCGCATGGTGGAGATCATCACCCCGGCCGGGTTCGACAAGTTCTTCCGGGAGCTTGCGGCAGCCAATGCCCAGGGTCGCCCCACACCACCGGAGCTCATGGAGCTGGCCAGCCGCTATGAGCTGCCGTTCGCGGAGCCCGACTGGCTCGGCGACGTCATCGAGCGCTACGGGCTGACGCCGCCGTTCTAGCCGCTATCGTGGTCCTTACCACGGCAGCATCGGGAGGGACCAGTGATCCAGGCGATCATCTTCGACATGGACGGCCTGCTGGTCGATTCGGAGCCGGTCTGGGACGAGGCCCGTAAGTGGATGGCCGACCAGGCCGGCAAGCCCTGGGGCTCGAACGACCACCACGCGGTCATGGGCGTCAGCACCGAGGAATGGGCCGACTACATGATCGAGCGCCTGGAGCTGACGTTGTCACGGCAGGAGGTCATCGACGCGGTCATCGGACACATGGTCGAGATGTATCGAGCGGGCGTGCCCTACTTCCCCGGAGCGGTGGAGTTGGTCGAGGCTGCGGCATCCGCCTTCCGCACCGCCCTCGCCTCCGGCTCTCACCCCACGCTCATCGAGACGGTCACCGCCGATCCGCCGATGCGCGACCGCTTCGAGGTCATCGTGGCCGCCGACGATGTCGGCCGCGGCAAGCCGGCGCCGGACGTCTACCTCGCGGCGGCCGAGCGCTTGGGTCTCGACCCCGCCGACTGCGTCTGCCTCGAGGACTCGGGCAACGGCATCCTCAGCGGCGCCGACGCCGGCATGAAGGTCGTGGCCGTCCCGGACCCCCGGTTCCCCCCGGCAGCGGAGAAGCTCGCACGCGCCCACCTGGTCGTGCGCTCGCTCACCGAGGTCACACCCGATCGACTCCGGGCCCTCGGCTAGTGCACCGCCCAAGGCGGGCGTACCATGCCATGTAAACGATGACACCGGCGACGCTGCGTCGCCGCTCGCATGCGCCCTCGGGGAGGATCAGGACCGGATGAAGACGACCAGGGACAAGCACGTGGTGATGGCTGCCGACTTCGCGGGCTACCCGCTGAAGGAGGCCGTCAAGGAGCACCTCCAGCACAAGGGCTGGACGGTCGAGGACCTCACGCCGGACCAGGACACGACGCCGATGTATCACCGGGCAGGGTTCATGCTCGGCGCCAAGATCGCGGAGCGCGAGTACGAGAAGGGCCTGGCCTTCTGTGGCACCGGCATGGGCATCCACATCGCCGCCGGCAAGGTCCCCCACGTGCACGCGGCGGTCTGCGAGAGCGTGTCATCGGCCAAGCGCGCGGCCACCGGCAACAACTGCAACGTGCTGGCCATGGGCGCGCTGTGGACGGCACCCAACCTGGGTATGGCCATGGCTGACGCCTTCCTCGAGAGCTCCTTCGGCGAGGGCTACGAGGAGTGGGAGGGGTTCGACGAGTTCCACGTCGTGGGCTACGAGGAGACCGAGAACTTCGACTACGAGGCCTACAAGGCCAACGGCTTCAAGCTCGAGGACGAGCCTGAGCCTTACCTCGCACCCTGGCCCAAGGACCTGCCCTTCTGATGGCCGGGGCGGCTTGGACGACCGACAGGACAGCCAGGAGGGACCCGCATGCCGACACGCCGTGAGATCGGATACCAGGAGTCGCGCGAGCTCGTGGGCGCCGTCGCTGACAAGCTCGAGGCTGATGGCCTCGGCGCGGCGGTCGCGGTCGTGGACGCGCACGGCGAGCTGGTCGCGTTCCTGCGCACCGAGGGCTGCCCGCTCCCATCGATCAAGATCGCCATCTCCAAGGCCTTCACCGCCGCGCGCGAGCGGAAGGAGTCGCGCGCGCTCGGCGACGCCGCTCGGGCCGAGGACTTTCCGCTCACCAACTTCGGTGAGCTTGGCTATGTCGGCTGGGGCGGGGGCGTACCGCTCGTCGTCGACGACGAGGTCATCGGGGGTATCGGCATCAGCGGCCTGCCCGAGGAAGAGGACATGAAGCTCGCCCGCTGGGCCGCCGGGACGGTCGGCTAGCAGGGCCGGAGGCGAGACGAGGGGCCAGGCGCCCCGACGTCGGTCCCGGGACCACATCGGGTCGCCGTCGGCACTGGTCGCTCTCGGGCACGACGCCGGGCACGGCGACGCCCGAGCGTGCCCCCATGGACCTCGCTCGGACGCCGGGCGGCTCGGGCCAAATCAGGCTGTGGGCTCGATCACTCCTCGGCGGCGTCGGCCTGGGCGTCGGCGGCGGCCTGGGCGGCGGCTTCGACCGCCTCACGGAGCATGTCGTTCTCGACGATCACCCAGCCGAAAGGCGTAGGCGTGCCGCGAGTGTTCGACATCCGGATGGTGAAGGTGTCGCCCTCGAGATCGCGGGTGACCCAATACGCGCGATCACGCAGGTTCACGAATGGCGTGGCCACGATGACCGTGCCCGGGGTGATGTCGACACCCGGGTCCACGATGACGCGGCGGGCGTTGCGAGCGATGCGCGCGTAGCCACTGGCACCCTCGACGGACTCGCCGGGCTCGCCTTGTGGACCCTGTTCGCCTTGTGGACCCTGTTCGCCTTGTGGACCTGGCTCGCCCTGCGGGCCGGGCTCTCCAGCCGGGCCGGGCTCGCCTTGCGGACCCGGGTCACCCTGCGGGCCGGGCTCACCCTGGGGGCCGGGCTCGCCTTGCGGACCCGGGTCACCCTGCGGGCCGGGATCCCCAGCCGGGCCGGGCTCACCCTGCGGGCCAGCATCCCCAGCCGGGCCGGGCTCGCCTTGCGGGCCCGGGTCACCCTGCGGGCCGGGGTCGCCAGCCGGGCCGGGCTCACCCTGCGGACCCGGGTCACCCTGCGGGCCCGGGTCACCCTGCGGGCCGGGGTCGCCCTTGGGCCCGGCTTCCCCGGCCGGGCCAGGGTCGCCAGCTGGGCCGGGATCACCCTGGTCGCCCTGGGGGCCGACCTCGTTCCAGGCGATGAGCGTGTCGCCGGCGGCGCAGTGCCCCGCCGGCGCCTCGCCGACACCCACGTCCACCAGCAGCGACTCGGGCGTCAGGCACCCGTAGTACGTGGCAGCATCCTGCGCGATCGCGCCGGCCGGGATCGTCCCGGCCGCCAGCGCTGCGGTCGCCACCACGGCCACGACTCGCGATGTCTTCCTTCCCCTCGGATCGTTCCACTTGAGCACCTGGACGCCCTCCTCGCAGACGGTTGGATGGGAGCCATGCTACAGGCCATAGGGCCCTGCGCGGGACCCGGTTTTGCCCTGATATGCTCCGACGATGGCATCCGCGATCGCCGCCGCGAGCGCTGCGTCCGGCGACGAACTGCGCTCTCTCATCGCTCCCCTGGTCAACGCCATCGGGGGCCCGCTGACGGCGCTCCGCGCCATCCAGGGCCAGGATGGCTGGATCAGGCCGGAGGGCATCGAGGCTGTAGCCGACGTCTTCAACCTCAGCCGCGCGGAGGTCCGTGGCCTGGTCGCCTTCTACGCCGACTTCCGTACCCAGCCGCCTGCGGATCACATCGTCCGCGTGTGCCAGGCCGAGGCCTGCCAGGCTGCCGGCTCCCGGGCCCTGACGCAGACCCTGGGCGAGCGACTCGGCACCAGCCTCGGCCACGCCACTCCCGATCGCCGTGTGGAGCTGGACGCCGTCTACTGCCTCGGCCTCTGCGCCCGAGCTCCGGCGCTGATGGTCGACGGCGAGCTCATCGCCGATGCGGACGGGGCCATCGAGCGCGTGGTGCAGAAGGTGCAGCCATGATCGACCGCGCCTTCGTTCCGCTCGACTCGGTGGCGGCCGCCCTGGGTGCGGCCGATGTCGCCCGCGCCCTCGCCGCAAGCGGCGCCGACGTCGCCCGAAACGGCTCGCGCGGCCTGCTCTGGGCCGAGCCCATGGTCGAGCTCGAGCGTGACGGCCGGCGCACGGCCTTCGGACCTATCAGCCCCGACGCGACGGGACGGCTGGCCGCGTCGGAGCTGGGCCTCGTCGACGAGCTGCTGGAAGGGCAGACGCGCGTCATCTTCGGCAACTGCGGCGCCTACGAGCCCACCGACCTCGAGGCCTATGTCGCGGCCGGCGGCTACGACACGCTGGACGCGGAGCCGGGCACGATCCTCGACGAGGTCACCCGCTCGGGCCTCCGCGGGTACGGCGGCGCCGGTTTCCCCGCCGGTCGCAAGTGGCAGACCGCTGCCGAGCAGGACGCCGAGCAGAAGTACATCGTGGCCAACGCCGACGAGGGTGACTCGGGCACCTTCGCCGACCGGCTGATCATGGAGGGCGACCCCTTCCTGCTGCTCGAGGGCATGCAGCTGGCGGGTCGGGCCTTTGGCGCCACACGCGGCGTCATCTACCTGCGCTCCGAGTACCCCGTCGCCGCCCAGGTGCTCGAGGAGGCCATCGCGGTCGCGCGAGCACGTGGGATCCTCGGTGAGGGCTTCGACATCGAGCTCTTCGTCGGTGCCGGCGCCTACATCTGCGGTGAGGCCACCTCCCTCCTCGAGTCGCTGGAGGGCAAGCGCGGCGAGATCCGCGTGAAGCCGCCGCCCATGGCCGTGCGCGGCCTCTACGGCAAGCCGACGGTCGTCAACAACGTGCTCACGCTCTGCGCTGTGCCCTGGATCGTGCGCAACGGCGGCGCGGCCTACGCGGCCCTCGGCGTCGCCCCGTCGACCGGCACCATGCCCTTCCAGCTCGCCGGCAACGTCAAGCGCGGCGGGCTCTATGAGCTGGAGTTCGGCGTCACGCTCGGCGAGCTCGTGGAGCACTGGGGCGGCGGCACCCGCAGCGGCCGGCCGGTACGCGCGGTGCAGGTGGGCGGCCCGCTGGGCGCCTATCTCACGCCGAAGCACTTCGACATCCCCATGACCTACGAGGCCCTACGCGAGGTCGGCGCCGAGATCGGCCATGGCGGCGTGGTCGTCTTCGATGACACCGTGGACATGGCACAGCAAGCGCGCTACGCCTTCGAGTTCTGTGCCGAGGAGTCGTGCGGCAAGTGCACGCCCTGTCGCATCGGCTCGGTCCGCGGCGTGGAGCTGATGGAGCAGATCCAGGCCGGCGCGGGCCCGGATCGGTTCGTCCTGCTTGACGACTTGTGCACGGTGCTGGAGAGTTCCAGTCTCTGCGCGATGGGCAGCATGACACCGAAGCCCGTCCGCAGCGCGCTCGAGTCCTTCCCCGAGGACTTCGGGCAACTGGGGGCGGAGGATCGTTGACATGCGCCTGATCGAGCTCGACCACGGCACCCCGGCGCCGAAGACCAACGGCGCCGCCCCGGTGCGCCTGGAGATCGATGGCATCGCGGTCGAAGCCGCCGCCGGCACGTCGGTCATGCGCGCCGCCAGCGAGGCCGGCGTGAACATCCCCCGGCTCTGCGCCACCGACACGGTCAAGGCCTTCGGCTCCTGCCGCCTGTGCATGGTCGAGGTCGAGGGCCGCCCGGGCTTCAAGGCCTCCTGCACGGAACCGGTGCGCGAGGGCATGGTCGTGCGCACGCAGACGCCAGCGCTGGCCAAGATCCGCAAGGGCGTGATGGAGCTGTACATCTCCGATCACCCGCTCGACTGCCTGACCTGCTCGGCCAACGGCGATTGCGAGCTGCAGGACCAGGCCGGTGCGGTCGGGCTCCGTGACGTGCGCTACCAGGCCAAGGCCACGCACCTCGAGATGGCCACCGATCACTCCAACCCGTACTTCGACTTCGACCCCTCGAAGTGCATCATGTGCTCGCGTTGCGTGCGCTCGTGCAACGAGGTGCAGGGCACCTTCGCGTTGACGGTGTTGGGCCGCGGCTTCGACTCCCAGATCGCCACGGGCGCGGTCGACTTCATGTCCTCGGACTGCGTCAGCTGCGGCGCCTGCGTCGCGGCCTGCCCGACGGCCACGCTGCAGGAGAAGTCGGTCGTGGAGCACGGCGTGCCCGACCGCACGGTCGTGACCACCTGCGCCTACTGCGGTGTCGGCTGCTCGCTCAAGGCGGAGCTCAAGGGCGACCAGGTCGTGCGCATGGTCCCCTACAAGGACGGGGCGGCCAACCACGGCCACGCCTGCGTCAAGGGCCGCTTCGCCTGGGGCTACGCCAACCACAGGGACCGTGTCACGAGCCCGCTGATCCGCGACTCCATCGACGAACCCTGGCGGGAGGTCTCGTGGGAGGAGGCCATCTCGTTCGCGGCCGCCCGCCTGAAGACCATCCAGGCCGAGCATGGCCGGTTCGCCGTCGGAGGCATCACCTCATCGCGCTGCACCAACGAGGAGGTGTGGCTGGTCATGAAGCTCGTGCGCGCGGCCTTCGGCAACAACAACGTCGACACCTGTGCGCGCGTCTGCCACTCCCCCACCGGCTATGGCTTGAAGCAGACCTACGGCACGTCCGCCGGGACGCAGCACTTCGACTCGGTCGCGGGGGCCGACGTGATCATGGTCATCGGCGCCAACCCGACCGACGCGCACCCGGTCTTCGCCTCACAGATGAAGAAGCGGCTGCGCGAGGGAGCCCGGCTCATCGTGGTCGACCCGCGAAAGACGGAACTGGTGCGTTCGCCGCACACGCAGGCCGACGTCCACCTGCCGCTGCGGCCGGGCACGAACGTGGTGCTGATGAACGCCATCGCCCACGTCATCGTGACCGAGGGCCTGCTCGACGATGACTTCATCGAATCCCGCTGCGACATCGTCTCGTTCCGGGAATGGACCGAGTTCGTCGCCCGTCCCGAGCACGCACCCGAGACCGTGGCCGACGAGATCGGCGTGCCTCCTGAGGACATCCGCGCCGCCGCCCGCCTCTACGCCACCGGCGGCAACGCGGCCATCTACTACGGCCTCGGCGTGACCGAGCACTCGCAGGGCTCCACGATGGTCATGGCCATGGCCAACGTGGCCATGGCCACCGGCAACATCGGGCGCTTCGGCGTGGGCGTGAACCCGCTGCGTGGCCAGAACAACGTGCAGGGCTCGTGCGACATGGGCTCGTTCCCCCACGAGCTGCCCGGCTACCGGCCGGTGGGCGATGATGCCGTGCGCGCCACCTTCGACGCCGCCTGGGGTGTGACCCTCCACGACGAGCCCGGCTGGCGCATCCCCAACATGCTCGACCGCGCCGTGGCCGGCGAGTTCAAGGGCATCTACATCCAGGGCGAGGACATCGCCCAGTCGGACCCCAACACCAAGCACGTGGAAGCGGCGCTCGAGAACATGGACTGCGTGGTCGTACAGGACCTCTTCCTCAACGAGACGGCCAAGTTCGCGCACGTCTTCCTGCCGGGCACGAGCTTCCTCGAGAAGGACGGCACCTTCATCAACGCCGAGCGGCGCATCAACCGCGTGCGGCCGGTGACCAAACCGCTCACGGGCATGGCCGAGTGGGAGGTCACCCAGGCACTGGCCAATGCCCTCGGCTACGAGATGCACTACGAGTCGGCCTCGCAGATCATGGACGAGATCGCCGAGCTCACGCCCACCTTTGCCGGCGTCTCGTTCGACTTCCTCGACGAGCACGGCAGCGTGCAGTGGCCCTGCAACGCGGATGCCCCGGAGGGCACGCCGATCATGCACGTGGACGAGTTCGTGCGCGGCAAGGGCATGTTCATCCTGACCGAGTACCAGCCCACCGAGGAGCGGGCCAATCGGAGGTTCCCGCTGCTGCTCACGACCGGTCGCATCCTCAGCCAGTACAACGTCGGTGCGCAGACACGGCGCACCGAGAACATCGCCTGGCTCGAGGAGGACGTCCTCGAGATGCACCCGGCCGACGCGGAGCTGCGCGGTGTCCGCGAGGGCGACCTCGTGGCGGTCCAGAGCCGGATGGGCGAGATCACGCTGCCGGCGAAGATCACCGAGCGGGTGGCCCCGGGCGTCGTCTACACCACCTTCCACCATCCCGACACCGGCACCAACGTCGTCACCACCGAGCTCTCGGACTGGGCCACCGACTGCCCCGAGTACAAGGTGACCGCGGTCGAGGTGCGGCCGGCGACCCACCGTTCGGCCTGGCAGGAGGGCTTCGTCGCTCGCGCGGCGAGGCAGGCGGAGCTGGCGCCGGCCGAACGCTAGCGTGGAGCTGGCCCGTCCTCAGGCCGGGGCGACCGCCGGGGTCGCGCGCGTGCAGGTCGACGTCGTGACTGAGGGTTCGATGGAGCGATCCTCGGACGTCGTGACCGTGGAGGAGCCGCTCCAGATCCGGCTGATCCACGGGCCGGCGGGCGAGCGCGTGGAGACGAACGTGGCCGTGACCATGCGCACGCCCGGTGACGACCGGGCGCTGGCTCTGGGCTTCCTGCTCAGCGAAGGCGTGATCGACGACCCGGCCATGGTGGAGTCGGTCGAAGCGGGTGAGAACATCGTGGCCGTGAGCGTCTCGCCGCAGGCGACGTTCGAGCCCGAGATGCTGGAGCGCCACACGTACACGGCCTCGAGTTGCGGGATCTGCGGCAAGGCCTCGATCGAGGCCGTCCGCGTGCCCATTCCCGACCGCGCCGGAAAGGACGGGTTCACCGTCAGCGCGGACGTCCTCGGCCGGTTGCCCGCGGCCCTGCGGGAACACCAGGCCGCCTTCCGGCAGACCGGCGGCATCCACGCCTCGGCCACCTTCGATGCTGCCGGGGACATCGAGCGCGTGGCCGAGGATGTGGGTCGCCACAACGCCCTCGACAAGCTCATCGGCAGCTACCTCGCCGACGGCTCGCTGCCCCTGCTGGCATACGGACTGCTCTTCAGCGGCCGCGCCAGCTTCGAGCTGGTGCAGAAGGCTGCCGTGGCCGGCTGTCCCTTCGTGGCCGCCATCGGCCCACCCTCCAGCCTCGCGGTCGAGCTGGCGGCCGAGCAGCGGGTGACCCTCGTCGGCTTCCTGCGTGAGGACCGCTTCAACGTCTACACCCTCCCACACCGGGTCCGGACCAGCGGCTGAGCCATGCGCATCGACGATGTCACCGCCATCGTCCTCTGCGGCGGTGCCGGATCGCGGCTGGGAGCGGTCGACAAGACGCTCACGCCGGTCGCCGGACGGCCGCTGGTGAGCCACACCCTCTCGGGCCTGGCGCCGCAGGTCGGCCGGATCGTGCTGAGCTGCGGGCGAGACGCTGCGCCGTATGCCGAGCTGGGACATGACGTTGTGGTGGACGCGCAGCCGGGTCAGGGTCCCCTCGGGGGCGTGACCAGCGCCCTCGGAACGGTCGAGACCGACTGGATCCTGCTGCATCCGGGTGATACGCCCTTCCCTGACCCCCGCCTCGTGGCGCGCCTGGGGCCGACGGCCGAGGTACGGGGCATCGCCGTGCCTCGAAGCGGGGAGCAGCGCCAGCACCTGGTGCTGCTGCTCTCACGCCCCATGGCCGACGAGCTGGCAGCCTGGTACCGCGCCGGCGGGCGGGCCATCCGGCGCTGGCTCGACGAGCGCGCAGTCGAGAGCGTGGACATGAGCGACGCATCCGAGACCTTCTTCAACGTCAATACGCGGGCTGACCTCGCGCTCGCCGAGGAACGGGCGGCCAGCGCATGACGTCCGGCTCTTGGAGCGGACGCTGACCATGGCTAGCCTCGAGACGCAGCAAAGGGGGTCCACGATGAGACAGCCGCGCGACCACGGCATCGGTCTCGCAATGGCGGCCACGGCGTTCCTGCTGGCGACCACGATCACACCGGCCGCGGCCGAAGGGCCGCAGGAGCCGTTCCCGTCCGCCGTGCCGGAGAGCGTCGGCTTGTCGTCCGTGGCCCTCGAACAGCTGGCCGACGAGGTCGCCGCCTACGTCGAACGCGAGATGGTCGTGGGCGCGGAGCTGCTGGTGATCAAGGATCGCCAGACGGTGTTGCACGAAGCCTTCGGCTGGCGCGATCGCGAGACCGAGGCGCCCATGGAGCCCGACACGCTCTTCAACATCCGCTCCATGACCAAGCCGCTCACCGGTGCCGCTGCGCAGACGCTCGTCGACGACGGTCTGCTCGAGCTCGACGATCGGGTCGCGGACCACCTGCCGGGCTTCGCCAACGAGGCCTCGGGAGCGATCACCATCGAACAGCTGCTCACGCACACGAGCGGCCTGCCGCTCTCGATCGTGCAGTCGACCGACGAGTACGAGAGCCTCGCAGCCCTGGCCGATGCCGTCGGCCGCGGTGGTCCGGAGTTCGAGCCCGGCAGCCGGTTCTGGTACAGCGACGCCGGGACCGACACGCTCGGCGCGGTCGTCGAGCAGGCCTCGGGCATGTCCCTGGCGGACTACGTCGCCGAGCGCCTGCTCGATCCCCTCGGGATGGAGGACAGCTACTACGCAGGCACTGTCGACGCGGCTCTGCTCGAGCACACCGCCAGCCTGTACGTCGGCGGGGTCGGTGAGTGGACGCGGTTCTGGGGGCCAGAGTCCGAGCCGTTCTATCCCTTCGCGTGGGGCTCGCAGAGCCTCTACACCAGCCCGCGCGACTACGCCCGTTTCCTGGCCATGTGGCTCGATGACGGTGCGACCGACGGACGCGAGGTGCTTTCGCCCGAGGCCGTCGCTCGGATGCTCACGCCGAAGACGCCGATGGGCTCGCTGGGGTCTGATGCACCCTATCCGACACGGTTCCCGGACCTGCACGTCTACCACGGGCAGATGGCGGTGCTGCACGTGGACGGGGAGCCCGTCGACGGCCGGCCGCCTGCCGGAGCTGAGGCGGAGATCGTCGGCTACAGCGGCTCGGACGGCACCATCGCTTGGGCCTGGCCGGAGCGCGATCTGATGGTCCTCTACTTCACCCAGTCCCGTGGAGGCTCGACGCCGATCCGCCTCGAGGCGGAGATCGCGCGGCTGCTGCTCGAGCCTGCGATAGGGCCCGCGGCGCAGGTGCCGCACGAGTACGCCGACGTCCTGGGCACCTACACGGCCGATTTCGGACCCTTCCGCCGAGAGCCCTTCGAGATCCTCTGGCGCGACGCCCAGTTGGCGCTCGACATCCCCAGTCAGTTCATCTTCCCGCTCGATGCGGTCGGCGAAGGGCGCTGGGCTCTGCGCGGCGCACCCGGTGCGGAGCTCGACTTCGCGCGCGACGAGGCGGGCGCGGTCATCGGCTTGCGCCTCCACCAGGGCGGCAGCACGTTCGATGTGCCCAAGGGCAAGCCGGTGCCGGAGGTCGAGGTGGCCCTCGAGCCCGGCGCCGTCGAGCCCTACCTCGGCTGGTACCGCGAGGAGGGCTCCGGTCGTGAGGTGGAGGTGCTGCTACAGGAGGGCCGACTGGCCGTGCGCATCCCCGAGACGCTCGAACCACTGGAGCTCTTCCCGCCCGACGAGGACGAGGTCTGGCGGGTACGCATGAGCCCGGCGGTCGGTTTCGAGTTCATCGAGGAGGACGGTGAGGTCGTGGCCTACGTCGCTCGAGGGCCCGGAGGCGAGTCCACCTTCCGACGCTTCGACCCGGACGCCTGAATGGGCTCGGTGCAGGTCGTGGTCATCGGCGGCGGGATCATCGGCCTCACGAGCGCCTATCACCTGGCCCGTGACGGGGCGCAGGTGACGATCGTCGACGCACGCCAGACCGGACGAGGCGCGAGCGAGGTCAACGCGGGCTGGGTCTGCCCCGCGGAATCGGGTCCCGTGCCGGCACCGGGGATGGTCAGCCAGGCCCTGCGCTGGATGCTGCGCCGCGACAGTCCGTTCTACGTGCGCCCGTCGCTGGACCCCTCCTTCCTGCGCTTCATGCTGCGCATGGCTCGCCACTGCAACCGTGCCGACCAGCGTGCGGGCATGGAGGCGCTCATGCGCCTGGCCGAGGACACGATGGGCCATCTCGATACCTATGCCGATGACGGTCTCACATTCGAGATGCACCGCGACGGCCTGCTCGTGACGTTCCTCGGGTCGGATGCGATGGCCGCGCACCTCGACCACATCGACCTCGCGGAAACGGCCGGACTGGAGCCACAGGTGCTCGAGGGTGACGCCGTGCGGGACCACGAGCCGGCGCTCACCGAGCACGTCCACGGTGGCGTCTACTACCCGCACGAGCGGCATGTGGACCCGGCCAGCCTTGGGCGTGCGTTGCGAGCGGGCTGTGAGGCCCAGGGCGTCAGGGTCGTGGAAGCCGTGCCGGTCGACGACGTCGAGCGCGACGGGGACCGTGTCAGGGCCGTGAGCGGCGGGGAGCAGCGCTTCCCGGCGGATGCGTTCCTGCTGGCCGCTGGGGCCTGGTCCGGTCCGCTCGCGAGAGCCTTCGGGGCCAACCTGCCGGTCCGGCCGGGCAAGGGCTACAGCCTCGATCTGCCCGCGCATCGATTGCGGCGACCGACCTACCTGACCGAGGCCAGGGTGGCAGCCACGCCGCTGGACGGCCGATTACGCCTCGCCGGCACCATGGAGCTGGGGAAGCTCGATGAACGGATCGACCCGGTCCGGACCGCAGCCATCGGTCGTGCCCCCGGCAGGTACCTGCGCGACTGGGCCGTGCCATCCGCGGCAGCCATCGGAGCCGGCCTGCGCCCGCTGACCGCAGACGGGCTGCCGCTCATCGGCCGGATCGCGGGCCTGAGCAACGGGTATGTCTCGACGGGCCACGCCATGCTCGGCCTGACGCTGGCGCCGAGCAGCGCCGAAGCCATCTCGCGGCTCATCCTGCGCGGTGAGGAGTCTTCGGCGCTGGAACCCTTCCGGCCCGCTCGCCTCTAGCGATGCCATCACGAATCGCGCGGTAGCGGTAGGCTGCGCCTCCGATGATCGAGACCCCAGGCTTCGATCCGTACGAGGTCCTCGGCGTAGGGCCCGACGCGGACGAGATCGTCATCCAGCTCGCATACAAGGTGCGCATCCGTGAGGCGCACCCTGACATCGCCGGTTCGGCGGGACTGGAGCAGACGAAGCGCCTCAACGTGGCGCGCGACTGGCTCCTGGACCCTGAGCGGCGAGCGTTGCTGCGCGCCCCCCGCCCGGTCCGCTCGACACCCGAGGCGGAGGCGACGCCGCGAAGGGCCCCGCGGGCACGGCACGTGGACCTCGACCACCTTGGTCGCCACACCGCCGAGATCCACGCGTTCCTGCACTCGATCGCCACCTTGAGCCCGGACGAGCGCGCCCGCGTCAACTACAGCCTCGGCGACTCGCCGCCGCCGGCCCTGGAGCTCTATCGCGAGTACCTGGGACCGGAGCTGTGGGCCCGGTCGCAAGCCCTGCGCGACGAGGTCGAGCGTGTCTGGGAGCGGACGGTCGACGAGCCCTCGCCCAACCTGCCCCGGCTGGGCCGACTGCTGCCCACGGGCCTGTTGGTGGCCAACCTCTACGCCCAGTGGATCCTGCTCGAGGAATTCTTCCGGGAAGCGCTCGCGGGGCTCATGGTTCGTGGCGTGCGCGTCGCCGATTCGCTGGCCATGCGCTGTACGGCCCCCTGGCTGGGCTCGGTCGGTCACCCGCGGTATGGTCCGCGACAGAGCGAGGTCATGGACTTCTTCCTCGCCGCCGGCGACCTGCCCATCGACGCGGCTGAGCGCCTCGCGCGATCGTGGCGCGCGAACATGGGCCGCGACGGCCGTGGTCACCGCTCCGAGCACATCGGACCGGGGGTGTGGTTGCCGTCGCCGCCGAACGTGCCCGAGGTCTACAAGATCAGCGGCTACCTCGCAGCCGTGGATGCCTCGCGCATCGCGCCGCCGCCGGAGCTCGACGACTGGCTGCGACCGGCCTTCCACTACGGCCTGCGCCTGACCGCCTACGTGTCGGCGACCGGGCTCCTCGGGGAACCCGGTCGCGACTATGTCCAGCCGTGGCGGGACGCGGTCATGCCTGACGCTGGCCAGCGAGCGCAGCCGGGTCCCGGGCGTCTCGCCGGCTAGGATCCATATCTAGGCCGCGGCCGTCGCGGCCGAGCGCTGGTCGGCAGCGCCGGCGACCTCGTCGGCGGCGACGTCGATGGCCAGCTTCACGTCCTTGCTCACGAGCCAGCCGCCCGCTTCGAGGGCCATGTTCCAGTTCAGACCCCAAGCCTCGCGGTCGATGTTCGCGCTGAGCTCGAAGCCGGCGTGACGGTCGCCTTCCATGCCTGGCACGGTGCCGTGGTAGCGGCCCTCGAAGGTGACCGCACGGGTGACGTCCCGGATGGTCACGTCGGCGTGGACCTTGTAGGCGTCGCCATCGGGCTCGACGCCGGTCAGGCGGGCCACGATCTCGGGGTACTGCTCGACGGAGAAGAAGTCCGGCGAGCGCAGGTGCGCATCGCGCTGCTCGCTACCGGTGGAGATGCTCGCGACGCCGAGGCGGATCTCGCCCTCCGCGGTCGTGGGGTCGTTGGCGTCGAGGTCCAACTCCAGCTCGCCGCTCACATCGCCGAACTTGCCGCGGACGGTCGAGATCATCATGTGCTTGACCGAGAACGTCACGTCGGTGTGGGCGGGGTCGATCTTCCAGGTGCTCATGTGGGCTCTCTCCTGTCTCCTTCACTGGGCGCGGCACTGCAGCCGCTTGTAGTTGTCTAGTCAACCAATATGGTTGCGCGAGCAACGATATCAGAAAGTTGACCATGCAACAAGAACGCCCTTCCGGTACCATCGACGCGTGCCCAAGTCCGCCGCGTCCACCGCCATCGCCACCGCGCCCAAGCGTCCTCGCGAGGAGGTCTCCCCGCGCGATCCACGCCTTGCCGGCTGGCGCAGCTTCCTGACGGCCTACAGCGTCATCACCCGCCAGCTCGACGAGGAGCTGCGCAACGAGACGGGGCTCTCGCTGTTCGAGTACGCCGCGCTGCTGCAGCTGGCCGAAGCCGAGGAGCGACGGATGCGCATGAGCGACCTGGCGCTCGGGATCGTGCTCACGCGTAGTGGCGTGACCCGCCTCGTCGACCGGCTGGAGCGCGATGGCCTGGTCGAGCGGTGCCAGTGCGCCGATGACGGCCGGGGGTCGGAAGCCATGCTCACCCAGAAGGGCCTCGGGCGGCTCCGTGCCGCGAGCAAGGTCCACCTCCGGGGGATCGACGACTACTACTTCAGCCAGGTCTCGGACGAGGACCAGATGGTGGTGGGCCGAGCGATGGATGACGTCGTCGAGGGGCTGCGCAGGCCCTAGCCCAGAGGCATGCCCATGGTCACCCCGCCGGCGCTCTGGCCGAGCGTGCGGAAGCCGAGGTGCTCGTAGAAGCCGATGGCGTTGGCGTTGGACTTGTCCACGCCCATGTGCACGCCGGGCACCCTTCGGTCACGGAGCTCGGCGAAGAGTCGCTCCAGCAACTCGCGGCCGAGGCCGGCGCCACGCGAACGCTCGAGGAGGTCGATGTGGAAATGCGCCGGGAACCGCTCCAGCAGCCCGGCCTCGCGCGCCGGCGGATCGTGGATGAGGTCGATGATGCGTGCCGCTGGCGAGACCTCGTCACGCCGAGCGTAGCGCTCACGCAGTGGCGGCCACCAGCGGGCCTCGGCCCAGGCGTCGAAGGCCGCGGTGTCGTCGACCGAGAGCATGTATCCGGCGACGCCCTGCTCATCGACCACGACCAGCTGCGTGCCGCCGGCGACGGCGAGGTACGGGCCGGCGTAGACATGGCCCGGCAGGTCCGGGTCGGGGTGGAGCGCAGTGGCATCGCCACCCGCGTCGCCGGTCAGAAGGCAGACACGATAGACCCCCGCCATGTCCGAGAGCGCCGCGCGCTCGATGCGGAGCACGTCAGGACATCTCCAGGAACATGAACAGGCCCACGACTGCGGTGACCACGACGACGATGGCCAGCGCGAGCCAGAGCGGCGCACCCAGCGACGTCGCGATCCAGCCCACGCCGATGGCCAGGATGATGATGACGACCCCGGTGATGATGAGGATTGCGAGAGCTCGCTTCTGGTCGGACGTCATGGGGCGTCGGGGCACGGCGCACCTCCTTGTGCCCTCAGGGTACCGATAGACTCAGGTGCCGTGGTGGGCTTCGAACGAGAGACGGACCTGTACGCGCCGCTGAAGGCGTTCCTCGAGGGGCAGGGCTACGAGGTCAAGTCGGAGATCGTGGGCTGCGACCTCGTGGCGCGCCGCGGCGACGAGCGGCCGGTGATCATCGAGCTCAAGACCGCCTTCACCTTGCCGCTCGTGCTCCAGGGTGTCGACCGGCTGGCGCTCTCCGAGGAGGTCTACCTCGCTGTGGGCGTCCCATCGAAGCCCGCCCCGGGCTCCATCTGGCGGCGGGAGGGCCGGGCCATCCTCAAGCTCTGCCGCCGCCTGGGCCTGGGCCTCCTGGCCGTCCACGCGCCGACCGCGCGCAGACCTGCGCTCGTCGAGCCGATGCTGGACCCGGCGCCCTACAAGCCGCGACCGAACCGCCGTCGACAGGGCCTCCTGCTCAAGGAGTTCGCCCATCGCGTGGGCGACCCCAACACCGGCGGAACGACCAGGCGGCCGATCGTCACGGCCTACCGCCAGGACGCACTGCGCTGCGCGGCGGTGCTGGGGACTCGGGGCCCGACGAAGGCCGCCGAGGTCGCTCGGGCGACCGGCGTCGCGAAGGCCGCCGGGTTGCTCTATCGCGACGTCTATGGCTGGTTCCAGCGGGTCGATCGCGGCATCTACCAGCTCACGCCCAAGGGTCGAGACGCGCTCGAGACCTATGCCGACGTCATCGAGGCCCTGGGCAAGGAGAGCGCCGCGGCTCAGCCCGAGGTCTGATGCCCGGACTCTGCGGCCGGTCACGCCGGGGTACCGGTCGACCGTCAGGGGCGGCAGGACTTGGCGCGCTCAGCGAGTGCCGCGGCGGCGAAGCACGTCCAGCGCGCGCTGTGTTCGTCAGAATGGGAGTGTGACGATCGACCATCCGCACCACGACCATCCGCACACCCACGACGACCAGGTGACGCCTGCTGACTACCGGACGTGGGTCAAGTCCCAGCGCCTGAGCAAGGACCAGTACTTCAAGCGCTCAGCACGCAGCCCCATCCCGGCCGGGGAGCGGGCCTCGTTCGGCGGCCTGCACTACTACGCGGTGAACCCGGCGCTGCGCTTCGAGTATCTCGACCTCGGTCCTCTGCCCGACGACCTCGAGGAGGAGATCCACGTCCAGGCGACCGATGGCGGCGTCCGCCACGGCCGGCGCGTGGGGACCTTCGACTTCGCCATCGACGGCGTCGGCTACCAGCTCGTGGCGCTGCAGCTGGTGGGCTCCGCAGAGGACGAGCTGTTCGTGCCCTTCCGTGATGCGACCAACGTCGACGAGACCTACGAGGCTGGCCGCTACCTGGACCTCGCGGAACAGGAGGACGGGACCTACGACCTCGACTTCAACCTTGCCTACGCTCCCTTCTGCGCCTACGCTCCCGCCTACTCCTGCCCGCTGCCGCCGATGGAGAACTGGCTCCCGGTGCGCATCGAAGCCGGAGAGCGGAACCCAGTGGGAGGCTGACCCGGAGTGACGCACGAGTACGTCATCGCTCTCAACGGCCACGTGGAGCCGGACCCCGAAGGCGATTCGGAGGAGACGGCCCTGGCGTGGGCGTCCGGTGCCGTGCTGGCCGTCGGACCGGACGACGTCGTGCGCGCCATCTCGCGCGGCGACTCCCACTTCCTCGACCTCGGGGGCTGCCTCGTGACCCCGCTGCCCGAGGCGCCCTCTCAGGCCGACTCGCTGATCCGGGAGAACCACGCCGTCGGCGCGGACGTCGCCCGTCTGCTGGTCGAGTCGGGACTGTTGTCAGCGGAGGCCTCGCTCGAACCGGGGGCGCCGGCGGACCTCGCTTTCTGGGACGAGAGCGGCCTCGTGGCCATCGTCCGCGAGGGCCACTTCATCGACGGCGATGAGCATCGAGGCCCGTTCCCGAAAGCCTGAGCGGCCGTGCGCAGCCTTCTCGTCACCCTGGTCACGCCCATCGTCATCGCCCTTGTGGCCACTGGTCGACCCCGTCGACCAATGGCGCGCTCGTAGCCAGACTCAGTGGCGCTGGCCTGGGCCGCCCGCTTCACCTCGAGCGCAGCTGGGCATGACCGGGGTGCCATCGCGATGGGCCAGCGGCACCGTCTCGGCCGTAAGCACGCTTGCGGTCGACCTGGGCGACAGCTGACGCCACCGAGCCGGCCACCCACCCGTGGCGTCGATCCCCGCGACGCTGGATCACGACCGCGTGGACCTCTAGGCCACCTGCGTGACGTCGACGGTCACGGTGAGCTCGCTGTCGGCGCCGGTGAAGACACCCTTGACCGGCATGACGTCGGTGTACTCGCGCGCTCGAGCCACGACCACGTGGTGGTCGGACACGACCGAGTCGTTGGTCGGGTCGTAGCCGAGCCAGTCGCCGGCCCACCACTCGACCCAGGCGTGGGACTCGCCCTGCACTGTCTCACCGATGGCGGAGGTGCGGTCGGGGTGGAGGTAGCCCGAGACGTAGCGGGCGGGGATGCCTACCTCCCGCAGGGCCCCGATGGCGAGGTGCGCGAAGTCCTGGCAGACCCCTGAGCGCTCGACCCACGCCTGAGCCGCGGGCGTGTGGACGGTCGTCGAGCCGGGCACGTACTTGACCATCTCGTGCAGGTGGTGACAGATCTGTCGGGCGGTCTCGCCGGGCTCATAGGACCCGGCCGTCTCGCGGGCGAACTCGGCCAGCTCCACGTCGGGTTCCGTGGCCGGTGACTGCTCGAGGTACTCGGCCAGCCGGTCGGTCAGCGCGGGGCTCCGCAGCTCGCCCCAATCGGGCGCTTGCCACGGCTGGTACTCGGGCATGACCTCGACGCGCGAGGTCGCCGTGACGGTGAGGGAGCGGTGCGGTCGGAGTACCTCGAAGGCGGTCACGCGGGTGTCCCAGTAGTCGGTGTAGTTGGCCTGCCACGTGACCGGAGCGATATCCACGTTCGAGGTCAGCACGCGCTGGCGGGGCAGGTGCGCGGGGGTGACGCGAGCCTCGTTGTAGGAGGTGGGGATCTCGCTGGTGTACCCGAAGCGGGTGCGGTGGCGGACCTCGATGATGCTCACTACACGGCCTCCTGCGTCCAGACCGTGACGGCCGGCTGGAAGAAGCGTTCACTGATGAGGTTCGAGGCCTCCGCGCATGCGACCTGCACCTCCTGCATGCGCGTCGGCAGGTCGTCGAGGATCTCACGCACCTGGCGGTACTCGAGGTCGCTGCGGGCACGACCAAGGGCGAAGCGGGCCTGCATCGACGCGGAGCGCCGCTGGGCATCGGGATCGAGCTCGGTCAGGATGCGCTCCGCGCGGGAGAGGTTGTAGGCGATCGAACGCGGGAACATGCGGTCGATCAGCAGGAACTCCGCGGCCCGTTCCTCCGAGACGAGCGAGCGAACGCGCCGCAGGTAGGCTTCGTGGGCTGCGCATGAGCGCAACAGCGTGGTCCAGTTGGCGCCGATGGTGCCGGCCAGCGACCGCGTCATGAGCAGGCGCGCGATCATGTCGGCCCGCTCGAGCGAGCGGCCCAGGTCCATGAACTGCCAGGTGTCGTCGCGCGAGGTCGTCGCTCCCGAGAGGCCCCAGACCACAGCAGCGCGCTCGCGGACCCACTCGAAGTAGTTGTAGGGACGGCGCGTCCGGGAGCGGGAGGCGAGCTGCTGGCGCGTCGTGTTGAGGGACTCCCAGACCTCCGTGCTGATGACCTCCCGAGCGCGGCGAGCATTGTCGCGAGCGGCTGTGAGCGTGCCGGCGATCGACGATGGGCGGGCGGGATCGTAGGCCAGGACCTCGAGCACCACTTCTCGGGTGACCTCACCCTCGTGCTGGACGTTCATGACCTGCAGCAAGGAGGCGTTGGCCGTGGGCTCGTCGACCCACGGATCTTCGAGCAGCACGTTGAAGTGGAGGTCGAGCAAGCGCGCGGTGTTGTCGGCGCGGTCGACGTAGCGGCCGATCCAGAACAGCGACTCGGCGATGCGGCTCAGCATGGTCCGTCCCCCTCGGCTCGCCGGGCCTGCTGCTGCTGCGCCTGCTGCTGGCCCTGGGCCTGGTCCTCAGGGTGGTTCGTCTGCGGCACGGCATGGACGCCGCCGATGTCAGCCTGCTCCTCGCGCACCTCGTCACGGCGCCGGCCCGTTCGATAGCGCCGCGGGAAGTCGATCGGACCCAGCACCCACGTGTCCTTGGAGCCGCCGCCCTGGCTCGAGTTGACCACCAGCTGGCCCCGCTCCAGGGCCACGCGCGTGAGGCCACCGGGCAGCACCCAGATGTCGTCATCGCCGCCGTTGATGGCGAACGGGCGCAGGTCCACGTGCCGCGGCTCGAGGCCGTCTTCACACAGCGTCGGCACCGTCGAGAGCTGCACCACGGGCTGGGCGATCCAGCCGCGCGGTTCGGCTTCGAGCAGCTTGCGCGCGGTCGCCAGCTCCGACTTGCTGGCGGCGGGTCCGATGAGCACGCCCTTGCCGCCGGAGCCGTCGACCGGCTTGACCACCAGCTCCTCGAGGCGATCCATGACCTCCTCGCGCGCGGCTTCCTCCTCCAGCCGCCAGGTGTCGACGTTGGGCAGGATCTGGTCTTCGGCGAGGTAGTAGCGGCAGAGCTCGGGCAGGTAGGTGTAGACGAGCTTGTCGTCGGCCACGCCGTTGCCCACGGCGTTGGCCAGGGTCACGTTGCCCAGGCGCGCGACGTTGATGAGGCCCGGTGCACCAAGCTGCGAGTCGGGGCGAAACTGGACCGGGTCCAGGAAGTCGTCGTCGACGCGTCGGTAGATGACATCGACGCGCTGACGGCCGGCCGTGGTGCGCATGTAGGCGCGGCCGCCCACGACCTCGAGGTCGCGGCCCTCGACGAGCTCCACGCCCATCGTGCGCGCCAGCAGCGAGTGCTCGTAGTAGGCGGAGTTGTAGACACCCGGGGTGAGCACCACGATGGTGGGCTCGTCCACGCCCTCGGGTGCGGTGTTGGCGAGCGCCTTGCGCAGCCGCTGCGAGTACTCCAAGACCGGCCGGATGCCCATCGTGGCGAAGAGCTCGCTGAACATCTGCGACATCGCTCGGCGGTTGGAGAGCACGTAGGAGACGCCCGAGGGCACGCGCACGTTGTCCTCGAGCACGCGGTGGATACCGGTCTGGTCACGCACGATGTCGATGCCGCTGACGTGGACGCGAACACCACCCGGCGGATGGATGCCGGTGGCGGCGCGGCGGAAATGCTGCGACGAGGTGATGAGGCGACGGGGCACGACGCCGTCGGCGACGCAGCGCTGTGCGGCGTAGACGTCGGCCAGGAAGGCCTCCAGCACGCGAACGCGCTGCGCCACGCCCGGCTCGATGATGTCCCAGTCCTGCGAGCTGACCACGCGGGGCACGATGTCGAGCGGAAAGGGCCGCTCCTCGCCGGCGTGGTCGAAGGTCACGCCCTGGGCGAGGTAGGTGCTGGCCAGCACCTCTGCGCGCTGCCGCAGGTCGTCCCGCGACATCTGCTCGATCTCCGAGTAGACCGCTTGGTAGGGCCCGCGGACGTTGCCGTCGACGTCCATGGCCTCGTCCCAGGCGCGGCCGGGCGCGTAGCCCAGCCACGGGGTCGTCATCTCGGGACTCGTCATCGGACAAGAGTAGTGCGCACGCCGTCGGAGAAACGTGGCGCCAGAGGGTCGTTTCGGTCGCGACTCACTCGAACAGCGGCAAGGCCGAGGCCTCTCTGCACAAGGCCTCGACGGCATCGGGCTCGACGGCTGAGCCGGCCGAGAGGTTCTCGTGGCCGTCGGCCGTGACCAGCAGGTCGTCCTCGATGCGCACGCCGAGACCCAGGAACTCGGCCGGCACCTCGTGCTCGAAGGTGCCGGCCTCGGTGTTCCGCCGCTCGATCTCCGCCCTGGCGCCGGCCGCGCCCAGCTCGAATGGCAGGCGGAGGCGCTCGTCGGGGTCGTATCGGGCATGCGAGAGCGTGAGCCTGGCCTTGTCCCGCGCGACGTAGATGCCCGGCTCGACGGTGAAGGCCATGCCCGGCTCGAGCGGCCGGCCTTCGCTGCCGAAGCGGGAGCGGCCGGCGTCGTGGACGTCGATGCCCAGCCAGTGGCCGGTGCCGTGGAAGAAGAACTGGCGGTACCAGCCCTTGGCGATGACCTCGTCGGGCGTCCCCGGCAGCAACCCCAGCTCGACCATGCCCTCGGCCAGCACCTCCACGGCGCGCTGATGCATGGCGGTCCATACCAGGCCCGGTCGACACTCGGCGATGACCGCCCGCTGCGCTCGCAGCACGAGCTCGTAGAGCGCCCGCTGCGAGCCGCTGAATCGGCCGTTCACCGGGAACGTCCGCGTGATGTCGGCAGTCAGGTGGCGATACTCCGCCCCGGCGTCGATGAGCAGCAGCTCGCCATCGGTGAGCGGCTGGTCGTTCTCGACGTAGTGCAGGATGCAGGCGTTGTCGCCGCCGGCCACGATGGAGCCATACCCCACGCGGTCGGCATCGAGCATGCCGAAGACGTACTCCAGCGCCGCCTGCACCTGTCGCTCGGTCCGACCAGGGCGGGCGAAGCGCATGGCTTCATCGTGAGCGAGCGCGCTGATGCGGCAAGCCTCGCGCAGGGCCTCGATCTCCGCGGCCGACTTGACCACCCGAAGCTCACCGATGAGCGCGCCGATATCGACCAGCTCGACCGGCGCGTCGACCCCCGACTTGGCGGCGTAGGTCCGCACCTCGCGCATCGCTCGCAGCACGACCTCGTCGAGCCGACCGCCGAGCGAGTAACCGACCGAACGGCGCCCCGCCAACCTCCGGCGGAGCCATCCATCGAGCTCATCGAGCCTGAATGCGGCGTCGGCACCGAAGCGCTCCAGCGCTCCCTCGACGCCGGCACGCCGACCGTTCCAGGCCTCTCGCTCCGGGTCACGCGGGCGCACGAAGAGCGTGAACGGCTCGTTCGACGCGGCATCGAGCACCGCCACCGCATCGGGCTCGCTGAAGCCCGTCAGGAAGTAGAAGTCGGAGTCCTGGCGGAAGGGGTGCATGACGTCGTGGTTGCGGACCTGTTCGTGGCCGGCCGCCACGATGGCCACGGTCTGCCCCAGTTGCGACAGCAGTGCCGCACGTCGGTCGGCGAAACGGTCGGTGCTCATGGGATGAGCCTAGCGGGCCGTGGGCCGGGCGGCCGATCGTGGCCGGCAACGCGCTCGAACCGAGCCTGAGGCCCGCGGCCTCCTTCACGTGCCACGACCGCCGGATCCGCCCGCAGCGGTTCCGGCGGTCGCGTGCGCCCCGGTGCCGTCCTCCTCCGCGCGGCTACCCGGTCCGCTTGATCTCACCCTCGGCCTGCCGGGCCTTGCCCTTCAGCTCCATCTCGGTGTCGCCGGTCACGTCGCCCACGGTCTCCTGTGCCTTGCCCAGGCCCTGGTCGATCGCTCCTTCGGTCTCGCGCTCGACACGTGCCTGCTCGGCCTGTGCCTCACCCTCGCGCGCCATGTCCTCGTTGCCGGTCAGGCTCCCAAGGCTGCGCTTGATCTGTCCCTGGATCTCGTCGATACGGTTGCCCATGTTCCATCGCTCCTTGTTCGTTCGGACCGAGTAGCGGCCATTCGAGGCGACGCTACGCGGTCGACGCTCGCAGCGGCAAGGTTCGGGACGGGAGCAGGCATAACAGAAACGTTGCATGCTCGGCCTGTCGGCACCGTGCTCGGCGGCACGGTGGTACTTTGTGACCGTGTCGACGGAACCGCTCGTGCTGGTCGTGGACGATGAAGCACGCATCACCAAGCTCGTGGAGCTGGCGCTCGCCGACGAAGGATTCCGCGTCATCGCCGCGGAAGGTGGGCGCGAGGCCCTCGAAAAGGCCGAGGAGTACCGCCCGGACGTCGTCCTCCTCGACATCATGATGCCCGACCTGGACGGCATCGAGGTGATGCGCGAGCTCCGTGAGCGGCGCCCGGTGGCGATCATCCTGCTGAGCGCGAAGGACTCCACCTCGGAGAAGGCCGTGGGTCTCGATCTCGGGGCCGATGACTACCTGGCCAAGCCCTTCCACCCCGACGAGCTGGCCGCACGCATCCGCGCCGTGCTGCGGCGAACGGACGGAGCCACATCGGGAGCTGAGGCGGCTGCCATCGTGCGCTTCGACGACGTGGAGATCGACCTTGAGCGGCGGGTGGTCACGCGGGGCGGTGAGCTGGTCCGGTTCAGTCGAACCGAGTGGCTGCTGCTCCAGCACCTCGCTGCCAATGCTGGAAAGGTGGTCATCCACTCGGAGCTCCTGACCAAGGTGTGGGGCCCGGAGTACCGCGATGACCTCCAGTACCTGCGGGTCTGGATCAGCCGTGTTCGCCGCAAGCTCGGCGCTGAACCGGGTGAGTCGGGGCGGATCAAGACGCTGCCGGGCATCGGCTACCTGCTCGACGTCGAGCCGGAGGACGACGACACGCCGGCACGAGCCGAAGCGGAGGAGCCGGACGACTCCTCCGCGTTGATCGGCTAGGGTCCGCATTCAGGCCGGGCGCGGAAGCATCCGCCGCGCCAGACGCCGGAGTCGGTCGACCACCCGCAGTGACGGCTCGCCCTCTTGGGGCAGCGTCGCGATGGTCGAGCGGGGCTGCACGCCGAACGGTCGGTCGTGGGCCGTCGAGTGCGGCAGTCTGTGGATCCGCATCAGCCATCCTCGAGCGTCGAGCGCAGCATCCAGAGCGTCTTCTGGTGTGCCTCGATGCGCTCGGTCGCGAGATCGGCCGTACCGACATCGCCCTGCTCCTCGGCCACGGTCACGACGGCACGCGCGGCCCGCCCGGCGGCCTCGTTGGCCTCGATGAGTCCGCGGACCATGTCCATGGCCTCGGGCACACCGGTGTCGGCAGGGACCGCCGACAGCGAGTCCATGGGCGAGCCGAAGGGCGGCGTGTCCTCGCCCAGCTGGCGAACACGCTCGGCGATGACGTCGATCGCGGTCTGGAGCTCGATGTACTGCTCCTCGAACATCTGGTGGAGGCTGTAGAAGTGCGGACCACGCACGTTCCAGTGGTAGTGGAGGGTCTTGGTGTAGGTCGCGTAGCTGTCAGCCAGCAGCCGCGACAGCTCGGTCGCGATGCTGCTCTCCTTGGCCGCATCGGTCAGTGGGCGGGTCTCGATGACCATGCTCGTGCTCCTTCCGGGAACGTCTGTGTCGGGTTCTGAGGTCGAGCAAGGCATCCTTGCCCGACCAAGCGAAGCGTCGAGCATGAGGCGGTACGCCCGCGCCCCACGGCATCACCGCGCGGCTTGCGAATCCGTTGCAGGCGAACGCCGGCTACCCTCCCGGTTCCTGCGTGAGCAGCTCGTCCAGCTCGAGCTGTGCCCGTCGAAGCGCCGCGCGCCGCTCTGGCGAAGCGTCCGCGACCAGGGCCTCGAGGGCCCGCCGGAGGTGGCGACCCACCTGGGGCAGTGAGCGGCAGGCGAAGGAGATCTCGCGCACGCTCAGCGACACGTAGGCATCCCAGTCCGGGGCCGGGATGCTGACGAACGGCTTCCCCTCGTCGCGCCAGACGATCGGCGACGGGAGGTCGCGCGGCAACAGGTGGCGGAGCAGCTCGTGGAGCCGGTCGATGGACTGGTTGGCGGTCGAAGGGTCGTTGAGGCTGGGCGACAGCGCCCGCAGGGCCACGTCCACCAGCTGGCGGAACCCGAACTCGGGATCCTGGGCCATGCTCCGTTCGGATCCGACGCGGACGGCCGATCCCAGGTCGGGCTCGTCAGGCAGGTCCGTCCCGGCATGGCCAGCGATGCGCAGGAGCGGCTGGCCGTGGACGACGAAGCTGCCCGTGCCCTTGAGCAGGTAGGCCGGCGCTGACCACCGCGACGCGATCCCGAGCAAGGCCTCCCGGTCGAGCGCCTGGATGTATCCCGACGCCCCCGACCACGTCACCTCCAGATGGTCCGTCTCGCCCTCGGGCGGGGAGCGGTCGCCGCCGGCATCCTCTGGGCTGACATCCTCGTCGCCGGCATCCTCGTGGCTGACATCGGGGTAGATCCGCTCGATGACATCGCGGGTCTCCCGGGCGATGGACTCGATGACGCTGGTCGGCCGGATGTCGTTGGCCATGTGATCGATGTAGGCGACGAAGGCGAGCACGGCGACGAGGACCGAGCCCACCGCCACCAGCACGCCGATGAGCGGCACGCGTTCGTCCGTCACGGCGGTGAGGACGAGCAGCGAGAAGACGAAGGTCCCCACGAACAAGCCCAGGACCGACTGGTTCAGTCGATCGCGCAGGAAGGTGCGGATGACCCGCGGCGAGAGCTGGGTGCTGGCCGACTGAAGCACGAGCATGGTGATGGAGAACACGAGCGCGGTGAAGCTGATCATCGCGCCCGAGATGGCCGACAGCACGGCCCGGGCGCTCTCCGGTCCGACCGGGTGGGGCAGACCGAGCGATCCGGTCGCGTCATCGAGCCACACGACCGCCGCCGCCAGCAACGCTGCCAGCATGGCCGCGACCGCGGGCACCACCCAGAGCTGGGCGCGGAGGGCCTCAAGGAGCACGACTCTCGATGCACGCATGAGGCAAGCATATCGATGTGCCGGCCGTGGCTGTAACGCGGCTGCAAGCCCCTGGCCGACCGATGCACGGGCGGCCGTAGTGCCGCCGCCGATAGCGTGTGGGGCATGCATCCTGTACGTCCCCGCCTCCATCCCGCCCCCGCCGCCGAGAACGCGTGGCACGGTGAGTTCGCCGTGGCCGAGACCGGCGACCTGCGCCGCCTGCACGCCTTGGCCGGCATCGATGCCGACGCGTGGCGCGTCTGCGGCCTCGACATCCGCTTCGCGTACGGCGAGCCCGTCGGTGTCGGCGTGTTCGCGGTCGAACGGCGTCGTCTCGAAGCCGTCGACGACGACTGGGCCCGCCTGGCAGCCGATCACGACGACGTGGTGCCGGTCACCGAGTTCATGCTGCCCCCGGTGCGGGCGATGGAGATCCTCGAGCTGTTCCCGGAGATCACCCTGGTGGCTGCTCGTGGCATGGCCGTGGAAGGTGAGGGCCTCGAGCTCCGCGTCGTCGACCGCCTGATGCCGGTGCCCGTCTAGGCACGCGACGAGACGACGACACCGCCTGCGGCCCGTGGGTCGAGGTCATCGACACAGGGCGACCGCAAGCCCAAGCCCAAGCTCCTGAGAGGTGCAGAGCATGCGCTCGTGGGATGACCACGTGAGCGCCAGGAGCCGAGGCGTCGCGTGTTGGCCATGCCCGGCCAGGCCGCCAGGGAACGGCCTATGCTGAGCTGGTCCGACCGATCGACCAGGAGGCGAACGTGCGAACCGCCGAGGCACTGCTGCATGCGCTGCGAGACGCCGGCGCGCGCGAGATCTTCGGTATCCCCGGCGACTTCGCGTTGCCGTTCTTCGAGGTCATCGAGCGCACCCGCACGCTCCCGCTCTACACGCTGAGCCACGAGCCGGCGGTAGGCTTCGCCGCCGACGCTGCGGCGCGCTTCCGCGGCGGGCTGGGCGTAGCGGCCATCACCTATGGTGCCGGTGCCTTCAACCTCGTCAACCCCATCGCCGGCGCTTTCGCCGAACGCTCGCCCGTGGTCGTGCTCTCGGGCGCCCCGTCGTTGGTCGAGCGACAGCACGGCCTCCTCGTCCATCACCAGGCCCGGACCATCGAGTCGCAGCTCAACGTCTACCGCGAGATCACCTGCGACCAGGTCGTGCTCGACGACCGAACGACTGCGGCCGCGTCGATCGCCCGGGCCCTGCGCTCCGCCCATGAGCACTCCCAGCCGGTGTACATCGAGATCCCGCGCGACATGGTGGGAGCGGAGATCGGCGAGGTGCCGACGTTGCCGCCCTCGCCGGTGGACCCCGACGCCGTGCAGGCCGCGGCCGCCGAGGTCCTCACCCGGCTGGCCGACGCGAGCTCGCCGGTCCTGCTCGTGGGGGCCGAGGTCCGCCGCTACGGCATGGAGGCTGAGGTCGCCGAGCTGGCGCAGAGGCTGGGCATCCCCGTGGTCACGACGTTCATGGGTCGGGGCCTGCTGGCGGACGCGCCCAACCCGCCCATCGGCACCTATATCGGGGTCGCCGGCCAACCCGGGATCTCCGAGCTGGTGGAGCGGTCGGACGCCATCCTCATGCTCGGGGTCATCCTCAGCGACACGAACTTCAGCACCGCCGCGCGCCAGATCGACCTGCGACACGCGATCATCGCTACCGAGCGCCAGGTGCGCCTTGGCTTCCACGTATACCACGATGTCCCCCTGCGCTCCATCGTCGAGGCCATGGCGGTCAGTGCCCAGCCCGCCGGCGTTCGTGCGGACCTGCCGGCAACGCCGGAGCCACCGACCGGCCTGGTGGCCGACGAGGCGCCGGTCGGCCCCACCGACATCGCCACCGCGGTCAACGACCTCATGCGCGACCACGGGACCATGCCCATCTCGTCAGACATGGGCGACTGCCTCTTCACGGCCATGGACATCGAGTACTCGGCGCTGGCCGCGCCTGGCTACTACGCGGGGATGGGCTTCGGCGTCCCGGGCGGGCTGGGGGCCCAGGTCGCCACCGGCGAACGGCCGCTGGTCCTCGTGGGCGACGGCGCCTTCCAGATGACCGGCTGGGAGCTGGGCAACTGTCGCCGCTACGGTTGGGACCCCATCGTCATCGTCTTCAACAACGCGTCGTGGGAGATGCTTCGAGCCTTCCAGCCCCAAGCTGCCTATAACGACCTGCCCGTGTGGCCGTTCCACGAACTGGCCGAACCGCTCGGCGGTGTGGGTATCCATGTGCGTACACGCCGCGAGCTGGCCGAGGCGCTCGAGTACGCGGTCGCCAACGAGGGCCGGTTCGTGCTCCTCGACGTGGCCATGGAGCGAGGGCGCGTGTCGACGACGCTGAGCCGATTCGTGGAAGGCTTCGAGCGCCGCCGGACCCAGGCCGACGGGGGCTAGCGGCGAGGGTCATCCCCACCCTTCGACGACAGGCGGACAGCACGTTCGAGCGGCCGTACGGCTCCCGGGCCTACGATGCTGCCCACGCAGCGGAGAGCCATATGACCGTCGAGACCGACCGCCGATCCTGGGAGCGCTTGCGTGAGCTGGCCAAGGCTGGCGACCGTGAGGGACTGGACGCGGCCATCGAGGCCCTCGAGCCCGACGAGGCCGTGCGCGCGATCCTGCGGCTGGAGCCGGAGGACCAGCAGGCCCTGCTCACGACGCTGTCCCCGCCCGAAGCAGCCGACCTCATCGAGGATGCGCCCGACGAACAGGCTGCCGACCTCATCGAGCGGCTGGCGCCGGTGGACGCGGCCGCCATCGTCACGGCGATGCAGTCCGACGAGCAGGCCGACCTCATCGCCGACCTTGGCTCGACGGAGGCGAACGCCATCCTCGGCGAGCTGGAACCCGAGGTGGCCTCCGAGGTCCGGGCCATGGCCGACTACGCGGACGACGTCGCCGGCGGCCTGATGATCACCGAGTACGTCGCGGTGGGCGAGGACGTGACCGTCGGCGCCGCCCTCGACCAGTTGGTCATCAATGCCGAGGACAGCGACGATCACTTCAGCCGCTACGTCTACGTGCTCTCAGGTTTCGGCCGGCTGGTGGGGGTGGCCGCGGCCAGCGAGCTGGCCGCGGCTCCGCGCAGCAAGCGCATGGCGGATGTGATGGTGGCTCCGCTATTCACGAGCGCCACCACCGATCTCGATACCCTGCGCGACTTCTTCGAGGCGCACCCCATCGCTGCCGTGCCCGTGGTCGACCAGCGGGCGCGCCTGCTGGGCGTGACCCGGCGCACCGCCGTGCTCGACGCCATCGCCGAGCGCAGGGAGCGCGAGATGCTGCGCATGCGCGGCATCGTCGGTGGTGATGAGGTGCGCAGCCTGCCCACGCGCACGCGCTCGCGGCGGCGTCTCAGCTGGCTGTCCATCAACATCGTGCTCAACGTCATCGCCGCCAGCGTCATCGCCCTCTACATCGATGTGCTCGACCAGGTCATCGCATTGGCGGTCTTCCTGCCCATCATCAGTGACATGTCCGGCGCCAGCGGTAACCAGGCCGTGGCCGTGAGCATGCGCGAGCTCTCGATCGGACTGGTCAAGCCCTACGAGGTGGGCCGCGTCTGGCTCAAGGAGATCAGCGTCGGCCTCATCAACGGCGTGGCCCTCGGCCTCCTCATCGGCGTCGTCGCGATCCTCTGGGACGGCAGCCCGTGGCTTGGCCTGGTGGTCGGCCTGACGCTGGCGCTCAACACGTTGATCGCCGTCTCGGTGGGCGGGACCGTGCCCTTGGTCCTGAAGCGCTTCGGCGTCGACCCGGCCGTGGCCTCTGGCCCCATCCTGACCACGGTGACCGACATCTGCGGCTTCTTCCTCGCGCTCAGCTTCGCCAGCCTGCTGCTGACCCAGCTGACCTCGTGACACGCTAGGCTCCATCGGTGAACGTCAAGTCACGTCCTGCACGCACGAGCGTCGGCTGGCGCGAGTGGCTCGCGCTGCCCGACTGGGGCGTCGAGGCCATCAAGGCCAAGATCGACACCGGGGCCCGCACGTCTGCCCTCCATGCCTTCGACATCGAGACGTTCGAGCGTGATGGAGTGGCCCAAGCTCGCTTCGCCATCCATCCCTGGCAGGACTCGTCCTCCGACGTGGTGGTGGTCGAGGCGCCACTGCTGGAGCGGCGCGAGGTTCGCAGCTCGTCGGGTGCGGCCAAGCTGCGACCGGTGGTGCTGACGACGATGGAGCTGGCCGGGCGCCGCGAGCCCATCGAGGTCACGCTCACGCGCCGCGACGAGATGGGCTTCCGCATGCTCATCGGGCGGCAAGCGCTCCGACGACGCTTCGTGGTCGACCCCGGGCGCTCGTATCTGGGCGGCCGGCCCGCGAGGGACATCATCGACCGGAACCGGGGCCGGTCATGACGCGGCCGGTGCGCGCTCCCTTCGAGTTCGCGGGCACCTTCATCCCGGCCGGGCGCACGGCGGTCGTGGAGCTACCCATCCCGCAGCTGGTGACGGGCGCCCGGATCTCGTTGCCCGTTCGCATCTACCACGGCCGCTACGATGGGCCGGTGGCCTGGGTCAGCGCCGCCATCCACGGTGACGAGATCGGCGGCGTGGAGATCGTCCGCCGCGTCAGCGCACAGTTGCAGCCACGACAGCTGCGCGGGACCGTGCTCTCGGTTCCCATCGTGAACGTCCACGGGTTCCTCAACGGCGACCGCTACCTGCCCGACCGGCGCGACCTCAACCGCTCCTTCCCCGGCTCGAGCAAGGGCTCGCTCGCGGGCCGCGTGGCGTCAGCCTTCATGCGCGAGATCGTGACCCGCGCCGACGTGGGCATCGACCTGCACACCGGCTCGGACCACCGCTCCAACCTGCCGCAGCTGCGGGGCGACTTCGACGACCCCCGGACTCGCGAGCTGGCACGCGCCTTCGGTGCGCCCCTGATCCTCCACTCGGGCCTGCGCGACGGCTCGCTCCGGGCGGCCGCGATCGATGCCGGCGTCACGGTCCTGCTCTACGAGGGCGGTGAAGCGTGGCGCTTCGACGAGGACGCCATCGCGGTCGCCACCAGCGGGACGCTGCGCGTCCTCGCCACGCTCGGCATGATCCCCGACGACGAGACGTCGGAGCCCGACGAGCCGCTCGAAGCCCGTAGCAGCCGCTGGGTGCGTGCCCGCCGCAGCGGCATCGCGCTCGTGTCGGTGGGGCTCGGCGATCGCGTCACCCGGGGTCAGCGTCTGGCCGTCATCCACGATTCCCTGGGCCGTACCCTGAGCCGCGCCTCGGCCCCATCCGATGGGGTCGTCATCGGGCTCACGCAACACCCCCTCGTCCACCAGGGCGACGCCATCGTGCACATCGCCACCATCGAGTCGAAGGACACCGCATGAAGCTCGCCATCCTCTCGCGCTCCCCGCGTGCCTACAGCACGCAGCGCCTGAAAGCCGCCGCCGTCGACCGTGGTCATCGCTGCCTCGTGCTCGACACGATGCGCTTCGCCATCGATGTCTCGTCCGGGGATCCGGACCTCCAGTTCCGCGGCAAGCAGCTCTCGGACTACGACGCGATCGTGCCCCGTATCGGCGCCTCGGTGACCTACTTCGGCGCCGCGGTCGTGCGCCAGTTCGAGCAGATGGACGTGTACACACCCAACACGGCCAACGGCATCACCAACTCGCGCGACAAGCTGCGCGCCATCCAGATCCTGTCGCGCCACGACATCGGCATGCCGGCGACGGCGTTCGTGCGCAACCGGGCTGATGTGCGCCCGGCCATCGAGCGCGTCGGAGGCGCCCCAGTGGTCATCAAGCTGCTTCAGGGCACCCAGGGCATCGGCGTCATCCTCGCGCCCAGCAACCGGGTGGCCGAGGCCATCGTGGAGACGCTGCACAGCACCCAGCAGAACGTGCTCATCCAGCAGTTCATCGCCGAGTCCAAGGGCAGGGACGTGCGCGCGCTGGTGGTCGGTGACCGGGTCGTCGCAGCCATGCGACGCAGCGCCCAGGGCGACGAGTTCCGTTCCAACGTCCACCGCGGCGGCAGCGCGGAGGCGATCGCCATCACGCCCGAGTACGAGCGCACGGCGGTCCGGGCCGCGCAGATCATGGGCTTGCGGGTGGCGGGCGTGGACATGCTCGAAGGCGCGGAGGGGCCGCTGGTGATGGAGGTCAACTCCTCACCCGGGCTGGAGGGCATCGAGACCGCCACCGGCCTCGACGTGGCCGGCGCCATCGTCGACTACGTGGCCCACCAGGTCGCCTTCCCCGAACTCGACGTGCGCCAGCGCCTGTCGGTCAGCACCGGCTACGGCGTGGCCGAGCTGCAGGTCCGCGAGGATGCCGAGCTGGTGGGCACGACCATCCGCGATTCGGGCTTGCGCGAGCGGGACATCACGGTGCTCACGTTGCACCGCGGCACGGAGGTCATCCCCAACCCGCGAGACTCACGCGAGCTGGAGGCGAACGACCGGTTGCTCTGCTTCGGCAAGCTCGAGGAGATGCGCGACATGATCCCCGCCCGCAAGAAGCGCCGGGCGCGCGTGCGCAAGCTGCCGGAAGACCCCTTGGCCGGGGGCGAGCCGCCCGAGGAAGGCGCGTCGCCGCCTGGCGGCGTCTAGCGCATCGCAGGACGGCGCCGGCCACCGGCGCCGGGCGTCGCGGTCGTGCGGGGCCCGTGCCGCGGGCCGAATCCGCGACGAGACCGTACCATTGGCGGCCCTGCGGGCGGCCCGAGCCTTCTCCGCCCCGGATCCGAGCGACGCGACACGCACACTGGACAGGGACGGATGACCGAAACGAGCATGACGGCGTTGGCGCGCGCCGCTGACACCCACGGGGCCAAGGCGGCCAACCTGGCCTGGCTCCTCGAGCACGGCTACCGCGTTCCCGAGGGTGTGGTGTTGCGTGAGCCGGACGCCGACGCGCTGGCCGCGTGGATCACGGCCGGACAGCGCTACGCGGTGCGCTCGTCAGCGTCGGTCGAGGACCGCGCGGACCACAGCTTCGCCGGCCAGTTCACCTCGCTGCTGGGCGTCGAAGGCCTGACCGCCATCCTCGAGGCCATCGAGCAGGTCCGCGGGTCGGTGCACGACGAGCGCCTCGCGCCGTATCTCGAGCACGCAGGCGTCGCGCCGGAGTCGATCGAGATGCACGTCATCGTGCAGCACATGGTGCCGGCCGTGGCGGCCGGCGTGGCCTTCAGTCGCAACCCCCTGACGGGACTGACCGACGTCCTCATCGAAGCCGTTCCCGGTACCGGGGACGCACTGGTCACAGGCACCGAGACGCCCGAACGGTGGGTCCGCCACTGGGGAGACTGGACACAGCGGCCCCAGAGCGCGGTCCTGCCTGAGGCGACCGTGAGCGAGCTGGCGGACGGGGTCGAGGCCATCGCCGCCGAACGGGGCGAGCCGGTGGATGTCGAGTGGGCCTGGGACGGCCAGGCCATCTCCTGGCTGCAGGTTCGGCCCATGACCAGCACCGACGTCCCGGTCTACTCGAACCGGATCTCCAAGGAGTTCCTTCCGGGCATGATCCCCCCGCTCGTGTGGTCGATCAACGTGCCCATCGTCAACGGGGCCTGGCTCGAGCTCTTCACCTCCATGGTCGGATCCCTCGACCTGGAACCCGAGGACCTGGCTCGCCAGTTCGCATACCGCGCCTACTTCAACATGGGCGCGGTCGGCGACATCTTCGAGGCCATGAGCATGCCCCGTGACCTGCTCGAGGTGCTGATGGGCATCGAGGGCGGGGAGGACCGGCCGACCTTCCGGCCACGGATGGGCATCATGCGTCACCTTCCCCGCATGGGCCGCCTTGGCTGGCGCATGAGCCGCTACCACGACGAGCTCGACCGGCTGATCCCGGAGACGCAGGCGGAGATGGACCGACTCGATGCTCGGGACCTGCGGTCGATGTCGGACCAGGACATCGTCGGCCACCTCGCCGAGCTGGAGGCGGTCGTGCGCCGCCTGGCCTCTGCCAACATCGTCGCGCCGCTGCTGTTCAACGCCTACGGCTCGATCATGCGGCGACGGCTGTCGCGCCGGGGGATCGATACCGAGACGGTCGACATCGGCGCAGGGCAGGAGGGCCTCGAAGACTACGATCCCACCTCGCGGCTGCGGCAGCTGGCGGCTCGCACGGCCGAGCTCGATGCGCCGACGCGCGCCCGGGTCCACGATGGCGAGGTCGGGCTGGTCCCGGGCATGGACGACTTCCTGGCCCGGTTCGGCCACGTGTCGGACTCGGGCAACGACTTCTCGCGCGTCCCCTGGACCGAGGACCCCTCACGGCTCGTGCCGCTGCTCGAGGCCGACACCAGCCCGACGCCCGAGGGGAACGGGTCCGGGCTTGGGGGTGGCCTCTCGCGCCTCGACCGGAGCCTGTGGGGACGAACGGCTCGCTACCGCCTGGAACGGGAACGCGTGTCCTACGCCTACACGCGCAGCTACGGTCGCTTCCGACCGGCGGTCCTCGAGATCGCCCGCCGGCTGGTCGAGCGCGAAGTCCTGGAGGACACGGACCAGGTGTTCTACCTCACGCGCGAGGAGATGGAGGACGGCCTGCTCCGCGGACGGACCGCGCTGCTGGAGCTCGCGACCGCTCGAGCGAGCGACATGGAGCGCCTCAGGGACATCGACATGCCGGAGGTCATCTTCGGCGACGACTTCGAGCCGGCGCCACCGACCGACCCCGACCATCGCCTGCGGGGCACGCCCAGCTCGCGCGGCATCGTGAGCGGGACCGCGCGCGTCATCAGTGGCCTCGATGAGGCCGCGCGGGTGCAGCCTGGCGAGATCCTCATCATCCCCTACTCGGACATCGGCTGGACGCCCCTGCTGGCCCGGGCCGGCGGCATCGTCGCCGAGTCGGGCGGGCTGCTGTCCCACTCGTCGATCGTGGCGCGCGAGTTCGGTATCCCCTGCGTGGTGAGCGTGCCTGGCGCGATGCGCGTGCCGGACGGCTCGCACGTCCGCATCGACGGCTACACGGGCGAGGTCCAGTGGGCAGCCGCAACGTGAGCCGAAATGGCGCTTCCCCACCTCCAGCCTTATCGTCGGAGGTCGCGCCCTCTGAACCGTGCCCGGCCGGTTCGGGATCATGACGGGCGTCGGCGGTGTCGTGGGCTGACCATGGCGCTCGCAGCCTTCTACCCGCCCGGATCCTTCATCTTCGAGGACTTCTCCGGCTACGAGGACACCGGGGAGTCCGGCATCCTCGAGGACCTCACGCCCTGCCTCGTCTTCACGGGCCGCTGGCGGCCCCGGGCTCCTCGTCCATGTAGGCGTAGTGGATGAGGCCGCGCTCACGCAGCCACTTGTGGATGTAGCCGATGTGGTTGCTCTCGAAGGCCTCATGGAACTCGCGCGTCTCGAACTCCCCGGCGGCGTGGTAGCGGCTGATGGCCCGCGCCTCCGGGACCGACAGCGCCCAGCGCACGCCATTGACCGCGAGCGTCCAGGCCGCGAGGTCGGGCTTGCGCCGGACGAGCCAGTAGAGCGTCAGGATGCCGGTCCACGAGTGTGCCGCGAGCAGCGGGTTGCGCAGGACGTAGATGCCCACGACCTGGCTGATGGCCACGCTCACGAAGACCGACGGTGGCTCCAGGGCGATGGCCGTGCCCGTGAGCATGGCCTCTCCCCGGCCGCCCCTGAAACGGTGCTGCGGCGGCAGCATCTGACCGATGGTGCTGGCGGTCGCCCAGATGGCCGCCAAGGGCTCGCCAGGGCAGGCCCGGCGGAGGATGACCACGGGCACCACGGCCTTGCTCATATCCAGGAGCGCGGTCGTGAACCCCAGCCAGGGGCTGGTCGTGACCTCCACGGTGGTGGAGCCGGCCGCGTTGAAGCGGATGTGCTTGCCCTCGCCCCACTCGAGATCGAAGTGGTCGGTTACCGGCTCAGCGCTGTAGCGCCGCTGCACGAGCCGCGGGACCTGGATCGTCCCGATGGCGTAGGCCACCGCGGCCAGGGCCCCATAGCGAACAAGACGGCGCGCGGCGAGGCTACCCATGGTCGTGGCGAGTCGGCCCATCTGTTGACCCTACAGGAACGCAGCGCAGCCAGGATGTCCAGCGAGGGCAGGCTCGCAGAATCGACCTTCGGCCCGTCCGTTCGAACCCGCGCGGGGCTGGACAAGCCGCCGTGGGCGGCGCACGATTCACCATCGCAGGGTTTGCCCTGCAAAGGAGGTGGACGATGGAGGCCCAGGTTTCCAGAGGTCCCATGAAGAGCCTGATGACCTGGCTGGACGCAGCGGGCATCGGCTACGAGATCCACGAGCACGACCGCGCGCTCACGGCGCTGGCGACGGCCCGGGCCGAGGGCGTCGACCCACACACCTTCGAGAAGGTCGTGTGGGTGCGCTCGGCTGACGGCGGAGATGCGCTGGTGGTCGTCGATGCCAACGACCACCTTGACCTGAGCAAGGCCAGGGAGGTCTTGCGCTCGGGGCGGGTGACGCTCGTGCCCGAGGAGGAGCTCGAGCAGCTGGCGCCCGACTGTGAGGCCGGCGCCATGCCGGCGGTCGGCAGCCTCTTCGGCATCCCCACGTACGCGGACCTGCACGTGTGTGACGCGGCCGAGATCAGCTTCAATGCCGGTACCCACACGCACGCAGTCCGGGTCGACCGCGCGGAATGGGAGAAGGCGCTCGGGGTCGTGTACGCCGATCTCGCGGCAGCGACCTGGAGGGAGCCCGCCTGGTACGAGTCCTGATCGGCACCTGAGCGCGACGGGCCCTCGCGCTCGTGGGGGCTCGTCGGGCGCGCCTGATGAAGGAGGCCCCAGATGCGAGTCCTGGTCGCTACCGACGGTTCGAAGTGCTCACGTGTCGCGGTCGAGCTGGTGGCCCGGCTCGATTGGCCGGCCGCGTCGAAGCTGTACGTGGTCGAGGCCGTGCCATCCGGCGTCGCGGTCTTCGGAGGACCCTGGCCGCCGATCGCTCCGGTCGACACCGACGCCATCGATCGGGAGATCCGCGAGCGCGCCGAGCGAAACCTGAAGGAGGCGGCGGCGGAGCTGGCCGATCCGAGCCGTTCGGTCGAGACGACGATCGTGGCCGGGCGCGCAGCGGACACGATCACTTCCCTCGCGACGCAGTACGAGGTCGACCTCATCGTGGTCGGCTCACGGGGGCACGGGACGCTGGAGACGATGCTGCTCGGATCGGTCTCCTCAGAGGTCATCGACCACGCGCACGTGCCCGTGCTCGTGGCCCGTGGTCGGGACATCGAGCGGGTGGTCTTCGCGTGGGACGGATCGGAGCGGGCGGAGCGGGCGCTGCCGATGCTGACCGAGTGGAGCTTGTTCCGAGAGACGCCGATCGAGGTCCTCAGCGTGGCCGACGCTGAGCCTCCGTGGTGGGTCCGGGCAGGTCTCGCCGGCCCGGAGGTCGTGGCCGAGGCCTACCACCACGCGGCCGAGCCGTCCCGGCGGCAGCACCAGGAGCTGGCCGAGGAGATGGCGGCAAGGCTCGCAGCGGCGGGGCTCGAGGCCCGAGCATCGAGCCGTGTCGGCGATCCGGCCGAGACGATCATGGCTTTCGCCGCCGCCCACGACGCGAGCCTCATCGTGCTCGGAACGCACGGGCGGACCGGCCTGCAGCGGCTGCTCATGGGCAGCGTCGCCCGGAACGTGGTGCTTCACGCTCGGTGCTCCATACTCCTCGCACGCAGTGCGGCGTAGACAGCGCGGCAGCTGAGGCGCGCCGGCAGACGGGAGCGAAGAGCGGGAGGGCGAAGCATGGGCGACCGCATGAGCCTGGGGATCTGCATCCCCAACTTCCGGGCAGGCACGGGCCCGGAGACGATGCTGGCGGCGACCCAGACCGCCGAGCGGCTGGGCTGGCACTCGGCCTTCGTCACCGATCACATCCTCGTGGACGGCGCCGACCGCGGACGGGACTACCGCCACATCTACGAGGCGCTCACGACCGTGGCCTGGCTGGCCGGGCAGACCACCACCATCCGGCTGGGCACGAGCGTGCTCGTGGCACCGATGCGCAACGCCCTCGTGATGGCCAAGGAGCTGGCCACCATCGATGCGCTCAGCGATGGGCGCCTCATCGCGGGCGTCGGCATCGGCTGGAACGAGGTCGAGTTCGAGAGCGTCGGCGAGGGCGAGCGATTCGGCCATCGGGGCGCGTGGCTGGAGGAGACGGTCCGGCTGTGGCGACACCTCTGGTCAGGCGAGACGGGTCCCTATCGCGGACGCTTCGACGGCTGGGACGAGGGGTACTTCTCGCCCCTGCCGGCGCAGGGTGCGGAGCTGCCCATCTGGATCGGGGCGACGGCCGAGGCCGCGCTTCGCCGTGCCGGCCGGATCGCCGATGGCTACCACTCGACCCGGACCGATCCCGAGACCATGCGCCAGCGGCTCGCGATCGTGCGCGCCTCGGCCGAGGCCGCGGGTCGCCCCATGCCGCTGGCCTCGACCCGCCTCACCGTCGACGAGGGGGGCTTGCGGGCAGGGCCCTCCATCGTGACCGGCACGCCCGAGCAGATGGCCGACCGCCTGCGGGCGTACCGCGACGCTGGCACCGGGCACGTGGCCCTCGACTTCGGCGAGGTCGACCCCGATGCGGCGGCCAAGGCCATCGAGCGCTTCCATCGTGAGGTCGTCGCCGCCATCGGCTGACTCATCGCCGCCATCGGCTGACCGGGCCCGCCACGCACGGGTCGCTGCAGCACCCATCGCCGGGCGGACTGTCAGAATTGGGACAAGATGCAGACATGGTGGCGAGCGGTCGCCTCGTACCCGCCTTCGTGGATCGCCGTCGCCGCGGTCGTGGTGGCGGTGGTCGCGATCATCGTCGTCCTGCAGCCCTCGACGGTCTTCACCGCCGTCGTCATCGTCGCCGGGGTCGTGGCCATCGCGCTGTGGCCGCTCCTGCTGGCCACCAGCGGCACGCTCAACAGGCTGCAGTATCGGGCGCCGAAGCTACCGGAGGTGGACGCCGGTCAACTGCGCATCCTCGAGTCGGAGCTCGCACGCCTCGACGATCCGCGACCGGCCTATCAGCTCGAGGCCATCGCGGAGAAACGCGACAACCTCGTCGCCATCCTCGACGAGCGCCTCACCGCCGGGGAGCTGACCTACGCGCGCTACCAGTCCACGGCCCAGCAGGTGTACCTCGCGGTCATCACCAACCTGCGGGAGGTGGCCATCGCCAAGAAGAGCATCAGCACCATCGACCCCGACTACATCGACACTCGCCTCGCGGAGCTGCAGGTCGAGGGCCGTGACGACGCCCGGGCCGAGATGCGCTCGCTCGAGGACCGGCGGGCGCTGGCGACCGACCAGGACGCCAAGGCCGCGTACCTGATGGCCCAGAACGAGTCGGCCATGACGCTGCTCGACCGCACGGCTGCCGCCCTCGCCGACGCGCCCATCGGGATCGCGCCCCAGGATGCCGAGGCGGCCATGAAGGAGCTCGCGGAGCTGGCCGATCGCGCGGGCCGGTACGCCTCCGCCTGATCCGACCCATCCAGCGACGAGAGCCGTCAGACTGAGCCCAGACGAACGGAGGACCGAGATGACCGACCAGCCGGCGACGAACGCGGACAAGGCGCTCGAGCTGCACCTGGATCTCGATATCGAGGAGACCAAGGCCGAGGTCCTGGTGCCAGAGCCACAGGTCAGCGACGAGCTGCAGCAGCGCGCGCTGGCGGTGGCTGACAAGCTCATCGCCGTCGACCCCGACGACCAGGACGCGCGGGTGTCCGCCGTCGATTCGGTCGAGCGCATGGGGCGAGACCTGCAGCGACGTGCGGCCACACGCAGCCGCATGCTGCAGGCGCCGCTGCGCGACCTCTCGCGCGATTCCGAGGAGGGTGGGCCGGTGGCCAAGTCACTCTCGGACCTGCGCATCGAGGTCGAGAAGCTCGACCCCACGGGCGTGGACCTCAGCCCGGGAGGCGTCAATCGCCTCCTGGGCCTGCTGCCCGGGGTCGGCTCGCCGCTCCAGCGCTACTTCATGCGCTTCGAGTCATCGCAGGGTGTCATCGACGCCATCATCCGCTCGCTCGAGAGTGGCCGGGACCAGCTCAAGCGTGACAACGTCACGCTCAACGAAGACCAGAAGAACATGCGCGAGCTGACGCTCACGCTGACCGACCAGGTGGCCCTGGCACAGGCGCTCGACACGGCCATCGGGGCTCGGCTCGAGGCCCTGCCTGCGGACGACCCGCGCCGGGCTTTCATCGAGGAGGAGATCGTCTTCCTCCTGCGCCAGCGCATCATGGACCTGCAGCAGCAGCTGGCCGTCAACCAGCAGGGCGTGCTGGCCACGGCCATCATCGTGCGCAACAACCGCGAGCTCATCCGTGGCGTGGAGCGAGCCCTTGACGTGACCATCAGCGCGCTCCAGGTGGCCGTGGCGGTGGCCATGGCCGTGGCCCACCAGAAGGTCGTGCTCGACAAGGTCGAAGCGCTCAACCGCACCACCTCCGATCTCATCGCCGGTACCGCCACCCGGCTCAAGACCCAGGGCAGCCAGATCCACCAGCAGGCTGCCAGCACGATGCTCGACATGGAGTCGCTGAAGTCGGCCTTCGGGGACATCAACATCGCCCTCGACGAGATCGCCCGCTACCGGCGCGAGGCCCTGCCGCAGATGGCCCAGTCCATCGTCGAGATGGACCAGCTCACGACGAAGGCCGAGCGGACCATCGAGAAGTACGAGCGCAGCACGAGCGCGTCGGGCCTGCTCGAGCTCGAGGTCGGCCAGGCCGAACGGGAAGAGGAGCAGGCGTGAGTCGCACGGCGATGCCGCGCGTGGGCCCGACCCCGGGACGGCCACACCTGACCACGCTCGTGGTGCTCCTCGCGATCGCCCTCGTCGCGGTCGCCTGCGATCCCGGAGAGGCCGAGCCGCTCGAGCCAGCCGAGGCCGGCCAGCGGCTGACCGAGCTGGCCTCGGACATCGGCTGGCTGGACGAGCCCATCGACCGTCGCGCGAGCGTGGAACCGGGCGGCGGCAAGGCCCTCGCTGACACGCTGCCCGACATCAGCGAGTTCCCGCTGGTGGTCAGGCCGGACGCCACCGCCGATCGCACCGTGGCCGAGATCTTCGTCTCCACCGAGAAGTCGGGCAGCGGTATCGACGGCTGGATGGTCGAGGCCGCCGAGTCCTTCAACGACAGCGGCCAGCGCCTCGCCGATGGCCGCGAAGCACAGGTCGCCATCCGCAGCATCGCGTCAGGCACCGCCTACCAGTTCATCGCTGCCGGCGAGGGGATCCCGGCCGGCTTCAGCCCCTCGAACCACCTGTGGGTGGAGATGGCCGGGACGCACAGCCCGCTGTCGGTGGTCACGGACCAGACGGTACCCAACGTGGCTGGCATCGTGATGAAGGAGGAGACCGCCGAGGAGCTGCGCGAGCGCTACGGTGAGCTCGGCACCAAGGTCCTGCTCGAGGCCGTCATCAACGGCGACCTCGTCATGGGCTACACCGACCCCTTCGCGTCCTCTACCGGCCTGAACTTCCTGCTCACCGTCCTCGATGACTTCGCCGAGGGTGACGAGGACCGCCTCGTCGACCCCGACGTGGCCAGCGTTTTCGAGACCTTCCAGGAGCAGGTCCCGTTCGTAGCCTTCACCACGCTGCAGCTGCGCGAGTCGGTGGAGCGTGACAACGGCTCGCTCGACGCCTTCGTGATGGAGTGGCAGACCTACGTCAACACCGATTCGCTGCGCGACGGCTTCGAGTTCATCCCCTTCGGCATCCGCCACGACAACCCGCTCTACGCCTTCGACGCCGCCAGCCCGGCCGAGCGCGAGGTGCTGGAGCTCTTCGGTGAGCACCTGCGCGGCGAGGCCGAGCAGCGACGGGCGGCGGAGCTGGGCTTCGACCCGCCCGACTACACCTCCGACGTGTCCATCCCCTCCGGGACCACGCTCATCGAGGCCCAGCAGCTGTGGAAGGACAAGAAGGACGCGGGTCGCCCGGTCTACGCCGTCTTCGTCACCGACACCAGCGGCTCGATGGCGGGCTCGCGCATCGCCGCGGTGCAGCGGGCGCTCGAGTCGTCGCGGGAGTTCATCAACCCCGAGGCCTCGGTGGGCATGGTCGAGTTCGCAGACCGCGCGCGACGACGGCTCGAGATCGCACCCTTCGACCTCAACCAGCAGGCCCAGTTCGCGGCCGCGGTCCAGGACATGGACCCGGTGGGTGGCACGGCCATGTATGACGGGGTCATCCTCGGACTCTCGATGCTGGCGGAGCAGCGCGAGCAGGAACCCGGGGGCAAGTACATGCTCATCGTGCTCACCGATGGCGAGACCAACGAGGGCCTCCGCTTCGGCGACGTGGACGAGGTCGTGGCCGGCCTGCGCATCCCGGTCGTGACCGTCGGCTTCGAGGCGAACCTCGAAGAGCTCGGCCGGCTGGCCTCGCTGGTGGAGGCCGCGACCATCAACGCCAGCGAGGGCGACGTGGAGTTCAAGCTGAGCTCCCTCTTCAACGCCGGGGTCTAGGCACGGGTGCGGCCGCTGGCGGTCTTCCTGCTCGGGGTCGCGATCGTCTTCGGCCTGCTCGCAGCCGCCATCGTGCTGACGCGACCGAACGAGCGCGTCTTCGTCGTGGTCGACACCTCCTTCCCCATGCGCGAGGTCTGGGAGCAGGTACCGCGCGTGCTCGAGACCATCGAGGACGAGGGCTATGCGGAGGTGGCCCTGGCCACGGAGAAGGATCTCGTCCACTCGTGGCAGGAGCGCTTCCGGCTGCGCGCCGTGACGCCATACGCGCCTTGCGACTTCGCCGATGTGGAGACCTACGATGAGGCCGCCGAGGCCGATGCCAAGGTGCTCATCACGACCTCGGCCTCCTGCGCCACCGAGGCGCTCGCCGGCTGGGAGGTCCGCACCCTCGACCCCTGATCACGCGGGCAACGGCTGGACCAAGCCGGAGATCCGGTCTGACGACCGGCAGCATCGGCGCGCGCGCGCCGGAGGAGCGCACCTGGGCTGGCGAGGGCTGCCGCCAGGTGCTGGTCAGATGTCCGCTCGGGGTCCGTTGGACGGCAGATCGCCCGCAACGACGCCGTTCCACGCCGGCGCCACCCGCGGCCGGACTCGATCGGGGGCGGGATCCCGGCGCCCTGCTGTCCGTGCGTCGTCGAACGAGCCCCAGCCGGACAGATGACCAGAAGGCGGCGTCGACCAGGCATGCGGCGTCGTCCAGGCGTCGCAGTCGAGCTCCGGCGGGAGCACCGCGGGCGTCGACACGACCGAGACCGGCGAGAGGACCGTGCGCGACCAGCCGTACACTGCCGATGCCAGCGAGGTGGGCGTGAAGCGGGAGGGGTCGATGAGGTTCGG
>JBFLKP010000168.1:0-10227 GCA_040883225.1 Candidatus Limnocylindrales bacterium | reverse complement strand
CTGTCTCCCAGGACGTAGGTCTCGCCGAGATCCCGCCCATGCTTGGCGGCCCGGGCCACGACCCGATCGAGCGACGAGACCAGATGGGCACCGATGGGACCGCAAGGTCGGACGCGCGCATCGAGTTCCGCGAAGCTCATGATCGCCTGCCGATAGACGTCCCGCGGCACCTGCCAAAGCGGTATGGGCGAGTCGAAGACGACCCGCGCCGCTGCGATGTCGATGCGGGTGTTGTACTCCGATGTCTCGGGGCCATCGGCGCGTGGCGGAGCCCATGCCAGCCCGGCGTGTTCGGGACCCCCGATCCAGACGGCCGTGAGCCGATCGGCGATGCGGGGTTCGATGAGATAGGCGCTGGCGAGTTCGGTCAACCCGGCCCCGAGTGCGACGTACAGGGGCAGGTCGGACGGAGTCATGGCCTCGGTGACGATGGCTTCGGCGGCGGCCGAAGTGATGGGCGTCGCCGTATCCGCGAGGGCTGCGTTCGAGCCGGCGAGCGTCGGGATCTGGCCGGCCATCCCGAGCAGATCGAGGACCTGGTCGGCCTCGGCCTTGGCGTGATCCGCGGTGGCGTTCGTGTCATCGAGCGAATCACCCGGACGCAGGTGGCTACCGATGACGAGTCGCAGGTCGACCGAGGGTGAGAGCAGGTGATGCGCGAGCTGGAACAGTCCATCCGGGTCACCCGAGTAGTCGTTGTCACAGATCACACGCATGCGGGGTGTCATCGATCGGTCTCCATTCGCTGTTGCAGGTTGCAGGCTAGCCCAGTGCTTCATCGGCTTGGCGCGCTCGACCCGTGACCGCGCCACTGAATGCACCGGACACGAAGAAGCGCTGGAAGAGCAGGAAGACGATGAGCACCGGGATCATGGTCATGATCATCGCGGCGTTGAGCTGGCCATACGAGGCCGTGAACTGGGAGTCGTAGGCCTGGAGCGCGAGGGGAACCGTCTACGAGTCCTTGCTCTGGAGGATCGCCTGGGCCATCGAGAACTCGTTCCCAGTCGCCACGAAGTCGAGGATGACGAGGGCGCCGATGCAACCGATCGCTAGCCCGGACACGCTGTCTCCTGGAGGGCTATCTGCCTCGGAGCCACCGTTCCAGGTCGGCTCGGTCGACGATGCCGAGCACCAGGATCACGTGGTCTGCCTCGATGACGTCGCACATCACGCGGTAGTCGCCGATACGCAACCGATAGAAGGTGTCGTCGGTGCCGCGGATGGGCTTGACCGACTTGCCGGAGAAGCGTTCCGGGCGGGCCACGTCACGCGCAAGGCGCTGGAGTGCGCGGCCGATGCGATCACGGTCTGCATCACCGAGCTTCTTGAATCGTCGAAGCGCCGACCGCGAGAGCCGGACCTCGTAGGCAGTCAGTCGATGTCCTCCAGCCTCACGGTCCGCCCCTTCGCGTAGTCAGTGCGGGCGAGTCGACGCTGGCGGACATACTCATCGGCGTTGGCCAGCACGAGGTCCTCGGCCTCGTCAACTGGCAACAGGACCGCGGCAGGACGGCCGCGCTTGGTGACGACGTAGGCAGAACCGCCTTCGACCTGCTCGATGACCGACGAAGCTGTCGCCTTCAGTTCCTTGATGCCGATCTCGGCCATCGCGTACCCCGTTCTCATGTGGTCACTTAGGTGGTCACCATAACATGCCGGAAGCCGGCCCCGGGTTCCGGTGTGTTCGCGCCGGCAAGGCCTTCGTGGCCATGCCCGGTCACGAGTCCGACGGCATGGTGGTCAAGCTGCCGGCAGCACGAGTCACGGAGTTGCTCGGAGCGGGCAAGGGCGCACCGGTGGCGCCCGCCGGCAAGGTCTTCAGGGAGTGGGTGGAGATCCCCGCCAGCGAGGACTGGGGACCCTATCTGGACGAGGCGCTGGAGTTCGCCGGGAGCCGAGTGCAACCGCGATGTGTTCACGTCTGGAACCCAAGCATGGGCGCAGCTGCTGATCAGCGATCGCGCTCCGTAGAGCGCTCATCGTCGTCCCGCTCGAACGAGGAGACCAACAAGGCGAGCGCCTCGATCGGGTCCCGTGCGCGCCAGTCGTCCGAGCGCTGATCTGGGCTCAGCCGAGTCGAGGCGCAACGAAGCCCCTCCAAGGTCCAGCCGTCGGGCAAGCGTGCCTGGGCCCCGCTCCACGCGGCCGACAGCGGATCCTTAGCGGTCATCGTCACTCCGCTGCGGCGGTCCCTCCCGGGCCACGAGCAGTGCCGCCTCGACCCGGCTGCGGACTTGCAGCTTGCCGAGGATGTTGGTCATGTAGTGCTTGATGGTCTTCTCCGCGAGGCCCAACCGCTCGCCGACCTCGTGGTTGCTCAGGCCCTCGGCCACGAGCTCCAGCACATCGCGCTCGCGTTCGGTCAGCTCGTCGTACGGGGACGTCCGTGGAGAGCGCATCTCTCGCAGCATGCCCCACGCCAGCGCCGGCGCGACGTAGACCTCGCCGGCATGGACCGAGCGGATGACCGCGGCCAGCTCACCGGCTCCAGCACCCTTGAGGACATAGCCCGACGCACCAGCCTTCATGGCCGCGAGCAGATCGTCCTCGTCCTCGGAGACGGTGAGCATGACGATGTGCGTGGCCGGGCAGGCCACCGCGATGCGCTGAGCCGTCTCGAGACCGCCGCCTGGCATGTTGATGTCGAGCAGCATCTCGTCCGGAAACTCGGTCATCGCCAGCTTAAGCGCGGCTCCCCCGTCGGCGGCTTCGCCGACGATCTCGATCCCCTCCTCCTCTCGCAGAGACATCACCACACCTGCACGGAACATCGGATGATCGTCAGCCACGGCCACGCGGATGGTGTCACTCATGCGTCGGTCGCTCCATCGCGGAGCGGCCACCAGACCCGCAGCGTGGTGCCCTCCCCCGGTGCCGAAGAGATGACGAACGAGCCGCCGAGGACCTCGGCCTGCTCGCGGATGCCGGCCAGGCCGAGGCCACCGTTGGAGCGCAGGATCGACGGGTCGAACCCGGAGCCATCGTCACGCACGATGAGCAGCAGTCCGGGGCCAGCGCGTGGCCCCTGGCCTGGTTCGCCACGGAGCTCGACGGACACGTGGTCGACGCCCCCGTGCCGGGTCGCGTTCGAGAGCGACTCCTGGAGCGCCCGGAACAACGCGATACGGACAGGCAGCGGGGTTGCCGCTGGCAGGTCATGGGCATCCAACTCGGTGCGCGTGTCACTCCGACGCTCGTGGTCAGCGGCGGCGCGCGCGGCGACGTCCTCGGCGGACATCGACGCCAGCTCCGGCAGGCGCAAGCCGGCCGCCACGGCTCGCATGTCGGTCATGGCCTCCTGCAGGGCGTCCTCGACCTCGGCCAGCTCCTTGAGGCTCGGGGCTTCGCCCCGCTCGGCTCGTTGCTGCAGGCGATCGAGGCGCAGCATGGCGAGCGACAGCATCTGGCCAGGTCCGTCGTGGAGGTCGCTGCTCACCCGGCGCATCGACCGCTCGTTGAGCGTGGTCGTGCGTTCGGCGGCGGAGTGCACCCGCTCGCTCAGCTCGGCGTTCTCCTCCAGCAGGCCGGTGAGCTCCGCGACCTGGCGCGAGAGGTCGGCCTCCTGGCGCTGGATGGTGTCGCTGCCACGCTTCACCACCCCCCACAGGAGCAGCGCGGCGAGGACGATCGCGAGCGTCACGAGGCCCCAGGAGGTGAGGCGCGCCTGCTCGACCTGCTCGTCGATCTCCCGCGGTGGCAGATAGAACTCGGCCACCGCGATGATGTTCTCGGTGCCACGCTCGCGTACCGGGATGTAGATCTCGAGGAGCCGGTCCCAGCGCGCGCGCTCCCAGGCGTTCTCGTCGCCACTGAGGTCGTCCATCTCGATGGACACCTCGCCCGCCCAAGCTTCGGCGAGGTGCCCCTCGACCGGGAAACGCTGTCCGATGAGTCCGGCGTTCGGGCTGTAGACGACCTCGCCGCCAGGCGACCAGAGGCGCAGCGAGCGCACGCGATCGGCGAGGGCGCTCGACGCGAGGTGTGCGTCGAGCGTCTCGATGTCCCCGGCCGTGAGCTCACCACCATCGACCATGGAGGCGACGCTGGGCTCGATGATGGACTCGACGTACAGCGCCGTGACCGATGCGGTGCGGTCGACGATGCTGCGCTCGAGCTGATCACCGACCCACACCCCGACGACGAGCCCGGCCACCAGCAGGATGGCGAGGTTCGCCAGCAGGAACCGCTGTGCCAACGACATCGAGCGGAGCCAGCGTCGGGGGCCGGCGGGCGCACCGACACGCCCGGAGGCGCTGGCGGGAACCTCGGGCGTGGCCGGTGCGGCCTCGGCTGGGCTGGACATGCGGGCATGGTAGGCGGCCCGGGACGTCGAGGGCATCGGACGAAGGTCCGAAGCATTTCCCGACCGCGGCCCGTTCCCGTGGCACCCGGCGGTCCGCACCATCAGCTGAGCACCTGCTCGCATCGGGCGACGGGTCCACCGCGGAGAGCAAGCCAACGACATGAAGAAGAACGCCATGGGCCGTGCGACGGCCCTCATCACCGGTGTGCTGGTCGCGACCACGCTCGTGGCCGCACCCATGACCGCGAGCGCCAAGGATGGTGACGTCATCCGACGCGGCGACTGCACCGCCCGCTCTGACTGGAAGCTGAAGCTCAGCCCGGAGAACGGCCGCATCGAGGTCGAGTTCGAGGTCGACCAGAACCGCAACGGCCAGAAGTGGACGATCCGCATGAAGCGGAACGGCAGCCTCTTCTGGCGCGGCACACGCACCACGCAGCCGCCGAGCGGCTCGTTCGAAGTCCGGCGCCTGACCCGCAACGGTCCTGGCGTCGAGAGGATCGTGGCACGTGCCAAGAACCCGCGCACCGGCGAGGTCTGCCGGGGTGTGGCCAGGTTCAGCAGCTGACCGACAGGAGAACGATATGCGCTTGAACGACACCATGAACCGCATGGCCCGTCATCGACTGGCGGCCATCGCACTGGCCGGCGCCATGGCCTTGTCGGCCGCGGCCGCAGCACCCGCGCTCGTGGCCGCGCAGGCCGAGGGTCCGATCTCCGTCGGCACAGCGACCGATGACCTGGGCACCTACCTCGTGGGCCCCGAGGGCCTCACGCTGTACTACTTCACGAGGGACGTGACGCCGGGCCAGAGCGTCTGCGTCGGCGGCTGTCTCGAGGCCTGGCCACCGCTGCTCGTGGGTGACGGGCAGGAGCTCGTCGCCGGTGAGGGCGTGACCGGGACCCTCGGCGCCGTGCCGCGCGACGACGGCTCGATGCAGGCCACCTACCGGGGCCGACCGCTCTACTACTGGCAGGGCGACACCGCGCCCGGTGAAACGACCGGGGAGGGCGTGGGCGACGTCTGGTTCGTGGCCCAGGAGGACGGCTCGATGCCGGCCAACCCGCCGGCCCTGACCCTCGAGACCGCGACGACCGACCTGGGCACGTTCCTCGTCGGCGCGGACGGTCTCACGACGTACTACTTCGCGGCCGACACGACTCCCGGCGTCAGCGTCTGCGAGGGTGACTGCCTGGTCGCGTGGCCGCCGGTCACCGTGCCACCCGGCAACACCGTCGCCGCCGGCGAGGGGGTGTCCGGTGTGCTCGGCCTCATCACCGGCACCGATGGTTCGACCCAGGTCACGTACGACGGCCGTCCGCTCTACTACTGGCAGGGCGACACCGAAGCCGGGCAGACCACCGGCCACGCTGTCAACGACATCTGGTGGGTCGCTGACGTGAGCGGCTCCCTCCCGACGCCGTAGCACCCCTCCCCCCTCATCGACGCCGGTCTCGTGTCATCGACACGGGCCGGCGTCGTTCGGTTACACGCTCGATGTATCCATTCGGCCGCGAGATCCGTAGTACGGGGTAGGAACGGCGGTGAACGACATCGCCAGCGACATCTCCGAAGGAGCAGACCCATGAACACCACCACCACCGACAAGCCCAACTGGTTCGCCGCCTCATGGTTCGGCCAGTGCCTGTCCTCGCGCATCGGGCGGATCGGCCGTGTCGTCGCCGGCCTCGCGCTCATGGCAGGCGGCCTGTTCCTGGTCGGCGGGACGGTCGGGATCGTCATCGCGGCGGTCGGCCTCGTGCCCCTCCTCGCCGGGGCGCTCGACGTCTGCATCTTCAGCGCCCTCTTCGGCGGTCCGCTGCGTGGGAGCGAGGTGCGCGCTTGCGCTCGCTAGCGCCAGCCATGTTCGTGGCACCGGCCGCGAGCACCGAACCGCGCGACCCGGAGACCGGGCCTGACCCCAGTCGGGCTCGGTCGGTCGCGCCCGACGTCGACTTCGCCACACGCCTGTCGGATGAGCTGCCGCGCCTGAGCCGGCTGGCCATGCGCCTGTCCCGAGACCACGCCCGCGCCGAGGATCTCGTCGGGGAGGCGGCGTTGCGCGCCTGGACCAAGCGAGGGCAGCTACGGGAAGGCGCGCCCATCGGTCCGTGGCTGAACCGCATCCTCGTCAACCTCGCCATCGACCGGTCGCGAGCTCGGTACGACGAGGTCGACCTGGCGGGCGTCGAGGATCGATGGCGCGATGACGACTACACCGTCGACCCGGAGCAGGTCCTCGCTCGAGCCGAGCAGCGCGAGGACCTCGAGGACGCGCTCGCCCGAATGCCGGTCGGCTACCGGACCGTCGTCGTGCTCCACGACGCCGCCGACATGACCACACCCGCCATCGCCGACGCGCTCGATATCGGCCTGCCGGCCGCCAAACAGCGACTGCGTCGAGGAAGGATGATGCTCGTGAGCGCTCTTGCCGAGGATGATCCCAAGCGTGTCGCCAGCCTGGCCCAGCCGATGCGTTGCTGGAAGGCACGCAGCAAGATCTCCGCCTACCTCGACGAGGAGCTGCAGGCCGAGGGCCGGCGGGCCGTCGAAGAGCATCTCGCCGAGTGTCCGACCTGCCCTCCGCTCTACGCCAGCCTCGTCGGCCTGCAGGAGGCCCTCGGCGACCTGCGCGACACGGACAAGGTCGTCCCCGATGAGATCGCAGCTCGGATCACCGAGTCCATCGCGAAGCTCCGACCGGCGTGACGGGCCTTAGATCAGCCCGATCCCCTGGGCGATCAGCACCACGCCGAAGACGACGAAGGCTGCTGAAGCGAAGCGCCTGATCCAGCGCTCGGGCAGTCTCGTGCCGATGGCTGCGCCGATGGCGATAGCGACGGCGTTGGCCGCGACCATGCCGAACGTCGATCCCAGCCACACGCCGATGGGCTCCTCGGTGGTGGCGAGCGTCATGGCCGCGAGCATCGTCTTGTCCCCGAACTCGGCCAGGAAGAATGCCGAACCGATGGCCAGGACCGCCCAGCCACCGGACCGCCGCACATCGTCCGGGCCGTCCGCATCGGGGTCGTCGCCCCGCATCGTCCATGCCGCGAAGGCCAGGAAGACCAAGCCCGCGCCGATCTGGATCAGGTCCGTCGGAAGGGCCATCGCGATGGTGGCGCCGACGATGACCGAGCCGGCGTTCAGCAGCAGCGTGGCCACGGTGATGGCCACGAGCACCGTCGTGGCTCGGTATCGCGTGGCGAACGCCAGCGACATGAGCTGGCTCTTGTCGCCCATCTCGGCGAGGAAGATGATGAAGAAGGAGAGAACGAAGGCTTCCATGCACCTGGCTCGCCACTAAATGCCGGGCAGGCCGGCCGACGTTGGGTCTAGGGGGCTGCTCCCGGGGCCGGATGGCCGGCGCTCGCAGCCTCGCTAGCGTATCCCACGCTGAACGACGGACTGCTGCTCATCGGCAGGACGGAAGCTCGACGAACGCCGTACTGGAGGCGGGACCTCAAGCGCGGACCGGCTCAGCGCCGCGCTCGCCGCGAGGCGGCTTGCTGACATCGTCGGGACGAAGCTTCAGCCGGCGCAGGAGCTGGGCGTTCGCAGCGACGATGATCGTCGAGGCGCTCATGAAGACCGCGCCGACCGCGATGGGCATCGTGATGCCCCAGGGCGCGAGGAGACCTGCGGCGACGGGGATGGCGACCACGTTGTAGGCCGTGGCCCAGACGAGGTTCTCGACCATCTTTCGGTACGTCGCCCGCGACAGCGTGATGGCCCCGACGACGTCACGCGGGTCGTCGCGCACGAGCACGATCCCGGCCGATTCGACCGCCACGTCGGTGCCCGCACCGATGGCGATCCCGACGTCCGCCTGGGCCAGGGCCGGTGCGTCGTTGACGCCGTCCCCGACCATGGCCACGCGCTGGCCGCCTTCCTGGAAGCGCGCCACCGCGGCGGCCTTGTCCGCGGGCAGCACCTGCGCTGCGACCTCGTCGATGCCCAGGCGCCGCGCGACCGAGTCGGCCACGGCCTGGCTGTCTCCGGTGATCATGGCCACGCGGACCTCGGCGTCATGGAGCTCCGCCACCGCCTCGAACGACTCGGGCCGGATCTCGTCCTCGACCGCGATGGCGCCGATGAGCCGGCCGTCGGCGATGACCGACAGGACCGTGCGGCCGCCATCGGCCCACGCACGGTTCCGCTCCGCGAGGCCCTCATCGGCGCCGACGCCGAGCTCCTCGATGAGGCGGGGACCGCCGACGTGGACGGTCCGCCCCGCGACGTCCGCGCGCGCGCCGCGTCCCGCGAGGGCTTCGAAGTCCGACGCGGTCGGCACCTCGAGCCCACGTTCGGTGGCACCGTCCACGATGGCGCGTGCGAGCGGGTGCTCCGAGTCGGCCTCGACAGCAGCCGCGAGAGCCAGGACCTCGCGCTCGTCCGTTCCGTCGACGGCTCCGACGTCGGCCAGGACCGGCTGGCCCCTGGTGAGGGTGCCGGTCTTGTCGAAGATGACGACATCGAGCTCGCGTGCGTGCTCGAGCGCGATTCGATCCTTGATAAGCAGCCCGTTGCGCGCCCCGAGCGAGGTGCTGATGGAGATGACCAGCGGGATGGCCAGCCCGAGCGCATGTGGACAGGCGATGACGAGCACCGTCGCGGTCCGCACGAACGCTTCGGCCGGTTGGCCGACGACGAGCCAGACGAGGAACGTGAAGGCCCCCGCAGCCAGCGCGACGTAGAAGAGTGCCGCGGCGGCCCGGTCGGCGAGCGCCTGTGCCCGCGAACCGGAAGCCTGGGCCTCGGCGACCATGCGCATGATGGATGAAAGCGTCGTCTCATCGCCGGTCGCGGTCACGCGGACACGCAGGCTGCCGCCGGCAGCGACCGTGCCCGCGACGACGCTGTCGCCGACCGACTTGGCCACCGGCACCGACTCGCCGGTGATCATCGACTCATCGACGTCGGCAGCCCCGTCTTCGATGACGCCGTCGGCGGAGACGCGCGCGCCAGGGCGCACGAGCACGATGTCGTCGACGACGAGCTCGCCCAGCGGTACCTCCTCGGTGCCATCGTCGGTGACGCGCTCGGCCGTATCGGGCAGCAGCTCGGCCAGCGCGCGGAGCGCGCCCTGCGCCTGGTCGATCGAGCGCATCTCGAGCCAGTGACCAAGGAGCATGATCAGGATGAGGGTCGAGAGCTCCCACCAGATCTCGACCTCGAGCAGGCCCAGCGTGCCGACCCAGCTGATGACGAAGGCCACGACGATGGCCATCGAGATCAGCGTCATCATGCCCGGCTGGCGCACCGCCAGCTCTCCGCGTGCACTGCGCAGGAAGACCGCACCACCGTAGAAGAAGATGAGCGTGCCGAGGATGGCGGGGACGTAGCCGGATCCAGGGAAGGACGGTGCTGCGTAGCCGAACCACGCCTGGATGTCCGGGCTCCAGATGAGGACCGGGATCGTCAGTACCAGCGTCAACCAGAACTTGTCGCGGAACATGGCCACCGAGTGACCCTCGTGGCGGTCGTGGTCCTGCTGCGCGTGGTCGTCGTGGCCCATCATCTCGTGCTCCATGCTCGCACGATAGACCTTCAAGTCGACTTCAATGTCAAGCGGTACGATGTCAGCGATGCGAATCGGAGAAGTCGCCCGCAGCAGCGGGCTGTCCCCCACCACCATCCGCTACTACGAGGACATCGGCTTGGTGCCGGAGCCGGCGCGTGCGCCCAACGGCTACCGCGACTACGAACCCGACGCGATCGAGCGGTTGCGGTTCATCAGCGATGCCCAGAACAGCGGGCTGACGCTCGCGGAGATCGCGTCGATCCTGGAGCTGCGAGCACAGGGGGAACCGACCTGCCACCACACGATCGAGCTGTTGGAGCGACACCTGGAGGATGTCGATCGACGCATCGAGAGCCTGGTCGCCAGCCGGGACCTCTACGCCAGGCTCATCGCTCG
>JBFLKP010000167.1:0-5793 GCA_040883225.1 Candidatus Limnocylindrales bacterium | reverse complement strand
GCGCACCGATGAGCCCGCGGGTCTCCCGGGTCAACGGCACCAGCGCGATGAGCCAGTCGGCGGCGGGCAGCAGCGCCGGCAGCTCGCTGACGGCGTGGACTCGGCCCTCGCCCGGCCCGCCCTCGCGCGCGCTGCGTGCGACCAGCGCGACCTCCATGCCCATCGCCCGCAGCAGTCGACCCGATGCTCGCGCGATCGAACCGGCGCCGACGATGACGGCCCGCCGGCCCGCGAGCGGCTCCAGCAGCCGGTGCTCCCAGGCGTGTCGCTGTTGCGCCCGGTAGGTGGCGGGCAGGTCCTTGACCAAGGCCAGCATCAGCGAGAGCAGGTACTCGGGCAGGCTGGTGTCGAAGACACCGCGGCTGTTGGTGAGCACGACGTCCGACTCGACCAGCTCGGGGAACAGGGCCCAGTCGACACCCACGCCCCCGACGTGGATCCAGCGCAATCGCTTCGCCAGCGTCCAGTTGGCGGAGAGCGCGTCTCGCGGCCGCCCGTAGTGGAAGACCACATCACACTCCCTCAGGCGTGCGCGCACGTCGTCCATCGAATCGGCCATGACGTACTCGGCTCCGGTGGCGGGCTCGGGCAGGCCCTCGGGGAACCGGCCGGCCTGGCGGCCGATGACCATGACGCTTGTGGGCATGGCCTCACTCTACGTTCTGGCCCGCGTTCACGGGCCCGGAACTGTCCTAGACAGCCTCGCGGGAAAGGATGTCATCAGGGGTGCCTGCGGGCGTAGACTGGGCGCTAGGAGCCAGTGCGTCGCCGAGGAGTTCGGAGGGCGGCGGCTGGGTGGTAGCTCGAAGCAGAAAGGGAGCTTTTCGAGATGAAGCGAACTCTCCTGGGAATCGCAGGCAGCGTCCTGCTCGTCGCGTCCCTGCCCCTGGCGGCAGCCGCGCAGGATGAGCAGAAGACGTTCTACTGGGTCTCGCATGGCGCGCCCACCGATCCGGTGTGGACGTACTTCCTGCAGGGCGCGGAGATGTGGGCCGATAGCACGGGCCACACCGTGAACACCTCCTTCCACAGTGGCGACGTCCCGTCCCACCAGGAAGCGGTGCGCGCGGCCATCGCGGCCGGCGCCGACGGCATCGTCAGCAGCAGCCCGGATCCCGGGAGCCTGATCGAGGTCGTGGACGAGGCCCGTGCGGCCGGTATCCCCATCGTCAACATCAACACCCCGGACCCGGACGCCAACTGGAACGCGTACGTCGGCGGCGATCTCGTCGATTACGGCGAGTCCTGGGCCCAGTACCTCGTCGACAATGGTCTCGTCGAAGAGGGTGACTTCGTGTGGATGCCCGTCGAGGTTCCCGGCGCCACCTACGGCGTGCAGGAGGAAGAGGGCATCGCCAAGGTCTTCGAGCCCATGGGCATCACCTGGGAGGTCACTGACGCGACCCTCGACCAGGCGGAGATCATCACGCGCATGAGCGACTACCTGCTCGCCAACCGCGACCGCATCGACGCCATCATCGGCCTCGGTGACCTCGTCACCGGCTCCATCGCCCGTGTGTTCGACCAGGTCGGCGTGGCCCCGGGCGAGATCCCGGTCGTCGGCTGGGGCAACTCGCTCGATACCACCCAGGAGGTCCTCAACGGGTACGTGAACGCGGCCCAGTGGCAGGACCCGCTGGCCACGAGCTGGATCGGCCTGTCCATCGCGGACATGGCGGCCTCCGGCATCCCGCCTGGGTTCGACGTCATCGTCGGTGCCCTCTACGAGGCGGACACCGCCCAGGTCTACGACGACATCCTTCGCGGCGAGGGCTAGTTCGCCTGAGCCACCGGCCGGATCGCCCGGCCGGACACGCAGCCAGAGAGGACCGGGGCCCGCGTCGAGCGGCCCCGGCCCTCTCGTTCACGGCACGAGGAGGACCGAGATGACCCCACGCATCCACTTCGTCGTCACCGCCGAGCTCGAATCGACCATCGAGGGCTCGCTCCTCAATGGTGGCGTCTCGCCGGACATCCCCCGTGAGCGGGTCCTGCCCTTCGGCTGGAGGGACGACTTGCGACGGCGTGACGGCACGGTCGTGTCCGGCGTGATGGTGCCGGCTCCGGTCTGGCTCATCGAGGGCGCCAAGCGGGTCATCCTCATCGACACGGGCGTCGGCGATGTGGACGAGATCGACCGGCTCCACGCCCGCCATGGCTCGATCCGCTGGATCGTCGAGCGGGCCGAGGACCAGGACCTGGTCAGCGGCCTCGCGGCTCGAGGCGTTCGACCCGAGGACGTCGAGCTGGTGGTGCTCAGCCACCTGCACTTCGATCACGTGGGGAACAACGAGCTCTTCCCCAACGCTCGCTTCATCGTGCAGCGCGACGAGCTGCCGCAGGCCCTCGCACCGCCCAAGTTCTGCATGTTCTACTACCCCGAGTATCGCTACAAGATGGAGGCGGTCCTCGACCGCCTCGATGTCGTCGACGGAGATGTGCAGATCGACCCCGACGTCCGTCTGCTGAAGATCGGGGGTCACACACCCGGTTGCCAGGCAACGCTGGTCCAGACATCAGCCGGCATCGTCTGCCTGACCAGTGACACGATGTACAACTACCGCAACATCGAGCTCGATTGGCCGGTGGGTTCCTTCTGGGACCTGCCCCAGCTGCTGCGCGGGATGGAGCGGATGCGGCAGGCGTCGGACTTGCTCGTTCCGCAGCATGACTGGCAGTTCCTGGCGGAGCATCCCCAGGGCTCGATCGGCTGAACGGGCAGGCCACCTGTACATGACAGTTACGTCCGAGCGGACCCTGTTCGGGGCTCACCGACCGACTACCATCGGCCGGAGCACGAACCGCCCGGCTACCGCCGGCGGCACGGAGGAGCAGATGAGGACGGCCGCATGACCGAGGCCAAGGCGGCACAACAGAACAGGCTGGCGGAGGGCGTCAAGAAGGTCGCCACCGCGTCCGAGACGGGATCGTTGGTCCTGCTCATCGGCGCCATCGTCGCCTTCACGTTGCTGTCGGGGACCTTCATCTCGGTGGGCAACATCAGCAACATCCTGGCCTTCACGCCAGAGCTGGGCATGATCGCCCTGGCCATGACGCTGCTCATGACCGCCGGCGAGTTCGACCTCTCGGTCGGCTCGGTCTTCGGCTTCACCGCGGTGATCATGTGGACCATCGCCAACGAGACGACGCTGGGCCTTGAGGTCGGCTTCGTCGTGGCCATGGTCGTCGGTGTCGCCATCGGGCTGGTCAACGGGTTCTTCGTCACGCGTCTGCGCATCCCGTCGTTCCTGGTGACCCTGGGCATGCTGCTGGTCGTGCGCGGTATGGCGCTCTATCTCACCAGCGGCTTCCCGCAGCGCACGTGGAACGCCGAGTCGCCGCTCGTCGACATCGTCGTCGGCGACGTCTTCATCAACACGCCGTTCGGCGAGCTGCGCATCTTCATGTCGATCTTCTGGTTCGCGCTCTTCGCGGTCGTCCTGGGCTATGTCCTGATGGTGTCGCGCTTCGGCAACTGGATCCAGGCCTCCGGCGGCAACCCTGCCGCGGCGCTGGCCCGAGGTGTGCGCGTGTCACGGGTCAAGGTCTCGCTCTTCGTGCTGACCGCGGCCATGGCCGCCTACGCGGGCATCACCAGCTCCATCCGCGTCTCCACGGCCAACCCCAATGCCGGCTTCCAATATGAGCTGGAGGTCATCGCCATGACCGTCATCGGCGGCACCGTGCTCACCGGCGGCAAGGGCACCATCATCGGCACCGTCATCGGCGTCTTCCTCCTGCGCGTCATGCGCAACGGCATCGTGATGGTCGGTGTGCCCGGCCTGGCCTACAACATCTTCATCGGGGCCATCATCCTGGGCATGATGGCCCTCCACTCCTATCTCTCCCAGCGACAGCGGGCGGCCATCTAGCCATGACCGTCGACATCCCCACCGAGCTCGTTCGCATGGACCACGTATCCAAGTACTACGGTCGCGTCCAGGCGCTCGATGACGTCAGCATCAGCATCTCCAACAACGAGATCGTGGGCCTCCTCGGCGACAACGGCGCCGGCAAGTCGACGCTCATCAAGATCCTCTCCGGGGCCGTCCCGCTGAGTCGTGGCGAGATCTACTTCAAGGGCGAGCGGGTGCAGGTCACGAGCACCAACGACGCCATGGCCCTGGGCATCGAGACCATCTACCAGGACTCCGCGCTGGTGAACCAGCTGTCCATCGCGCGCAACATGTTCCTGGGCCGCGAGCCGCTCAAGGGACCGCGCCTCCTGAACCGCATGGACAAGGGGCTCATGAACGAGGTCGCAGCCAAGCTCATGCGCGAGGTGGGTATCACCAAGAACATCCCCGCCACGACGGCCATCAGCGCGCTCTCGGGCGGCGAGCGCCAGGCCGTGGCCATCGCCCGTGCGATGTACTTCGAGAGCGAGCTCATCATCCTCGACGAGCCGACGAACAACCTCGGCGTGGCCGAGACCCAGGGCGTGCTCCGCTTCGTGCGTGGCGCTCGCGACTCCGGCCACTCCTGCATCTTCATCGCCCACAACATCCACCACGTCTTCCAGGTCGTCGACCGCATCATCGTGCTGCGTCGCGGTCAGGTCGTGGCCGACGACATCGACCCCAAGGTCTCGACCATCGAGGAGGTCGAGAAGGTCATCACCGGCGACCTCGACTTCGTGGCGGGCGAGATGGTCTCGTCCGATGGAGGAGCTGCCGCGACGCACTAGGGCAGGCGCGCTGAGCACGCGACAGGCGCCCCTCGGTCCGACCCCGCCGATCGGCGGTCCCGTCGAGGTCGAACTCGACGAGCCTGCGCCTCAGGCGTCGGACTCTGGTCCCGTCGAGGCTCGAGCTGTCACTCGTGCCCTGTCGACGGCCGAGATGGGACAGTGCCGCCGCTGGCGCGTCGAGTCCGACCGCCTGGGGGACAGCGTCTCCGCGGCCGGCGCCAGCCCGGGCCCCGACGTGCGAACCCCGTACCCTGGGCGAGATCGATGGCTACCCGCTACTCGGCGGCGCCGCCCTCGATGTCGGTGGCGGCGTGGCCCACGTTGCCGTTGATCGACAGGCCGCCGTCGACGACGATCTCCTGCCCGGTCATGAAGCGCGAGGCGTGCGAGGCCACGAAGCAGACCACATCGGCCGACTCCTCGGCGGTGGCGATGCGATGGAGCCCGATGCGCTCGATGTAGGTCTGGCGCGCCTTTGGGGTCCAGGCGGTGGTGTTCAGCGGCGTGTCGGTGGGTCCTGGTGCCACCGCGTTGACCGTGATGTCGTACTCGGCCAGCTCCATCGCGAGCACCTTCGTGAGACCGCTGATGCCGCCCTTGGCCGTGGAGTAGGCGCTGAAGCCGTTGATGGCCTGGACACTCGATTGGCTGGTGATGTTGATGATGCGCCCCGGCCGGTCCTGGACGGCCATCTTCCGCGCCGCCGCTCGACAGCCGAGCATGTAGCCGTGGAGGTTGGCCGCGAGCAGCCCGTGCCACTCCTCGGTGGTCATCTCGATGAACGGCTTGACGAAGATGCGCGCGGCGTTGTTGACCCAGATGTCCAGGCTGCCCCAGCGGGCCACCACCTGGTCGGCGAGGTCGTCGACGTGGGCCTCGTCCGCCGTCGAGCCCTGCAGGATGAGCGCCTCGCGGCCCTGGGCCTCGATGAGGCCCTGCGTGATGCCCGCTCCTTCGCTGTCCTTCTGGTAGTCGCCCGCGACGTTGGCGCCTTCACGCGCGAGCGCCTCCGCGATGGCTCGGCCGATACCGGTCGAAAGCCCGGTGACGACGGCGTTCTTGCCCTCGAGGCTGAAGGTGGCGCTCATGAGGTCCTCCTAGGC
>JBFLKP010000166.1:0-11886 GCA_040883225.1 Candidatus Limnocylindrales bacterium | reverse complement strand
TGCCCGAGCGCAACGCGGCGACCCAGACCTCGTCGTCGGCCTGGTGGAGCGGTTCCACCACCTGCAGTCGTAGCCGCGACATCAGCCAGCCCACGAAGAGCACGGCTCGCGACAGGCGCACGTCACCGCCGGGCCGAGCCACGTCCACACGGATCGAGCGCAGGTGCTTGAGCTCGCGCACGAGCAGGGGGTGGTCGAAGCACGAGGCCAGCAGCTCCCGCCATAGCATCAGCCGCATCCAGCTCACGTCGTGCACCACGAGTCCGCCATCGACAGCGTCGGCCATGCCCCGCAGGCGCGTGAGGCCGTGGCGTCGGAACTGTCCCGAGTCGACGAACAGCCGGTCGACCTCGTCGGCGAGGTCACTGAAATCCGCCCGCCCGAAGGGCACGTCCCCGGGCCACCAGAGCACCACCGGCAGGTCGTGGATGAGCAGCGGCGCGACCGTGCTCGAGAGATGCTGTGCCAGCTCGCCCCCGACCTTGATGAGGATCTCCTCGGTGCAGACCTCGCTGCTGCCCTTCGCGGGCAGTTGGCAGGAGGCGTAGATGTGCGCGTCGAAGCTGGGCGGGCCGTCGGGGTCGGTGGGGGAGAGCACGACCGCGCGCGAGGGGTGGCGCGAGGCTAGCGTCGTGACCGTGGCCATGGCGCGCTCCACCAGCTCCGGACGCGGCGCCACCACCACCAGCGTCAGCACCGAGGTGCGCGTCCGCACGCGCACGCCATCGTCGTGGCTGCCGGCGCCGCGCATGAGCCGCGCCAGCCTCGGATCGCCATGCGCCAGCTCGTGACCCTCGGCTCCGCCCAGCGCCTCGCTGCTGGCCTCCTCGGCCACGCGGCCCCAGAGGCTGCTGAGCATGTCGGTCGTGGCCCGGATCGAATCGGTGCGGACGTGCCGCCGCCAGGACCCGTTCTCGTCGAAGGCGATGGGCGCTAGAGGCGTCGCCATCGCCTGCCATCCCGCTCCAGCAGCCGATCGGCGGCCTCAGGCCCCCAGGTACCCGCCTCGTAGGGCTGGATGCTGCCGTCGAGCCTGCCGTGGCGGCGCTTCCTGCCTGAGCCGCCCTTGATGCCGCCGCCCGCGCCCCACTCGGCCCACGCCTGGTTGAGCGGGGTCACCAGCGACCACGCCGCCTCGACCTCGTCGGCGCGGGTGAAGAGCGAGGCGTCCCCGAGCATGGCGTCGAGCAGCAGCGTCTCGTAGGCCTCGGGCGCGTCGGAGAGGAAGGTCGAGCCGTAGGTGAAATCCATGTTCACCGAGCGCACGTCGAGGCCCAGGTCCGGCACCTTGGCCGCGAACCGCAGCAGGATGCCCTCGTCGGGCTGGATGCGCATGGCCAGCATGTTGGGCTCCGGATCGCTGGCGCTGTCCTTGAACAGCGTCAGCGGCGGCTGGTTGAACTGGACGGCGATCTCGGTCGCGCGCCGGGGCAGGTGCTTGCCCGTGCGCAGGTAGAAGGGCACGCCGGCCCAGCGCCAGTTCTCGACCTCCAGGCGCAGGGCCACGTAGGTCTCCACGCTCGAGGTGGACGACACGTCGGCCTCGTCGATGTAGCCGGCCACCTTGCGATCGGCCACCCAGCCGGCGGTGTACTGGCCACGCACGACGTCGTCGTGGATGCGCGTCGGCGTCCACTCGGTGTCGATGGCCCGGAGCACGCGGACCTTCTCATCACGCAAGGCATCGGCCTCGAAGTTGATGGGCGGCTCCATGGCTACGAGGCTGAGCAGCTGGAGCATGTGGTTCTGGAGGATGTCGCGGCTGGCCCCGGCCTCCTCGTAGAACGCGCCGCGCGTGTCCACGCCGAGGTCCTCGGCCACGGTGATCTGGACGTGGTCCACGTAGCGCCGGTTCCAGACCGGCTCGAAGATGCCGTTGCCGAAGCGGAACACCAGCAGGTTGCGCACCGTGTCCTTGCCCAGGTAGTGGTCGATGCGGTAGACCTGCGACTCATCGAACGAGCGCATGACCGCGTCGTTGAGCTCGTGACCGGAGTCGAGGTCGTGCCCGAAGGGCTTCTCGATGACGATGCGGCTCCAGGCGCCCTCCGGGTCGGCGAGGCCGGCTGCGCCGAGGTTGGCCACGATGTCCTCGTAGGCCGACGGCGGCGTGGCCAGGTAGAAGAGGCGGTTGCCCCGGCAACCGGCCGCGGCGTCGATCTGGTCCAGGCGCTCGGCCAGGCGGGCGTAGTCCTCGGCCGTGCTGAAGTCGCCCTGCTGGTAGTGGATGGTCTGGGCGAAGTCGTTCCACAGCGCGCCCTCGACCTCGTTGCGCGAGTGCTCGGTGACCCCGCCCTTCATCTCCTCCGCGAAGGCCGCGTCGGTGTAGGGCCGGCGCGAGTAGCCCACGATGGAGGTCTCGATGGGCAGCAGCCCGGCGCGGCGGAGGTTGTAGAAGGCGGGCAGGATCTTGCGGTGGGAGAGGTCGCCGGTGGCGCCGAAGACGACCACGATGCAGGGATCCGGTACGCGCTCCAGGCGCGTGCCGGTCCGCAGCGGGTTGGCCGCGGCGGCGTCATCCACCGTCTGGCGGTGCATGACGTGCCGTGCTCCGCCGCTCTCGCGGCGCTGCCTGCCCGACGAGGCGGGCGCCTTGCTGGCCATCGTCGCGCGCTCCTACTTCTCCTTGATGGCGTGGCCGCCGAACTGCTCGCGCAGCGCCGCCAGGACCTGTGCCGTGTACGACTCGTCCTGGCGCGAGCGGAAGCGGGTGAGCAGCGAGTGGGTGATGACCGGGGCCGGCACGTCGAGGTCGATGGCTTCCTGCACCGTCCAGCGGCCTTCGCCCGAGTCGGAGACCCAGCCCTTCACCTCCGCGAGGTCCTCGCCCCGCTCGGCGAAGGCGTTGCCGGCCAGCTCGAGCAGCCACGAGCGGATGACCGTGCCGTGCTGCCAGGCCTTGGCCACCGCCTCGAGGTCCAGCGGGTACTCGCTGGCGTGGAGGATCTCGAAGCCCTCCGCGTAGGCCTGCATCAGGCCGTACTCGATACCGTTGTGGACCATCTTGGTGTAGTGGCCCGAGCCTGACGGGCCGCAGTGGATGTAGCCGTGCTCGGGGGCCAGCGCGGTGAAGATGGGCTCGAGCGGCTCGACCGCGTCGCGATCGCCGCCGACCATCGTCCCGTAGCCGTTCTGCAGGCCCCACACCCCGCCGCTGATGCCGGCGTCGACGAACTGGATCCCGCGCTCGGCCAGCCGCGCGTGCCGGCGCTTGCTGTCCTTGAAGTTGGCGTTGCCGCCGTCGATGAGGGTGTCACCGCGGGAGAGCAGGTCGGCGAACTCGTCGATCGCGGCTTCGGTGACCTCACCCGCCGGCAGCATGAGCCAGACGACGCGTGGCGAGGGCAGCTTGGCCACCGCCTCCGCAGGGGTGAAGGCGCCATCGAGGCCCTCGGCCATGATGTCGCGCACCTTCTGCTCGGAGCGGTTGTAGGTGACCACGCGGTGGCCCGCACGGTGCAGGCGGCGTGCCATGTTGGCGCCCATGCGGCCGAGTCCGGCGATGACGAGATCCATGTTCGGTGCTCCTCGTGGGGCGGCACGTGCCGCGATGGCGTGGGTGGTCAGGCGAGGGCTTCGTCGAAGGCGGCCAACAGCTCCAGCAGCCCGGCATCGGCATCGTCGCCGAGGTCGATGCGGACCGCCGGCAGGTCGTGCGCCCCGAAGGCCGCGAAGTCGCCCATGGCCTGGGCGTCGATGAGCACCCCGAACGTCTCGTCGCGGCCGGGGATGTCGAGGTCCTCGGGGTGGCCGTTGGTGAGCTGGATGAAGACGCCGGTGGGCGGGCCACCCTTGTGCAGCTGACCCGTCGAGTGGAGGAAGCGCGGACCGTAGCCCAGCGTGGTCGCCGCGCCCGTGTGGTCGCGCAGCTTGGCCTGCAGCGCCCGCAGCCGCTCGGTCCGTTCGGCGGTCGGCGCGATGTAGGCGCCGATCTGGAGGTAGCCGATCCCGGAGACGCGCGCCAGGTGCGCGCGGAGGAGATCGACGAGGTCCGCCTCGCCGCCGCCCTGCCGCCAGGCCCGGAGCGCGCCACGCGTGGCCGTGGGCTCGGTCTCCGGCAGCCGGCCTTCGGACGTGAAGGCCTGCAGGACGTCTCTGGTGTTGTTCTTCGATTCGGTGACGTTGGGCTCGTCGAAGGGGTTGACGCCCAGCCCGATGCCGGCCACTGCGGTGGCGAACTCCCAGCGGAAGAACTCGGCGGCCACCCAGGAGGCGTCGTCGAGGCGGATGTCGATGAGCGGATGCCCGGCTTCGACGAGCGCCGCGAGCCTGGCGTCGACGTCGGTGTGCCACTCGCTGTCGCTGGCCGGGCCCAGGCGCACGAAGACGCGGTCGTCGCGGTAGGCCTCGGGCCCGCCCAGCGGCTCGCCGTCGACAGGCACGATGCCCAGGCCGTCCTTGCCGGTGGACTCGGCGATGAGCTGCTCCAGCCAGGCCCCGAGCGCGGCCAGGTCGGGCTCGATGATGAAGGTCAGCTTGTCGCGCCCGGCGTGGGCCAGCGCGGCCATGGCCGCGCCGAGCACGAGCGCGGGGTTGTCGTCGGCGTCGGCCCGGGTAGCCTCGGCCATGATGCGCGCATCCTCCAGCAGCGGATCGAGATCGAGCCGCAACAGCGCTGCCGGCACGAGGCCCACGTAGGTCAGGGCGCTGTAGCGGCCACCCACGTCAGCGGGGTTGAGGAACGTCTCGCGGAAGTAGTTGGAGTGGGGCAGGGCCTCGAGCGCTGCCCCGGGGTCGGTGATGGACACGAACTCGTTGCCCGCCTTGTTGTGCGGGATGCGCCCGACGCGCCCTTCCTCGAGGGCCCAGTAGTGGGCCAGAAAGGCCAGCGTCTCGGTCGTGCTGCCCGACTTGGTGGCGATGACCCGGATGGTCTTGCTCGCGTCGAGGGATTCGTCGAGGGCGGCCACGGCGGCGGGGTCGGTGGAGTCGAGGACGTGGACCCTGAGGCCCTTGTCCGACTCGGGATACACCCGCATCAGCACCTCCGGCGCGAGCGACGAGCCACCCATGCCGCAGACGAGCGCATCGGTGTAGCCGGCCGCCTCGATGGACTCACCGAAGGCGGTCAGCTCAGCGACCTCGTCCGCGAAGTAGGTCGGCGCGTGGAGCCAGCCGAGGCGGTGGGCGATCTTCTCGGCGACCTCCGGATCGTTCGTCCAGAGGCTGGTGTCGTTGGCCCAGATCCGGCTGGCCCAGCGCTCACCCACGGCCTTGGCGACCGCCTCCTCGACGGTGCGCTCGAGCGCCGCCGGCAGCGTGAGGGTCGTGTCCATCTAGCGCCCCTCCGCAGCCTCGAGCGTCGCGCCCGCGTGGTCGGCGTCGGGGGAGATGATGCCGCGGACGTCGCCGGCGAGCACGCCCCGCGCGATCTCGGCAACGTTCTCGACGGTGAAGCCGAAGGCCTCGAAGATCTCCGGTGCCGGCGCGCTCATGCCGTAGCGGTCGATGGCCACGATGGCGCCGTGGCGCTGGTCGACGTAGCGATCCCAGCCCAGTGACACGCCCGATTCCACCGACACGCGCGCGGTCACGTCGGGCGGCAGGACCTCGTCGCGGTAGGCCGCCGGCTGCGCCTCGAAGCGCTCCCAGCTGGGCATCGAGACGACGCGGACCTTGCGCCCCTGCTTGGTGAGCGCTTCGCGCGCGCCCATGGCCAGGTGCAGCTCGGAACCGGTGGCCAGCAGGATGAGCTCGGGCGTGGAGACGGCGCCATCGGCGCTGACGGCCTCGGCCAGCACGTAGCCGCCGGCGCGCACGCCGTCGCGGGCCAGCTCCGCCGTGCCCGGCAGGACCGGCAGCTTCTGGCGGGTGAAGACCATGGCCGTGGGCCCGTGGCCGTTCTCGACCGCGAGGGCCCAGCCGGCCGAGGCCTCGTTGGGATCGCCCGCGCGCACGAACGTCAGGTTGGGGATGGCGCGGAGCGCAGCGTAGTGCTCCACGGCCTGATGGGTGGGGCCGTCCTCGCCGACGCCGATGGAGTCGTGCGTCCAGACGTAGATGACCGGCAGGCCCGTGAGCGCCGCGAGACGGACCGATCCGCGCATGTAGTCGCTGAAGGGCAGGAACGTGGCCACGAACGGCTTGAGGCCGCCGTGATAGGCGATGCCGTTGGCGATGCCGCCCATGGCGTGCTCACGCACGCCGTAGCGGATGTTGCGGCCATGCTCATCAGCGCTGAACTCGCCGCCATCGGGGATGTCGGTCAGGTTCGAGCTGGAGAGGTCGGCCGAGCCGCCGATGAGCTCGGGCACGCCGCCGGCCAGGCCGATGAGGGCGTTGTTGGAGGCCTTGCGGGTGGCGATGTCCTCGTCCTCGGTGGTGTACGCGGGCAGATCAGCGTCCCAGCCCTCGGCCAGCGTGCCGTCGATCCGGCGCCGCAGCTCGGCCCCGGCCTCGGGGAAGGCCGCGCTGTAGGCGTCGAGGCGCCCCTGCCACGAGGCCACCAGCTCCTCGCCGGTCTCGGCGGCCTCGCGGAAGTGCGCCAGCACCGCGGGGTCTACCGCGAAGCTGGCCTCGGGGTCGAAGCCGAGGGCTTCCTTGGTGGCCGCGACCTCCTCGGTGCCGAGGGGCGAGCCGTGCACCTTGTGCGTGCCGGCCTTGTTGGGCGAGCCGGCTCCGATGAGCGTCTTGACGCTGATGATCGACGGCCGCTCGTCCGCACGCGCAGCCTCGATGGCCGCCTCGATGGCGGCGAGGTCCTCGCCGTCCGCCACGCGCTGGACGTGCCAGCCGTAGGCCTCGAAACGCCCCAGCACGTCCTCCGACCAGGCCATGGACGTGGGGCCGTCGAGCTGGACGTCGTTGTCATCGTAGAGCGCGACGAGCTTGCCCAGCCGCAGGTGCCCGGCGAGGCTGGCGGCCTCCGCCGCGATGCCCTCCTGCAGGTCTCCATCGGAGCAGAGCATGTACGTCCAGTGGTCGATGATCTCGTGGCCCGGCTGGTTGAACTCGGCGGCCAGGCGGCGCTCCGCGATGGCCATGCCCACCGCGTTGGCGAAGCCCTGGCCCAGCGGGCCGGTGGTCGCGTCCACGCCGGGGGTCAGCCCGAACTCCGGGTGGCCGGGTGTCTTGGAGCCGAACTGGCGGAAGCGCTTGAGCTCCTCGAGCGGCAGGTCATAGCCGGTCAGGTGGAGCATCGAGTAGAGCAGCATGCTGGCATGGCCGGCGCTGAGCACGAAGCGGTCGCGGTCGATCCAGTCGGGCCGCGTCGGCGCGTGCTTGAGGAACGAGGTCCACAGCGCGTAGGTCATGGGCGCCGCGCCCATGGGCGCGCCCGGGTGGCCGCTGTTGGCCTGCTGGACCGCGTCGATCGAGAGGACGCGGATGGTGTCGATGGCCTGCTGCTGGTCGAATGGCGTGGCGTTGCCGTCCAAAGGTCGTGCTCCTCGAGGCGCTGGGCCGCCCGATCGCATCGTCGAGCGTTCCCGCATGGTCCGGGCAGACGTCGTCTGTCTGGGGTGGGCTGGGGGGTGCGGTCTGCCCTCATGATACTGGCCGAACCACGAGGGCAGACCGGGCCGAGCGGCCCTAGCCGCAGCACCACGGTGGCTCCAGGGTGGGCGACATGCCCGCACCTCGGCAGCGCCGCGTCACCGCGCACGAGATCCCCGCCGACGGACTCGAGCTGCCCTGGGCCCGCTTCCAGGAGCAGACCGCCGACTGGCTCGAGCTGGCTCGGTCCCGGCACGTCGTGCACTCGCTGCTGGAGGTCGACGGCGCACTCGCACGACTAGGAGCCGACCTCTCCTCTCGACGAGCGTCTATCCTGCCTCCTCGTGAGCCCTTCCAAGCCGTCACGCCTCGTCGCCCTCGGCGACCTGCTGCTCGACGTCGTCATCACGCCCGAGCGACCGATCGAGCGCGGCACCGACGTGCCCGGCAGACTGGCCTTCCGGCGGGGCGGCTCGGCCGCCAACACCAGCGCGGTCTTCGCCCGGCTGGGTGGCCGGTCCGCGTTGATCGCGGCCATCGGCGAGGACACCTGGGCCGGCCGCCTGACGCGGTCGCTGCGAGCTGAAGGCGTGACCGTCCACGCCGTCCGTCACGCCGGCGCCAGCGGACGGCTGGCGGCTCTCATCGACGATCGCGGCGAGCGCTCCTTCGTGACCGAGCGCGCCGCCGCCGATACCCTCGAGCCGGGCGACCTGCGGGCCGGCTGGCTGGAGGGCGCGGATGTGCTCCACGTGCCGGCCTACTCGCTCATCAGCGAGCCCATCGGCGCCGCCGCGCTCGCCGCCGGCCGCACGGCACGCGCGGCAGGCGCGCTCATCAGCACCGACCTGTCCTCGGAGGGCCCGCTGCTGGCCTACGGGGTGCGCCGCTCGCGGGGACGCCTCGCCGAGCTCGCGCCAGACATCCTCTTCGCCAACCGGAGCGAGGCCGCGGCCATCCTGCAGAAGTCCGGCCGGCGCGCATGGACCGGCCTGCTGGCGCACGCCACCCTGGTGGTGGTCAAGGACGGCGTCTGGGGTTGCCGCGTGCTGCGGCGAGAGGACGGGTCCGTGATCGGGGTCGACGTGGCCGCCACACGCGTGGGGCACAGGATCGACACCACCGGTGCCGGCGACGCCTTCGCGGCAGGCTTCCTCTACTCGCTGTTGCGGTCGGGCGGCCGTGAGGCCATGGCCCGCGACCAGGCTCTGCGCGCGGCGGCGATGGCCGGGCATCGGGCTGCCGGCGACGCGCTCCGCCGGGGCCGTTCCGAGCTCGACCTGGGCTAGGGTCGTTCAGCTAGGCTGACGAGCGTGAACCACCTCCTGCGCATCGAGCCCGAGGTCCGCGCCGCCCTCGCCGACGGCGGCGCGGTGGTGGCCCTCGAGTCGACCATCACGACCCACGGACTGCCCCGGCCCGAGAACCTCGACGCCGCGCGCATGGCGGAGAGCGCCGTGCGCGCGGCGGGAGCCGTGCCGGCCACGGTCGCGGTCCACGATGGCCGCCTGCTGGTGGGGCTCGGCAGCGACGAGCTGGCCGAGCTGGCCGAGGCCCGCGACATCCCCAAGGTCTCGCGTCAGAGCCTCGCCGGCGTGCTGGCCCGGCCGGGCTGGGGCGGGACCACCGTCTCGGCCACGATGATCGCGGCCCACCTCGCCGGCATCCGGGTCTTCGCCACCGGCGGCATCGGTGGCGTCCATCGGGGAGGGGAGTCCTCGATGGACATCAGCGCCGACCTCGAGGAGCTGGGCCGGACGCCCGTGGCCGTCGTCTGCGCGGGCCCCAAGTCGATCCTCGACGTTGGGCGGACGCTCGAGGCGCTCGAGACCCGCGGCGTGCCGGTGGTCGCGTTCGGCAGCGACGAGGTGGCCGGCTTCTACAGCCGCGGCAGCGGCCATCCCGCGCCGCTGCGCGTCGACAGCGCGGAGGAGGCGGCCGTGCTCATCGAGACCCAGCGTGCGCTGGGGCTCTCGGGTGGCGTGCTCGTGACGCAGCCGCTGCCGCCGGAAATCGCGCTCCCGCCGGCGGAGGTGGACGCTGCCGTCGAGCAGGCCGAGCAGGAGGCGCTCGGGGCGGGCATCCACGGCCCCGCCAGCACGCCCTTCGTGCTCGCGCGCGTGGCCGAGCTGACCGCAGGCCGCAGCGTGGTCGCGAACCTCGAGATCATCCGCCGCGACGCGGCCCTCGCGGGGCACATCGCGGTGGCCCTCGCCCGGCGTGCCTAGCGCGGTGCCCCCAGCGACGGCACCATGCCGGCACCGGGACTTGCGTACCGGTCCGAACATGCCGTCGGTTCATTGCCATCCACCCCGTTCGGGGTCTACCCTCAGCCTCGACCGTCGGGTGCCGTGCGCCTGCACGCCCGACGCTTCATCGGCCACGATCACAGCCTGATGCCAGGGAGATCCACGGAGGCTCTCGATGCGAATCTACGAAGGTAGTCCGCGCCAGGACTATGAGGAGGTCCTGCGGTCCATCGGTGCCTTCGTCGACCAGCGCGGTCTGCGCGAGATCCTGCTGGCGGAAGCACCGGACGGCTTCATCGTGCAGGGCATCGTGGGCCAGACGCAGGACTCGTCGGCCTGGTCCGATCCCTCGATGACCATCACCAAGGAGACCTACACCTTCCTCGACGAGGACATCGCCCGCTTCCTGGAGGACTCCCAGGCCCGTCGCCGCGCCGGGCCCGAGAACGACGGCTCGCCCATGGCCGGTCCCTACGAGCGCACGATGCGCGTCATCGGCCGCTACATCGACGACCAGAAGCCAAAGGACGTCTTCTTCTTCGAGCAGGAGGGCGCGTACGTCCTGCGCCTCCTGATGAACACGCGCGTGGGCAGCAAGCATCAACTGGCCGAGTTCACCGCCTCCGACCTCGACTCGATGGTGCGGCAGGGCCCGGGCCTGCGTGGCGAGCACGAGCCCCCGCAGCCTCCGGATGGAGCGCCTGAGGGGGCCCAGCCCACGGAGTAGTCGCGCAGCCGCGCGGCGTCCCGGACGCCCCGTCGCGGTCCCGCCCGCCGCAGGGCTGTCCGAACGACACTTGCAACATGCCGTCGTGCGTGCCATCGTCTTGGGACACACGCAAAGCAACGACGCGGCGAAGCGGGTCGAGGAGGACGCGCTGCCGCAGGAGGTCGAACCATGGGCAGCATCATCAAGTTCATCGGCGCCGCGCTGGGGGTGCTCATCGCCGCCGCGGTCATCGTGCCGCTGGTCATCCTCGCCGGCCTGTTCGTCTGGCTGAAGCTGACCGAGGAGGCCGATGAGGAAGCGCTCGAGCTCGAGCAGGAGGCCGGCGTCTAGCCTTCAGCCATCAGCCCATGGCGAGCCGGGCCAGCGAGCCCGGCTTCGTCGTGTCTGGAGCCACACGTGACCGAAGCCAGCGACACGCCCACCTTCGATCCTGACGGCGCGCCGGTGAGCGTGCTGCTGGACTTCGACGGCACCATCAGCCTCGACGACACCGGTGACACGCTGCTCGCGCGCCTCTTCGAAGACCGCGAGCTGACGCACCAGATGGACCAGCTCTACCTTTCGGGCGAGAAGGGGTCGCGCGAGCTCATCGCCTGGGACATGGAGGTGCTTCCGCGGGACCCCGCGGTGCTGTGGACGGAGATCGACACGCTCCCGCTCGACGAGACGCTCACCGACCTGCTGGCGCAGGTGCGCGAGGCCCGCGCTGCGGCCGAGGTCGTGAGCGACGGCACGGGCTTCCACGTCGAGTACATGCTCGAACGTCTCGGGGTGACCGACCTGCCCGTGGCGACCAATCGGACGGTCCTGGGCGCGGGCGGCGCAGGCGTGAGCTTCCCCTACGGCCATCCGGACTGCTACGTCTGCGGCACCTGCAAGCGGGAGCGCATCCGGCTGCATCGCGATGCCGGCCGGGCGGTGGTGTTCGTCGGCGACGGTCCCTCCGACCGCTACGCCGCGCACCACGCGGATGTCATCTTCGCCAAGGCTTCGCTGGCGGGCTGGTGCGAGGTCGAGAACATCCCCTACGAGCCGTGGGAGCGCTTGGCCGATGTGGCCGAGTGGCTCGAGCTGGCGCTGCTCGACGGCCGCCTGCCGGCCAGCGCAGCGGTCTATCCCGACTGGGCGACCGCCGCGCGCCCGGAGGTCGAGTCCTTCATCTGCGGGCCGGAGGTGTGGGGGCCTGGCCGGACGGTCGCGGGCCGGGCACCGGGTAGCTCGGGCTGACGACATGGGCGTGATGGACGAGGCGGAACAGCTCCACTTCACGACCGCGGCCGCATGGCGCGCCTGGCTGGCCCAGAACGGTGAGCGCAGCACGGGCGTGTGGCTGGTGAGCTACAAGCCGCGCACGGGCAAGCCCGCCATCGACTACGAGGACGCCATCTGCGAGGCGCTCTGCTTCGGCTGGATCGACGCCACCTATCGACGCATCGACGATGAGCGCGGCGCCCTCTGGTGGTCGCCACGTCG
>JBFLKP010000022.1:0-9223 GCA_040883225.1 Candidatus Limnocylindrales bacterium | reverse complement strand
GCCGGCCGCGGCGGTCCTCGTCCGGGCGCGCTCGGCGCGAGCCTGCCGCCACTGCGCCAGCGCGACCGCCGCGATGAGCAGCACACCCAGGGCCACGCGCTGGTAGAACGTGCCCACGCCCAGCAGGTTCATGCCGTTGTTGAGCACGCCCACGAGCAGCACCGCGAGGACCGTGCCCACGATGGTGCCCTTGCCGCCGGTCGTGGCCGCACCACCGAGGAAGACCGCGGTGATGGCCTGCAGCTCGAAGCCGACGCCGTTGATGGGGTTGCCCGAGGTCGTACGCGCGGTGAGCAGCACCCCGGCGAGGCCGGCGGTGGCGCCACAGAGCATGTACATGGCGATCTTGTTGCGCGTGAGGTTGATGCCCGCGAGGCGCGCGGCCACGGCGTTGCCGCCGATGGCGTAGACGGACCGGCCGAAGTCGGTGTACTTCATGATCACGTGGTAGATCACGGCCACGAGCAGGAAGATGAGGAAGAGGATCGGGATGCCGGTCCAGGGCCGGCCACCCGCCAGCTCGGGGATGGGCAGCTCGGGGAAGAGGCGCCCGGTGGCCAGCCAGGTGAAGTCCGGCTGGGTGACCACGCCCACCGGCTTGCCGTCGGGCGCCACGAGGAAGGCCAGGCCGGCGAACGCGGCTAACGTGCCCAGCGTGGCGATGATGGGGTTGACGTTGAGCTTGGTCACGACCAGGCCGTTGATGACGCCGAGGCCCACGCCGGTCAGGATGCCCACGATGATGCCCGCGATCATCGAGCCCTGGACGAAGGGCAGCGGCAGCTCGAAGCCACCGGGCAAGGTGATGCCGCCGAGGACGATGGCCGAGGCCGCCGTGACCGAGGCCACCGAAGCCATGGAGCCGACGGAGATGTCGAGCATACCGGCCACGATGACGACGGTCTGGCCGATGGCCATGAGGCCCACGATGACGATCGACTGGCTGAGGCTGTTCATGAGGTTCTGCCAGCTCAGGAAGAGCGGCTGGAGCCAGACCACGACGGCCACGATGCCGACGAGCGCGAGCAGCAGCGAGAGGTTGTCGACGCCGACGATGTTGATGACCCGCCGGGCGGTGCCGACGCGCTCATCACCCGGCAGCGGCGCGCCGCCCGAGGGGGCGGCTGCGGCGGTGCCGTCGCTGGTCGCGGGCGTGCTCGAACCCGTCTCGGTCATTCGTCCTCCCCGCCGGCCGCTGCCCGCTGGGCAGCCGCTCGGCTCGCTTGAAGCTGCTCGTGCATGGCCAGCTCGAGCACCTGTTCCTCGGTCGTTCCTGGTCCGGGCAGCTCGCCGGTGATGCGGCCGCCCTGCATGACGATGATGCGGTCGGACATGCCCAGGACCTCGGGCAGCTCCGACGAGATGAGCATGATGGCCAGACCCTCGTTGGCGAGAGCGTCGATGAGCCGGTAGATCTCCGCCTTGGCGCCGACGTCGATGCCGCGCGTGGGCTCGTCGAGGATGAGCATCTTGGGCTTGGCCGCCAGCCAGCGAGCGAGCACGACCTTCTGCTGGTTGCCGCCCGAGAGCTTGCCCACCATCTGGTCGAGCGACGGGGTGCGCACGTTCAGCCGCTCCACGTACTCCTGGGCGATCGCCCGCTCGCGCCGCCGCTGCACGATGCGGAAGCGTGTGAGCCGACGGAGGATGGCCATGGTCGTGTTCTCGAGCACGCTGCGGATGAGCACGAGCCCCTCGCGCTTGCGGTCCTCGGGGGCGAAGCCGATGCCCTCCTTGATGGCATCGCTGGGCTGGCCGATGCGGACCTCGCGTCCCTCGATGCGCACGCTGCCGCCGGTCATGGGCATCTCGCCGAAGATGACCTTGGCCAACTCGCTGCGGCCGGCACCGATGAGGCCGGCGAAGCCGACGATCTCGCCGGCCTTGATGTCGAAGCTGACGCCGTGGTGCACGTCGCTGTGGATGTCGTGGGCCTCGAGCACGACGCGGTCGGTGGCCGCGCGGTGGCGGTCGAAGACCTCGCCCAGGTCGCGCCCGACCATGTTGCGCACGATGTCGTCCTCGGTCATCTTCGAGGCCTGCTCCACGATCACGAGCTTGCCGTCGCGCAGGATGGCCACGCGGTCGGCGATGCGCATGATCTCGTGCAGCCGATGGCTGACGTAGATGATGGCCACGCCCTCCGAGCGCAGGCGGCGCACGAGCGTGAACAGCTGGTCGACCTCCTCCTCGGTCAGCGAGGACGTGGGCTCGTCGAGCGCCAGCACGCGCATCTCGGACTTGACCGCGCGCATGATCTCCACCAGCTGGCGCTGGGCGGAGCTGAGCTCGTCACCCATGCGGTTTCGCGGCAGGGCCTGCTGGTAGCCGTACTCCGCGAGCTCAGCGTCCACCCGGCGGTTGAGCTCGGCCCGGTCGAGGAAGGGCCCGCGCCGCGGCAGCTCGCCCGCGAAGATGTTCTCGGCCACGTCCACACCCGGGATGATCTCGGGCTCCTGGTAGATGACGCGGATGCCGGCCGCCCTCGCCTCGCGCGGGTTGTCGAAGCGCAGCGTCGTGCCGTCGATGGTGAGCGTGCCCACGTCGGGCTGATAGTCGCCGCTGAGGATCTTGAGCAGCGTGGACTTGCCGGCCCCGTTCTCACCGAGGAACGCGAGCACCTCGCCCGGCCGCACGTCGAGCGAGACGTCGTCGAGGGCCTGGACGTTGGGGAAGGCCTTGCTGACGTTGCGGATCTCGAGGACGCCGGAACCACCGTGCGGCTCGGCTGCGGAGGCCTCGGGAGGCGCAGTCAGGGTCATCGGTCTACCTGTGGACTGTTCGAGCGCCACGGGCCCGGCCGGAGCCGGGCCACGCGACGCTCGGGTTTCAGACCAGATTACTGCTGGCAGTTGCCGACAGAGATCTCGTCCATCAGCTCGGTGTAGGTATCCGGCCCCACGATGGTGGTGGGAGCCACGGTCATCTCAGGCAGTTCGACGCCGTTGACGATGTTCTCGTAGAGGACCTCGGCCGCCGAGGCACCCACGTCGAGACCGGAGATGAACAGCGCGGCCTTGAAGCCGGACGGCTGATCGGCAGCCCAGAACTTGCAGGCCTCGTAGGCGCCGAGGCCCACGCCCAGGATGTTGTCCGGGGACACGCCCTGGGTGGCCAGCGCGTTGAGGGTCCCGAGCACGCCCTCGTCGTTGCAGGCGAAGACGACCCAGTGGGTCACGTCGGGATGGGCGGTGATGACGGGACCGGCGGCGTCCTGCGCCGACTGCGTCTCACCGGTGTAGGGGACCTGGAAGATGGCGTCCTCGGGCACGCCGGCCTCGAGCATCGCGGCCTTCGACGCGTTGGTGCGGTCCTCGCACACGGACAGCGTCTGGACCTCGGTCGAGAGCACGCCGAGCGTCACCGACTCGTCCTCGAGCCAGCCGCCCGCTTCCAGCAGGCGCGCGGCCTCACCGCCGACCTTGGCACCCATGTCCGGACCACTGAAGCCCACGAAAGGCACCGGATTGCCGGCGCTGTCGACGATGGCATCGTCGGTGGCGACGAGGGCTACGCCGGCGGCGGCGGCGGCGTCAGCGATGGCCGGGCCGATGGTCTGGTCAGGGACGGTGATGGCGATGCCCTGTGCGCCGGCGCTGATAGCGTCGTTCACGAGCGTGACGCCCAGGCTCGGGTCGAGCTTGGCGTCGGCTCGCAGGGCCGAGGCGCCGAGCTCCTCGGCGGTGGCCACGAACGAGTCTTGCAGGTCGATGAAGTACTGCTGGTCCGCGCTCTTGTTGATGACGTAGAGCAGCGGGCCCTCTTCCTGCGCGACCGCCGGCAAGGCGGACGCGGTCAGCAGCGCGGCGCCACCGACGGCGACGAGGGTCTTCTTGAAGCGGGAGTCAACCACGAGCGTTCCTCCGATTCCTCCAGGAGTGGTTCTTCGAGCGGTCGAGCGGCCGGGCGGCACCAAGGCCGACCGAGCGTGCCCTCCTCTGCTCCGAGCCGACGGGTCTCCCTTCTGCACCCCGTCAGTCAAAGGTATGATTGGTAAGGACCAATCTACCCCGGATTGTTCTACAGTCGGGGACCGAATGCAAGTCCTGACAGGGCCGTCGGTCACACAGGTGGCGGCCAGAGGAGAGGTGGAGCGCGGTGTCGGATCCCATTCGCCTGCCCGAGCGACCAGCCCGCCTGCGTGACCGGGCGGTAGCAGCGTGGTCGGCTCCGGTGACCATCGACACGTACCCGGTGCCGGCACCCGATCGCAACCCGCTCTTCCTCGAGAACCGCGTCTACCAGGGCTCATCGGGGCGGGTCTACCCCGAGCCTGTGACCGACCGCGTCTCCGATACGGCCGAGCCCGTCAGCTGGCAGGCCGTACACCTCGAGAACGAGTACCTGCGGGTGATGATCCTGCCGGCCATCGGCGGCCGCATCCACGTGGTCCAGGACCGCAAGACCGGCTACGACGTGTTCTACCGCCAGAACGTCATCAAGCCCGCGCTGGTGGGCCTGCTCGGACCCTGGATCAGCGGCGGCGTCGAGTTCAACTGGCCGCAGCACCACCGGCCCTCGACCTACAAGCCGGTGGACTGGACCATCGAGGAGACACCCGACGGCGGAGCGGTGGTGTGGTGCTCCGAGCATGAGCCGACCGAGCGCATGAAGGGCATGCACGGGGTCACGCTCCGTCCCGGTTCGTCGGTGCTGGAGCTGCAGGCGCGGCTGGCCAACCGGACCGCGCTGACCCAGACGTTCCTGTGGTGGGCCAACGTCTGCGTGCGCGTGCACGACGACTACGAGGCGTTCTTCCCGCCCGACGTGACCTACGTGGCCGACCACGCGAAGCGGGCGATGTCCACCTTCCCCATCGCCGAGGGCCACTACTACGGCGTGGACTACGGCTCGCGCCGGCCGCGCAAGGACGCCGACCTGCGCTGGTACCGCAACATCCCGGTGCCCACCTCGTACATGTGCATGGGCACCGACGCGGACTTCTTCGGGGGCTACGACCACGCCGCCGGCGAGGGCTACGTGCACTGGGCCGACCACGCCATCAGCCCGGGCAAGAAGCTGTGGACCTGGGGCAACCACGAGTTCGGCTACGCCTGGGACCGCGAGCTGACCGATGCGGATGGGCCCTACGCCGAGCTCATGGCCGGCGTGTTCACCGACAATCAGCCTGACTTCGGCTTCCTGCTGCCGGGGGAGGTGCGCACCTTCAGCCAGTTCTGGTACCCGCTCGTGGGCACCGGCCCCGCGCACGAGGCCAACCTCGACGCAGCCCTGCACCTCGAGCGGGACGCCGAGGGCGTACGGGTGGGCGTGGGCGTGACGCGGCCGCTGGCGGGCGCCACGGTGCGCCTGGCGAAGGGTCCGCGACGGCTCCTCGAGCGCGTCGTCGACCTCGCACCAGAGTCGCCGTTCGTGCTCGAAGGCGTGCCCCTGCCGGCGGGCGCCAGGCTCACGGACCTGCGCCTCACGCTGGTCCACGAGGGCGCAGAGCTGCTGGCCTACCAGCCCGCCCCCGTCCGGCGCGGCGATCCGCCACCGCCGGCGACGGAGCCGCCGCCGCCCGCGGAGATCGAGTCGCTCGAGGAGCTCTGGCTCACCGGCATGCACCTGCAGCAGTACCGCCACGCCACGCGCCGGCCGGAGGCCTACTACCGCGAGGCCCTTCGCCGCGACCCGGGGGACAGCCGCTGCAACACGGCCATGGGCGAGTGGCACCTGCGGCGGGGCGAGCTGGCCGCGGCCGAGGGCCACCTGCGCGCCGCGCTCGAGCGACTGGGCCGGCGCAACGCCAACCCACGCGACGGTGAGGCCAGCTACCTGCTGGGCGTGACGCTACGCCTGGCGGGCCGGCGCGAGGAGGCCGACGACGCCTTCGGCAAGGCCCTCTGGAACGGCGCCTACGGACCTCCCGCCAACACCGCGCGCGCCGAGATCGCGGCGGCCGGGGGTCACCTCGCCGGTGCCCTCGTCTTCCTCGAGCGGGCGCTGGTGGCCAACGCGGCCGATCCGCTGGCGCAGGGCCTGCGGGCCGCGCTGTTGCGGCGGAGCGGTCGCCTTGACGAGGCCCGCAGCGCCGTCGAGCGCGCCCTCGCCACGGACCCGCTCGATGTGCGTGCTCGTCACGAGCTGGCGCTGCTGGAGGATGATCCGACGCCGCTGCCGGGCGACGGCCAGACCGCGCTCGACGTGGCCCACGACGAAGCCCGGGCGGGCCTGCTCGACGAAGCCGTCGATGCCCTCGAGCGCGCCCTCGCCGCCGGGGCCTGGCCAGGCCACGTGCCCCTGCTCGAGTACACCCTCGGCTGGCTGGAGGCCCGGCGCGGCCGGGCTGCTGCCGCCCGACGCCATCAGCGACGAGCCCGGGCCGCGGCGCCGGACTACGCGCTGCCCTCGCGTCTCGAGGAGGTGGCCGTGCTGGAGTGGGCCATGGAGCAGGACCCCGACGACCCGCGGGCGCCGTACTACCTCGGCTGCCTGCTCTACGACCGACGCCGCTACGACGAGGCCATGGCCTGCTGGCGGCGGGCGGCGGCGCTGGATCCGTCGTTCCCGACCGTGCACCGCAACCTCGGCATCGCCGAGTTCAACGTGCGGCACCGGCCCGGACGTGCCCTCGCCGCCTACCGGCGAGCCCACCGCGCGGACCCGGCCGACGCGCGGGTGCTCTACGAGCTCGACCAGCTGCGCAAGCGGCTCGGGCACCCGCCGGCCGAGCGGCTGCGGGCGCTGGAGAAGGAGCGCACGACCGTGCTCGAACGGGACGACCTCACCGTCGAGCTGGTCACGCTGCTCAACCTCGCGGGCCGCTACGAGGACGCCATCGCGGTCCTCGAGGAGCGACGCTTCCATCCCTGGGAAGGCGGCGAGGGGCTGGTCTCGGCCGGTTGGGTCGTGGCCCATCGCGAGCTGGCACGTGCGGCGCTGGCGCGTGAGGAGCCCGACGCGGCCGTGGCACTGCTGCGCTCGGCCATGACCTATCCGCCCAACCTCGGCGAGGGCAAGCACCTGCTGACGCCGGAGAACGAGCTGCAATGGCTGCTCGGCCACGCCCTGCGCGCGGCCGGTGACCCGAAGTCGGCACAGGCGTGGTTCAGGCGTGCCGCGGCGCCCCAGGGCGATCCCGCCGCACCGGCCGGGGACGGCCCCTACTGGCAGGCGCTGGCGCTGCGCGAGCTGGGCCGTGACGAGGCCGCAGCCCGGGCGCTCGAGGAGCTGGCTGCCGCGGCAGAGGCCCAGGCGCGCGCCGACGTGGCCGTGCCCTACTTCGCGACCTCGCTACCGACGCTGCTGCTGTTCGATGACGACCTCAGCGAGCGGGCACACCAGGAGGCGCGCTACCTGGCCGGCCTGGCGCTCCTGGGGCAGGGCCGGCGGCGGGCGGCGGCCCGGCGATTCAGGGACCTGCTGGCGATCCGGCCCGACCACCTCGACGCACGGCTTCGGCTGGAGGAGGCTTCGCGAACGGCGTAGCGCTTCTCGTGGTCGCGCGGCCCGGACTAGCCCGTGACGGCAGCGACGACCGCGCGCGACCGTTCGCTGATGCCGGCCGGCTGCCCGTCCCCGATGAGCCAGCCGCCCATGCCCACGGCTACTGCGCCGGCCGCGATCCAGTCGCCCGCGGTCTCGGCCGAGACGCCACCGGTGGGGATGAACTCGATGTCCGGGAAGGGCCCGGCGATCTGCTTGAGGTAGCCCGTGCCCACGGCCGAGGCCGGGAACAGCTTCACGGCGCTGGCGCCCGCGGCCCAGGCGGCGTGGATCTCGGTCGGCGAGAGGGCGCCCGGATAGCAGGGCACACCGTTGAGGGCGCACCAGGCGATGAGCTCGGTATCGGTGTGGGGCGAGACGATGAAGCGAGCGCCCGCGTCGACGGCTCGCTTGGCCGCACCGATCGAGAGCACCGTGCCCGCGCCCACGAGCGCGTCCAGGTCGTCGGCCACCGCGGCCAGGGCCTCGATCGAGCGCAGGGCCGCGTCCTCGGGCTGGTTGAGGGTGAGCTCCATGATGTGCACGCCGCCGGCCACGAGGGCCTCACCGACCCGCGGCGCGTCGGCGGCGGGCACGTTGCGCCCGATGGCGATGACCTTGCTCTGGCGCACGAGGTCGGGGATGGCTGGTCGGTCGGTCATGCTTGGCTCCTTCGCTCGATGGCGGCCTTGGTGCTCACGCTAGCGGCTGACGCGACCCGACGCATCGCCGCCGGCGAGCTTCTCGACCTCGGCCACGCTGACGCGGTTGAAGTCGCCGGGGATGGAGTGCTTGAGGCAGCTGGCGGCCACGGCGAACTCGAGCGCATCCTGCGCGGGGCGGCCGTCGATGAGCGCGAAGATGAGCCCGCCGGCGAACGAGTCGCCACCGCCGACGCGATCGACGATGTCGTGGATGTCGTACTTGCGGCTGAGGTAGAAGCCGTCGGCGTCGCGCAGGCAGGCGGACCAGCCGTTGATGTCGGCGCTGCGGCTCTCGCGCAGGGTGATGGCCACCGCCGAGATCGCGGGGAACGCGTCGAGCACCCGCTGCGTCAAGGCCTCATAGACCGAGCTCTCGAGCTGGCCGGAGGTGACGTCGGCGGCCGCCTCGAGGCCCAGCGAGTGCTGCGCGTCCTCCTCGTTGCCGACGGCCACGTCGACGTGCTCCATCAGCGGCCGCATGACCTCCGGAGCTGACTTGCCGTAGTTCCACAGCTTGGCCCGATAGTTGAGGTCGACCGAGGTCGTGGCCCCGGCGGCCCTGGCGGCGCGCAGCGCGGCCTCGGTGAGCGCAGCGCCCGACGCCGAGAGCGCGGGCGTGATGCCCGAGACGTGGAACCAGCGCGCACCCTCGAAGACGCTCTCCCACTCGAACTCATCGGGCTCGGCCTGGGCGATGGCCGCGCCGTCACGGTCGTAGACCACGGTCGAGGCTCGCTGCGAGGCCCCAGCCTCGACGAAGTAGATGCCCAGGCGACCGGGTCGGCGGATGACGTGGTCGGTCTCGACATCCATGGCGCGCAGCGCGCGGACGGCGGCGTCGCCGAGCGGGTTCGCGGGCAGGGCCGTGACGTAGCGCGCGCGCAGCCCGTAGTTGGCCACGGACACGGCCACGTTGGCCTCACCGCCGGCGAAGGTGGCCTCGAGGGCGCCGGTCTGGAACAGCCGCTCGTGGCCGGGCGACTTCAGCCGCAGCATGATCTCGCCGAGCGTGACGACGAGGGGGCGGTCGGAAGCGGTCGATGTCACGGTGTCTCCTGCTCCTCGGTGTCCCGGCGGCGCTCCCAGCCGGG
>JBFLKP010000021.1:0-3705 GCA_040883225.1 Candidatus Limnocylindrales bacterium | reverse complement strand
GCGCGATGCAGATCCAGCACCTCTTCGGTCAGCGTCTCGGGCGCGGTGCCGCCATGGCGCTCGATGGTCGCCGAGATCCAGGCGGCTTCGGAGCGACGCTCGGCTTCACCGAGGTCGTCCTCCTCGCGTGGGAGTCGGAGGAAGAGCAGCGTGGCACCACCGGCGCCAAGCGCCAGTCCCACGAGGAGCAGCCACAGGGCCCAGCCGTCGATCATGGCCGCGAGCATATCGCGCCTGTCACCACGGTGGCGTGGCCGCGACGGCTGCCAGCACCAACGCGACGGCTGCCAGCCAAAGGTGACGGCTGCCAAGGAAAGGTGACGCTGCCAGCACCAACGCGACGGCTGCCAGGCAAAGGTGACGGCGGCCAGCGTGGCCGCGGGCACGGTGGCGAGGTGGCCTGCTCGGCTATCGTTGCACGGTGCCACTCGCACTGATCGACATCACCCCGCCTTCCGGCATCGACCTCGGCCCGCTCACGCTGGGCTTCTACGGCGTGGGCTACGTCCTGGCCGTGGCCGTGATGCTGCTGGTGAGCCAGGTCGAAGCCCGGCGTAAGGGCCTCGATCCCGGCCTCGTCACCAGCGCCATCATCATCGTCGCCGTCTTCGCCCTCGTCGGCGCCAGGCTCTATCACGTCGTCGACGAGTGGGACCGCTACGCAGCCGATCCCATCTCGGCGTTGCTCCCGCCGTACTCGGGCCTGGGGCTCTACGGCGGCATCTTCGGGGCGGCCATCGGCATCTGGGTCTTCGTGCGTGGAAGGGGCATCCCCATCGGACGCGCACTCGACGTGGTCGTGCCGGGCACGCTCTTCGCGCAGGGCATCGCACGCTGGGGCAACTTCTTCAACCAGGAGCTCTACGGGCCACCGACCGACCTGCCCTGGGGCATCACCATCGAGTGCGTCCACCGCGTGGCCCAATATCCGTGCGAGCTCTTTCCGCAGGCCACGACCGGCTTCCACCCGCTCTTCTTCTACGAGTCGGTGCTGACCATCACCGGCGGCTTCATCGCCCTGTTCGTGGCTCGCCGCTTCGCCGACCGGCTGCTCGACGGCGACCTGGCCTCCTTCTGGATGGTCTGGTACGGCGGCGTGCGGCTGCTGCTGGAGACGTTCCGCGACGGCTGGAACTGGACCGTGCTGGGCGTGCCCACGGCGATGCTCATCGGTCTGGCGCTCATCGTGGCCGGTCTGGCCACGGCCTGGTGGCGCCATGCACGGGCTCGGGAGCGGCCGCCAGACGAGGCCCCGCAACGGTAGACGAGGCGCCGCGACGGTAGACGAGGCCCCGCAACGGTCGTCTGGCGCGGGCCGGCGCGAGCCTCGACGCCGATCGGCTCGGCCATAGGGACAGTCTCCGGCGAGCGGCCCCGCACCGTCGGCAGTACCAGCGACCCGGCGCCAGCAGCCGACTTCCGGTCTCGGTTCGGGCGAGACGGGCTCGTGTCGCCCCCACCGACGTCGCCTTCCCCTCGGCGCGCTGCCTGTAGACAGGCGTCGCTCCCACGGACGCAAGGTGCTCGGAGGCGTCGGTCGAGGTCGACCGCGGGCCCCTCGCTCGAGCTGTCTATGCCCGTTGACGCTCAGCGGCGATCATCCAGCCCCGATGTCAGCCGGACTCGTTGGCTGCGAGCACGACCAGCGTCGGTGAGAGCGACATCTGTCCACATCGAGAGGCCCGAGATCGCGGCGCTCGGACTGGCCATCCAACGGCGCATCGCGTGGCCGTCCGCCGGAAGGGCTGCCCGCAGCATCGTTCGATGGGCCTCGATCCTGCGCTGGTTGGTGCGGTCACGAGCGATGATGACCCAGCGGCTGACCGACTCCGCGTGCCAACCCCGGTCGGCAGCGATACGCCGGGCAAGGCGCGTCTTGCGATCGAGGGTGCCAACAAGTTCGTTGACGTCGACGATCTTCGTCTTCAGCTCGATGACGAGGAGCGAGCCACTCGACGGGTGGAAGGCAAGGATGTCGATGACGCCGCGCTCGCCGTAGATCGAGAAGGACACTTCGGGCGCGAAGCGCCAGCCCGGCAGTGGCTCGAGGAAGCGAGCGACGGACTCGTGCATGGCCGAGTGGTAGGCGTTGAGCAGTCGCGCGAGCTCGCCGCCACGCCAACGGGCGACGAGGTCGACACGGATGCCGAGCGCCGCAGCCACGGCGCGGAACCTGTCCAGCGATGTCCTCGAGAAGTGGCCCCGCTCGATGTCCGAGACCAGCGAACGGGGTACGCCGGCCTTGGAAGCGACATCGACTTGGCGCCAGCGGCGCCGCAATCGCACTGCTCGGAAGGCGGCGCCCACTCGGATATCCTCCATGTCGGCATGATGCGCACGCGCGCTTCTCTCTCGCTTACTCTGCCTCACGACCGACCATGTGGACAGGTGTCGGCCCGAACGACGCCAGGCATCCTTCTAGCCAGCCAAGTACGAGTTCCCGACCACGAGAGCGGCCCGACCGAGCTCCCCAGGCATATCCGTTGTCCGGCATGGAGCGTGGATCGTCGGAGCGGCCGTCGATCCGCAGCGAACGTCGACTGGAGCGACAGCTGTCTACCGAGTCAGCCCACGAGTGGCCCAGGTGTCGTCGGTGTCGACCGTGGCTACCGTCGAGAAGCTCAGCGAGGCCGAGCTGCAGCCCACGAGTGGCTCAGGTGCCGCGGTGGCGTCGACACGAACGCCGGCGGCCAAGCAGGCGCAGCGGTGGCGTCGACACGAACGCCGGCGGCCAGGCAGGCGCTGCGGTGGCGTCGACACGAACGCGGGCGGCCGGACCGAGCCTCCAGACGCTGTCGATCCGGGACGAGGCTCAGCGGCGGTAGAAGGCGATGAGCTGGGTGGAACCGCGGGCATTGTGGCCGTTGAGCACGAGGAAGTCCTCGAGGCCGTTGCCGTCGTGGTCGACCGCGAAGGCGTCGTCGCCTGCCCCGTCGGACACCTGCGGGATGACCATCGAGACCCACTTGCGGCCCTTCTTGCGGTTGACGAGCATGACGTCGGGGACGTTCTTGTCGGTCTCGCTGCGCATGAGGTAGAGGTCATCGCGTCCGTCGCCGTTGACGTCGCCCGCGGCGATGGCCCGTCCACCGGTGAGGTTGCGCTCGAAGACCTTCTTGAAGCGGCCCTTCTTCTGGATGCTGACCTTGAGCTTGCGTTCTGACAGCTGGACGAGGTCCAGCTTCTTGTCGCCATCGAGGTCGACCAGCTCCGCGTCCATCTCATCGAACGACTTGATGCCCATCTTGCGGGTGACGTCGACGAGGCCCTTGCTGGTGTTGCGATAGAGCCGCGTGGAGCCGGCACCTGGGGTCTGCGGCCCGCCGGTCACGAGCAGCACGTCCTCGCGCCCGTCGCCGTCGAAGTCGGCGTCCTGCAGGGCGCGCGCCCCCAGCCTCGCGGCGATCCCGGGCGAAGCCTTGGCCTTGAGCGTGCGCTGCGCCTTGGTGCGGAAGAGGCGTGACAGCGAGGGCAGGCCGTCCACGCGCGTGGGCGTGTTGGTGACGACGAGGTCGATGGCCTCCTGGTTGGGGCCGTCGAGGAACACGGCCAGCCGGCCGCGACCGCTGGCGTCAGCGGCGCCCCACTCGGAAGCCACCTCGACCGGCGCCGGCCCGCCCGGATCGAGCCACAGCTCGTTGGACTTCAGGCCGGACCCACGCTTGCCTCCGACAGTGCAGTAGAGGTCCGGGAGGCCGCTGCCGT
>JBFLKP010000020.1:0-14006 GCA_040883225.1 Candidatus Limnocylindrales bacterium | reverse complement strand
GCGAAGAAGGCGTCCTGCGCGAGCAGGAAGGCGGACACGCCGATGAGCCCCACGGCCGCCGCGTTGAGGCCGTCGATGGCGGCCGAGAGGTCCCTGTTCGCCCGCATCCGGGGCAGGAACGGGTGGGCCACGCCGACCAGCACCACCGCCGGCAGGAAGATGCCCACGGTGGCCACGACCGCGCCCGGGACCCCAGCCATGAGATAGCCCAGGAACGTGGCGGTGGTGAAGACGGGGCCGGGTGTCAACTGCCCGATGGCGATGGCGTCGAGCAGCTCCTGCTCGGTGATGTAGCCGGGAGCCACCAGCTCCGAGCCAAGGAAGGCGATGAGCACGTAGCCGCTGCCGAAGACGACGAGGCCCATCTTCAGGAAGGACCCGAAGACGCCCAGCAGGCCCAGGGTCGCGGCGGCCTCAGCTGCCGCCATGGCACTCGGCACGGACGGCATGGCCAGCACCGCGCCGGCGCCGTGGAGCCGCTCACGCAGGGCCGGGGCCCGGCGCACCGACAGCGCCACCAGCGCCGCGCCCAGGAGGATGGCGATCGGCTGCAGCACCACCAGCGACACGAGGAAGGCCCCGAGGCCGATGGCCCAGGTGAGCGCGTCGGTGCAGGCCGTGGGGACCAGCTTGAGCATGGCTTGGACGACGACCGCGATGACCACCGGCGACATGCCGTAGAGCAGCGCGCTGACCCAGTCGAGCGAGCCCAGCTCGCCGTAGACGACCGCGATGGCGAGCACGATGAGGCTGGCCGGCACGATGAAGCCGAAGGCCGCGATGAGCAGGCCAGGCCACCGGGCGCGCTCGAAGCCGATGCCCAGCGCGACCTCGGTCGACGACGGGCCTGGCAGCAGGCTCGAGAGCCCGAGCAGATCGACGAACCGCTCGCGGGAGAGCCACCCCCGCCGCTCCACGAACTCGCGTTGCATGATCGCGATGTGCGCAGCGGGACCCCCGAACGCCGTGAGTCCGAGACGGAGGAACTCGCGCGCAAGCTCGGCTAGCGGTGACCGGGACACGGCGCCGATGCTACACAGCGAGCAGCGTCAAGGGTCGACCGGCGCGACGCCCACCGGATCACGCTGAGGACGACGTCCCACGCCACGAACCCGGAGGTGCCCGAGTGCACGGTCCCGACCCCGACACGCGCCATCCCCTGCCCGATGCCGAACGCGTGGCCTTCCTGCGCAACGCCATCACCAACCCGAACATCGTCGTGGGCGAGTACACCTACTACGACGACCCCGATGGTGCCGAGGCCTTCGAGGAGCGCAACGTCCTGCATCACTACGACTTCTACGGGGACCGGCTCGTCATCGGCCGCTTCACGGCCATCGCGACAGGCGTGCGCTTCGTGATGAATGGTGCGAACCACGCGTTGGGCGGCTTCTCGACGTACCCCTTCGACATCTTCGGGCACGGCTGGGAGGCGGGCTTCGATCCGGCCACCTGGACCGACCAGAGTCGCGGCGACACGGTCGTGGGCAACGACGTCTGGCTGGGCATGGAGACGTTGGTGATGCCGGGGGTCACGGTCGGCGACGGCGCCATCGTCGCGTCCCGTTCGGTGGTGACACGAGACATCCCGCCGTACGCCATCGTCGGCGGCAACCCGGCGCGGGTCGTACGCATGCGCTTCGACGAGGCCACCGTCGCGCAACTGCTGCGGGTCGCCTGGTGGGACTGGCCCGCAAGCCGCATCACGCAGCACCTCGAGGCCATCCGCGGCGCCGACCTGGCAAGGCTGCAGGCTGCGGCGGAAGGCTGAAGCCCGAGTGACCCGGCAGCTGGGTGATGCACGCACCTGGCTGTCGGGCTTCGTCAGCGCCGGACGCCGCCATGCCACGTGCGCGGCCGGCGTCTCCGCCGATCGCTACGGCATCTGGTCGAGGAACCAGGTCGCGGTCTCGTCGTCGATGGCGGTCACAGCGATCGCGCTGTCGCCCAGGACGTAGAGGTACTGGACCGCGTCCGCCTCGAGATCGAGGGCATCCCACGGGTCGACGTAGACGCGCCCGCTCTCGATCGCATCGGTGTCTCCCTTGACAGCGCGGCCACCGGTGCTAGGCTTAGCACATATGAGCAGTGGTCTGCACAGATGAGCATGGCGACCCCAGCCGGTGACACGCGCCTGATGCTTCGGGCTGCCCAGCTCTACTACCACGGGGACCTGACGCAGGACGACATCGGCAAGCGCCTGGGCGTGAGCCGCTTCAAGGTCGGCCGGTTGCTGGACCGCGCGCTCAAGGAGCAGGCGGTCCGGATCGAGATCGTCCACCCCGCGGCACGCCTGGTGGTTCTGGAGGACGCGCTGGTCGAACGCTTCGGCCTCACCGACGCCGTGGTCGTGGACGTGCCTGACGCGGACGATGAGCAGCTCGCTCGCGAGCGGGTAGCGGACGCGGCCGCGGACCACCTCGCCGCGCTCGCCCCCTCAGGCGTCATCGGCGTCTCCTGGGGCCGCACCATGATCGAGCTGGCAGCTCGACTGCAGCCGGGCTGGACCAGCGCGGACCAGATCGTCCAGCTCAACGGCGCCATCAGCCGCTCCGCGCGGCCCACCCGCTACCAGGAGGTCGTGGAGCGCTTCGGCACCACCACCGGCGCCGCCATCCAGCTGATGCCCGCCCCCGCCATCGTGGGCACGCCGGAGCTGCGCGAGGCCCTCGAGGCGGATGCCGCCGTGGCCGCTCCCCTCAGGGCCGCGCGACGCGCGGGGAGCGCCGTCTTCGGCATGGGCGTCATGGGACCGGACTCGGTGCACGTGACCTCGGGCTACCTCGACAGGCGCGACCAGCGACGGCTGCAGAAGGCCGGTGCGGTCGGTGACGTACTGGGCCGGTTCATCACCATCGAGGGAAGGATCGCCCTGCCCTCGCTCGACGAGCGGACCGTCGGCCTGCCCCTGTCCACGCTCCGAGGCAAGCGCACGGTGGGCCTCGCCGCCGGTCCCGGGCGCGGCCCGGTCGCCCTCGGCGCCCTGCGATCGGCCTGCATCACGTCATTCGTGACCGACGAGGCCACCGCCACGTGGGTGCTCGCCCATGGCTGATTCTCGACGGCCCTCGGCGGAGGAGGTCCGCGCGCTCGTGCAACGCATCGTCGACCAGACGCTCGAAGGCAGCACCGAGGCCGCGCCGGCCGCTGACGGCCGCACCGTCGTGGCCATCGCCGGCGACCACGGCGGCTGGCGCCTCAAGGACGCCATCGGGAGGTGGCTCGAGGAGCACGGCTACGTCGTGCGCGACTGCGGCACGCACAGCGACGAAGCGGTCGACTACCCCGACCTCGCCCTGGCAGTGGCGCGGCTGGTCGCCGACGGCACGGCTTGTTGCGGCATCGTCGTCGACGGTGCCGGCATCGGCTCGGCCATGGCCGCCAACAAGGTGCCCGGTGTGCGCGCCGCCAATTGCCACGACATCTCGTCGGCTCGCAACAGCCGCGAGCACAACTACGCCAACGTCCTCACGCTCGGGTCCGGCTTCCTGGGCCAGCCCCTGGCGCTCCAGATCGTCGAGACCTGGCTGGACACCGAGTGGGGCGCGGAACGGCACGGCCGGCGCGTCGAGAAGATCAGCGCCATCGAACGCTCGTACACCGGGGTCACCGGGGGAAAGGACAGATGACGAACACCACACCGGACCGGGACGCGCTCGTCGAGGCCATCACCCGAGAGGTGCTGGCCGCCCTTGGCGGCGGGAGCGCCGGGGACGACCCCTGCGCGGGCTGCCTGCAGGCCTGCGCGTCGGACTGCGCCACCAAGGTCCGCTCGCTCATGGCCGAGGGCGCCGACCGTATCGAGTACCAGGGCAAGGCCGAGGATGTCCCGCTCGACCTGGCGCGCTACATCGACCACACCCTGCTCAAACCGGACGCCAGCGCCGCCGACATCGATCGCATCTGCGACGAGGCCGCACGGCACGGCTTCGCCTCGGTCTGTGTCAACCCCGTGTGGGTTCGCCGCGCGGCGGCCCGGCTGCGTGATACCGATGTGGCCGTGGCCTCGGTCATCGGCTTCCCCTTCGGGGCCACGCCCAGCGACGTCAAGGCCTACGAGACGCGACGGGCGGTGCGCGATGGCGCTCGCGAGATCGACATGGTCATCAACATCGGCGCGCTCAAGAGCGGCGACCACGACCTGGTGCGCTCGGACATCGCACGCGTCAGCGACGCCTGCCACGAGTCGGGCGCCATCAACAAGGTCATCATCGAGGCCGCCCTCCTCTCGGATGCGGAGAAGATCATCGCCTCGCGCCTGGCCCGCGAGGCCAAGGCGGACATGGTCAAGACGTCCACCGGCTACGCCAAGGGCGGCGCCACCATCTACGACGTCGCGCTCATGCGCGAGACGGTCGGACCCAAGATGGGCGTGAAGGCCGCCGGCGGCATCCGCACGGCGGAGGACGTCCAGGAGATGATCGCGGCCGGTGCCACCCGCATCGGAGCTTCGGCCGGCGTCAAGATCGTAAGCGGACAGACGGGAGGCGCCAGTGGCGGGTATTGAGCTTCGGGCCTATTCATTCATCGACAGCCTGCAGGCCCAGTACGCGGCCTTCCTGGGCACCGTCGCGCAGGGCTTCCTGCCCCTCGCGGGGGACGCCTCCCTGTCGATCGAGATCTCGCCCGGCATCGAGATCAACCGGCTCACGGACATCGCGCTCAAGTCCACGAACGTGAAGCCGGGCATGCAGATCATCGAGCGCTACTACGGCATGCTCGAGGTCCACTCCCCCGAGCAGTCGGAGGTGCGCGCCGCGGGCGCGGCCATCCTCGATGAGATCGGCCTCAGGGAGACCGACCGCATCAAGCCCAAGGTGGCCTCGAGTCAGATCATCCGGCGGGTCGACGACCACCAGGCGCAGCTCATCAACCGCACGCGCCACGGCCAGATGCTGATCCCCGGCCAGACCCTCTACGTGCTCGAGATGGAGCCCGCGGCCTACGCTGCGCTGGCCGCCAACGAGGCCGAGAAGGCCGCGGACATCAACGTCCTCGAGGTGCGCAACTTCGGCTCCATGGGCCGCATCTACCTCGGCGGCGAGGAGCGCGACATCGACGTCGGCTGGCGCGCGGCGCTGGCCGCGGTCGAGGGCCTGGAGGGACGCGAGAAATAGCGAGCGGCGAACCACACCGAAGACGACGACCACCGAAGCAGGCACAAGCGAAGGGAGACAGGAACGATGGCTGAAGCACTGGGCATGATCGAGGCGCGCGGGTTCACCGCCGTGGTCGAGGCCGCCGACGCGATGGTCAAGGCCGCCAAGGTCGAGCTGGTCAGCTACGAGAAGACCGGGGGTGGCTACGTCACCGCCGTCGTGCGGGGCGACGTCGCGGCCGTGAAGGCCGCTGTCGAGGCCGGCGTGCGCAACGCGGAGAAGGTCGGCGAAGTGGTCAGCAGCCACGTCATCGCCCGCCCGCACGCGAACGTGGACCTGGTCCTGCCGCTCGGTCGGCTCGACGAGGCCCAGGCCGAGACCGGCACCAAGAAGAAGTAGCGATCGGGGATGGGCGCCGGGCTCACGGGTCCGGCGCCCGGACCTGACGAGGAACGCAGATGTTGCTCGGACGAGTGACCGGCACGGTCGTGGCCTCCCGCAAGGAGCCTTTGACCGAGGGCTGGAAGCTCCTCGTCGTGCGCCAGCTCGACGCGGAGGACAAGGAGACCGGCGGCTACGTCGTCGCGGCCGATGCGGTCGGGGCCGGCGTGGGCGAGGTCGTGTTGTACGCGAGCGGGAGCTCCGCGCGCAACACCGAGACCACCAGGGACAAGCCCTGCGACGCGGTGATCATGGCCATCGTCGACCAGTGGGAGGTCGAGGGCAAGGAGATCTACCGCAAGTAGCGGTCGGAGAGTGATGGACGAACGCGAGATCGCCGCGATCATCGAGCGGGTGCAGCGGCGCCTGGCCACGGCCGATGCCGCCCACCCTGGCACCGGCATGCAAGCCGGCGCCGAGGTCGCCAGGGCCGCCGAGGTGAAGCTGGGCGATGGCATCCATGCCACCGTGGATGACGCCGTGGCGGCGGCGGCTCGAGCCTTCCGCGACTTCGGCGATGCCGGCCTGGAGCGGCGAGTGACCGTCATCGAGGCCGTACGCCAGTCGATGCTCGCGCATGCCGAGCAGCTCGCGCGCATGGCCCACAGCGAGACCGGCATCGGCCGCTACGAGGACAAGATCGTCAAGAACCGGCTGGTCACGACCAAGGCGCCAGGCCCCGAGGACCTGGAGGTCCAGGCCGTGTCGGGCGACAACGGCATGATGGTCACCGAGTGGGCGCCCTTCGGCATCGTCGGCGCCATCACGCCCGTGACCAACCCCACCTCCACGATCATCAACAACACCATCAGCATCGTCAGCGCCGGCAACGCCGTCGTCTTCAACGCACATCCATCGGCGGCGGCCTGCTCGGCGGAGACCATCCGGCTTCTCAACCGCGCCATCGTCGGCGCCGGCGGCCCACCGGACCTCGTCACCGCCGCGGCCGTGCCCACCATCGACACCGCCCGCGCGGTCATGAACCACCCGGACATCCGCGTGCTGCTCGTGACCGGCGGTCCAGGCGTGGTGCGCGAGGCGCTCAGGACGGACAAGCGGGCCATCACCGCCGGACCCGGCAACCCGCCCGCGGTCGTGGACGGCACCGCGGACATCGAGAAGGCCGCGGCGGACATCGTGCGCGGCGCCTCCTTCGACAACAACCTCGTCTGCATCGACGAGAAGGTCGTGCTCGCCGTGGATACCATCGCGGACCGACTGCTGCGCGCCATGGGGCAGCACGGCGCCTACCTGCTCAAGGAGCACGAGCTGCGCAAGCTCGAGCGCGTCATCTTCAAGGAGCTTGGCGCGCCGGGCAAGCCGGGCGTCATGAACCCGGCCTGGATCGGAAAGGATGCCTCGCGGATCCTGGCCCAGATCGGCGTGCAGCCGGACGCCGAGCCGCGTCTGCTGGTGGCGGACGTGCCGCGCGAGCACAGCCTGGCCTGGACCGAGCAGATGATGCCGGTGCTGCCGGTGGTCCGCGTGGGCAACGTGGACACGGCCATCGACCTGGCGGTGCGCATGGAGCACGGTTTCCGCCACACCGCCTCGATCCACAGCACGAACGTCGACGCCATCACGCGCATGGCGCGGGCCATGAACTGCTCCATCTTCGTGGCCAACGGCCCCAACCTCGGTGGGCTGGGTGCGGACGGCGAGGGCTTCACCTCCTTCTCCATCGCCTCCCCTACCGGCGATGGCATGACCCGGCCGCGCACGTTCTCCCGCGAACGCCGCGTGACCGTGGTCGGCGCGCTGAGGATCGTCTAGTGGCGCCTGCTCCCATCGAACCGGCCCTCGGGCTGCTGGAGCTCGAGTCCATCGCGGCCGGCATCGAGGCCGGCGACGCGATGGTCAAGCGCGCGCCCGTGGAGGTCTTGCGCGCCGGTACCGTGCACCCGGGCAAGTACCTCGTGCTCGTCGGCGGCGAGGTGGCCGACGTGGAGGAGGCGCTCCAGGCCGGCCGGGAGATCGGCGGGCTGGCCGTCCGCGACGTGACCTTCCTGCCGGCGGTCCATCCCGACGTCGTGGCGGGCGTGCGTGGTCGGCGCGAGGCGGGGCAGGCGGAGGCGCTCGGCATCATCGAGACCGCCACCGTCCCGGCCGTCATCCGTGCTGCCGACGCCGGGCTCAAGGGCGCGCAGGTACGGCTCCTGGAGCTCAACCTCGCGGACGATCTCGGCGGCAAGGGCTACCTGCTCTTCGGCGGGACCGTGACCGATGTGGAAGCGGCCGTCGAGATCGGCACCGCGGCCGTGGGTGAGGCCCGCGGCCTGCACTCGCGCGTCATCGCCCAGCTGCACACGGAGATGGCCGATGAGCTCGCCGCGAGCGGACGCTTCGCCAGCCGGGTGAAGGACTAGCCATGCAGCTCGCTCGCGTGACCGGCACGGTCGTGGCCAGCACCAAGGTGCCCGGGCTCGACGGCGTGAAGCTGCTCATCATCCAGCCGCTCGACCGACGCCAGCGGCCCAGGGGCACGCCGGTGGTGGCCGCGGACGCGGTGCACATGGCCGGTCCCGGCGAGCTGGTCTACTTCGTGGCCGCCCGAGAGGCAGCGCAGGCCCTCGAGGACACGTTCGTGCCGGTCGACCACGCCATCGTGGGCATCGTGGACGAGGTCACCACCCTGCCGGGCGTGGAGGACGACGCGTGAAGCTGGGGAGGGTCGTGGGCAACGTGACCTCGACGATCAACGCGGTGGACTTCGAGGATCGCACGCTGCTGCTGGTCGATCTCGTGGGCCCCGACGGCACGGCTTCCGGCGGCTACCAGATCGCCGTCGACAGCATCGGCGCCGGCGCGGGCGAGACCGTCCTGCTGCTCGACGAGGGCAACGGCGCGCGCCAGGTGCTGGGTGCTCCGGGCGCGCCCATCCGCACGGTCGTCATCGGCATCGTCGACGAGGTCACGACCGACGACGGCTGAACGACCGCCGGCAGCGTGGTCGGGTCAGGCCGACACGTCGGCGTCGTCGAAGGGCACCTTCCAGACGCGCTTACGAAGCTCGGACAGCAACAGGATGGTGAAGCCCACGAGCGCGCAGACGACCCACTGCTCGAAGGTCAGCGAGACGGTGTCGAGCAGCCGCTGCAGCAGGTTCAGCTCGGATGCGGCGAACGTCATCGCGATGCCGATGGCCGTCCCGATCATGAGGGCTCGGTCGGCCAGCGTCTCGTGGCTGAAGGCCGATCGCTGCGTGTCCCTCGTGCCCAGCGCGAAGGCGATGTTCATGAAGGAGAACGTGGCGAGGCCCATCGAGCGGCCCACGGCCTCACCCCACTCACGCGACGCAAGGTCGATGACGAGCAGCGTGCCGACGCCCATGAACAGGCCGATGACGGCCAGGTGCGTCAGCGCGCGCCGCGAGAGGATGGGGGCCCCGGACGGGCGGGGCACACGCTCCATGAGGCCCGTACTGGCCACGCCGTACCCGAGCCCGAGGCCGGCCGCCGCCTGGACCGAGAAGTTGACCCAGATCGTCTGCGCCGGCAGGAATGGCGCGCCGGCCGCGATCCAGAAGAGGCTGGCGCCGAGGAACGTGGCGATGAACCCGAAGAGTCCGGCCATCTGGAAGCGGATGTACTTCTGCAGGTTGTCGTAGAGGCTGCGGCCGAGGCTCACCGCGCGCACGATCGTCGAGAAGTCGTCGTCGGTGAGGATCATCACGGCGGCCTGCTTGGAGACCTCCGTGCCGGTGATGCCCATGGCCACGCCGATGTCAGCCTGCTTCAGTGCCGGCGCATCGTTCACGCCATCGCCGGTCATGGCCACGATGCGCTTCTCCTGCTGCAGCAGCTGGACCAGGCGCACCTTGTCCTCGGGTGTGACGCGGGCGATGATGCCGATGTCGTCGAGCTCGGCCAGCGCCTGCTCGTCGGTCATGGCCCGGAAATCCGCGCCGCTGATGGCACGCCCGGGGATGCCCAGCTCGCGGCCGATGGCCTCGGCCGTGACGACGTGGTCGCCGGTGATCATGCGGACCGAGATGCCGGCGCGGTGCGCTGTGGCGATGGCGTCCTTCACCTCCGGCCGCGGCGGGTCCATGATGCCCACGAGGGCCATGAGTGTGAGCCCCTCGATCTGCTCGAGCAGGTCGCCGCGGGGGTCGAAGTCGTCGGGCGCGAGGTCCTTCCGCGCCGTGGCCAGGACCCGGAGGCCCTTGGCGGCAAGCGCGTCGTTCTCCTCCATGTAGCGTCCACGAACCTCGTCGGTGACGACGACCGGCTCAGCCTCGCGGGCGTAGACGTCCGCAGCCCGCGCAAGCAGCTGGTCCGGCGCACCCTTGATGTAGGCGCGCACGACCTCGCGGCCGGCCTCGTCCTGGACGCGGTGGAACGTGGCCATCAGCTTGTAGGCAGCATCGAACGGCAGCGTCGCGAGGCGCGGATAGCGCTGGCGCGTTACCTCCGGGCTGACGCCGCCCTTGGCGGCGAGGACGACGAGCGCACCCTCGGTGGGGTCGCCCACGAGGGTGCCGTCTCGGACGACGGCATCCGACGCCAGCACCATCGGCAGCAGGAACGGCTCGAGGTCGACCGCATCGGCGCCGCCCTCGTGGAGGATCTGGCCGGCGATACCGTAGCCGGTGCCGGTGATCTCGTAGTGGCGCCCGACCGTGGCCATCTCGACCGCCGTCATCTGGTTGAGCGTGAGCGTGCCGGTCTTGTCCGAGTTGATGGCCGATGTCGAGCCGAGGGTCTCGACCGAGCGCAGCCGCTTGACGATGGCACCGGCTGCGGCGAGTGTGCGCGTGCCCTGCGAGAGGATCGACGTCACGATCGTCGGCAGGCCGGTCGGGATGGCACCCACGGCAAAGGCCACGCCGGCCACGAAGAGGACATCGAACTCCTCACCTCGCAGGAGGCCGAGCACCATGGAGGCGACGAGGGCCACCCCGGCGATGGCGATGAGGCGCTGGGTCAGCGCGGCGAGTTGGCGCGTGAGCGGTGTCTCGAGCTCCTCGGCCGACTCGAGCAGCTCGGAGATGTGACCGACCTCGGTCTGCATGCCGGTCGCCGTCACCACGAACGTCGCCGAGCCGCGGGTGGCGCTCGTGTTCATGAAGACCATGCCCACGCGATCGCCGAGCGGCGTGTCGGGCTCGGAAACGACGGCCGCGTCCTTCGCCACCGGGAGCGACTCACCGGTGAGTGGTGATTCGTCGACCTCGAGCGTGGCCGACGAGATGAGGCGGCCGTCGGCAGGGATGAGATCGCCGGCCTCGATCGCGACGACATCGCCCGGCACCAGCTCCTCGGCGGGGAGCTGGACGAGCTCTCCATCGCGTCGAACCCGCGCGGTGACGATCATCATCTCCTGCAGCGCTGACACCGCCGCCTCGGCCTTGCCCTCCTGGCTCAGGCCCATGAGCGCGTTGAGCACGGTCAGCGCCAGGAGCCCGACGCCGGTGCTGATGGTGCCGACGAGAACGATGCTGACGATGCCGGCGCCCACCAGCACGAGCTGCATGAGGTCCTCGTACTGGCGCAGGAACCGCCGCCAGGTGGGCTCGACGCGGGCCTCGCTGAACTTGTTGGGCCCGTACTGCCGCGTGCGCGTGGCGACCTCGCTTGCGCTGAGGCCGGTCCTGGCGTCCACGCCCGCGCGCTCGAGCACCTCTTCTGCGCTGAGCGCGTAGTCCGGGCGTCGTTCGTCTGCCGCCGCTTCGTTCATCATCCCTCTCTCTCCAGGTTTGGCCCCTTGCTCGTAGCGTACCTATGCCCGAACGTTCGGGGTCACGCCCGAGACCAGTGTCGGCAGCTCGTCGAGCCAGGCATCGCCGGCGACCGTACGAGCGTGGATGATGCCCTCCCGCAGGCTCGCGTCGGAGGCCTCCACGGCAGACAGGTTGTAGCAGTCGAGGGCAGCCTCGATGAGGCTGGCCCCGGCCGCCATCTGGAGCACCCGGCGCTCACGCAGGCCGTAGTCCTCGACCAGCTGGGAGGACGGGGTAGCCATCACGATCTCGATGGCTTGCGCCGTGCGGTCGGTGTCGATGAGCCCGCTGTCGGGCGCATCCTCGTCGCCCTCGCGGGTGGTGAGGCGGATGAGGTTGGTGCCTGAGCCACCCACGACGATGCCGCGCTTCGGGTGTCCGGTAGGCAGGCTGCTGAAGAGGTGGTGCGATTCGGCCCGCAGCTCCATGACCTCGGCCTCGGTCGGTGGGTCGTCCTCGACGTGCTGCGCGGTGAGCCGCGCTGAGCCGACCGGGATGACGCCGACCACCGGATCGGCACCAGGCTCCAGGAGCACGACCTCCGAGGAACCGCCACCGATGTCGAGCACCATCGTGGGCTCACGGGCGGGCTGGCCCTCGAGCACCCCCAGGACCGTCAGCAGCGCTTCCTGCTCGTGGCTCAGCACGTGCAGCTCGAGTCCGGTCGCGGCCAGCACGGCGGCCCTAACGCGGCTCCGGTTGGAGGCCCGGCGGAGGGGCTCGGTGGCCACGAGCGTGATGGACCCGGCGCCCTCATCGGTGGCCTCGGTGACGTAGCCCGAGAGCACTCCGACGAGCTCACGCAGGCCTTCATCGGGGATGAAGCCCTCCATGTCGACCATGGCCCACAGGCCAAGCAAGACCGATTCGTCCCGTAGGACCTCGCCACCGAGCTCCGTCAGGAGCAGGTGCACGCTGTTGCTGCCGACGTCGATGGCGGCTGCGATCCTGAGCTCGTCTGCCATGACGACTACCCCGCGCTACGTAGGAGGAAGGGTACGCGCCCCGTCGACCAGGTAGTGGACGAACCAGTCACTGATGCGCTCGACGTTCTCGATGCGCCGGAAGGGGCTGCCGCTGCGGGTCAGCTCGTGGCTCTCCCCCGGCACCCGCATCAGCCGCACCGGGCGCTTCAGCGAACGCAGGACGCTGAACAGCTGCTCGGCCTGCGTGATGGGGCAGCGCAGGTCTTGCTCGGCGTGCTGGATGAGCAGCGGCGTGCGCATCTCTGCGGCGTAGGTCAGCGGGCTCATCTGGCGATAGAGCTCGGGATGGGACCACGGCTGGGCCGCCAGCTCGTAGTGCCCGAAGAGCGGGCCGCCCAGGTCGCCGCTGGTCATCTCCACCGCGAGATCGTAGACACCACGGCAAGCCACGGCCGCCTTGTAGCGGTCGGTGTGGCCGATCATCCAGGCGGTGAGGTAGCCACCATAGGAGCCGCCGGTGACACCGACTCGCTCTGGGTCGACCTTCCCGGCCGCGGCCAGCTTGTCCAGCCCGGCCTCGATGTCGGCCTGGGGGCCCGGACCCCAGTCGCGGAAGTTGGCCTTCGCGAAGGCCTGGCCGTAGCCGGTCGAGCCACGCGGGTTGCAGGCGAAGACGCTGATGCCGCGCGCGACGAGGACCTGCCATTCCCACATGAGGCTGAAGCCGTAGAGCGTGGCCGGGCCGCCGTGGATCTCGACGACCGCGGGAGCCGGCACCCCGCGCTTCCCCGGTGCCTCGTAGAACCAGCCCTGGACCCGACGGCCATCGACCGCGGTCCAGAGCGGCTGCGGTGCCACCAGCTCGATACCCGACCAGGCCTCATCCATGAGCGCGCTCAGCCGACGCATGGCTCTGGGCCTGACCGGCGTGGCCGGATCCTTGCTCGGGACCTTCACCTCGAAGACCACCACGTCCGGCGCTGCCGTGGCCGTGCCGCGCACCGCAGCCACCACCACGCGTTCAGCGGTGGCGGCGATCGACGGCAGCACGAGCATGTGCCGGCCCTTCGTGAGCCGCTCGAGGCGCTGGTCGGCAAGGCGCACGCGCCACAGCTCGAAGGAGCCCTCGACGGGTGCGTTGAAGTAGATCGATGCGCCGTCGTGCGCCCACTGGGGTCCGACCGGTGACGCGCCATGGAGGTCGCTGTTCATGGCCGCATCGACGAAGAGGTCGGCGTCAGCGGTCAGGCTCTGGCCCTGCTGGTCGGCCCGGGCACGGAACAGGTACACGTCGTCGCGGGTTGGATTGCCCGACTCGAGGCGGTGACCGCAGGCGGCGATGCGCTTGCCGTCCGGGCTCCATGCGGGAAAGCCGAAGGAGCGCTCCTTGCCGCCGCTCACGAGCACCGGCTTGCCGCCGTCGGCGTCGACGAGGTAGATGCTCGAGCGCCAGTTGAGGTCGGGGTCGGGTCCACGATCGGAGGCGAACGCGACCCGCTTGCCGTCAGGGCTCCAGGCAGGCTGGCTGTCGCGGCTGCGCCCCGAGGTCAGGCGGCGGGCGGCTCCATCGGCCACCTCCACGATCCAGAGATTCGACTTCTGCTCGTAGATGAAGCCGGCGCCGTTGAGCTGGTACCCGAGCTCGTCGATGAGCCGGGCGTCGCGGCGCGGAAGCTGGCCCGGGTCGGGCGGGGCCGTCTCGCGTTTGGCCGAGGTGGCCGCGGAGACGACACAGAGCCGGGCGCTGTCTGGGCTCCAGGCGAGGTCCGTGACGTCCTCGGGCAGGTCGGTCAGCGGCTGCGCCTCGCCGCCGGCCAG
>JBFLKP010000019.1:0-22819 GCA_040883225.1 Candidatus Limnocylindrales bacterium | reverse complement strand
CGCGTGTCCGGAGCGCCGGTCGCATCGGCTCGGCGTCATGGTCCGCCCGGTGCACCGTCGTCGGGAGGCCGGCGTCAGGATCGTCGAGGTGGGCCGTGGGCCCGTCCGGGAAGCAGCACCGGGGGTATCCGGATCGGGGGACAGGGTGTGGAGAAGGTCCGCCCGCGACGCTCGGGTGCGGAACGCGCCGGTGGACGCCGGTCAGGTCTCATGCGGGACGGTCCGTGGGCATCTGGTGCGGTCTTCCACAACGGTCCCTGAGGCATGCACACCCGCCGCGCTGGTAGTCCACAGGCCGATGAGCCGCCGATGAGCGTGGGCGCCCGAGCGAGGAGCGCTGGTCATCAACAAGAACCACACCATGAAGATGACTGTGAGATGAGAAGATACGAAAGACCCATCTACATCTCGCAGGGAGCTCGTTCGCTCGTGAAGCTGTCCTTGATGCAGGAGAACCTGGCGCGAGGCCTATCCCTCGTGAGTCGCGCCGTCAGCAGTCGTGCGACGCTGCCGGTTCTCGCCAACGTCCTGCTGAAGACCCAGGATGGTGGGCTGCGCCTGACCGCCACCAACCTCGAGATCGGGATCTCGGTGTGGGTGCCGGGCAAGATCGAGAACGAAGGCACGATGACCGTGCCCGCCCGGCTCATCACCGACGTCGTCGGCGGCCTGCCCACCGGTGAGCGCGTGGATCTGGAGATGGAGGGCGAGGACACGCTGCTCATGAACGCGGGCAGCTACAAGACCCGTCTGCGCGGCATCGACGCCGAGGAGTTCCCGGTCATCCCCGCCGCCGGCGACCAGCCCACCACGCAGGTCAGCCAGAAGGCGCTCAGGCGAGCGCTCTCGGAGGTCACCTTCGCGGCGGCCGCGGACGAGACACGGCCGATCCTGACCGGCGTGCTCACGCAGTTCTCCGAGAAGACGCTGACGCTGGCCGCTGCGGACAACTACCGCATCGCGGTCAAGACCCTCGAGCTCATGAACCCCGTCGACGACACGAGCGTGGTCATCCCCGCACGCTCCTTCACCGAGCTCATGCGCGTACTCGGTGACACCGATGACCCGGTGGACATCATCCTGGCCCAGGCCAAGAGCCAGGTCATCTTCAAGGTCGACACCACCGAGGTCGTGAGCCGGCTCATCGACGGCCAGTTCCCCAACTACCAGTCGGTCCTGCCCACCTCGCACAGCACCCGCGCGCTCGTCGATCGCGACGAGCTGCTGCAGGCGGTCCGGCTGACCGCGCTCATCGCCTCCTCGTCGGCCAACGTCGTCCGTCTCGGCTTCGGCGAAGAGGAGCACCCGGGCTCGGTCAGCGTCAACGCCAAGGCCGACATCGGCGACGCCGAGGGCCAAGTGGAGGCCCAGCTCGAAGGCGACCCGGTGACCATCGCCTTCAACGCCCGCTACATGGTCGAGGCCCTGCAGAACATGGAGGCCGAGCAGCTCGCGGTCGAGCTCAGCGGCCCGCTGGCCCCCGGCGTGCTCAAGCCCGTGGACGACCCCGCCTACGTGCACGTGATCATGCCCGTCCGCACGCCCTCCTGAGGCCGGTCCGCGGCAGGGCCGCATAGATGCCGGTCCGCACGCTCACGCTCGATGGCTTTCGTAGCTACGAGCACCTCGAGATCACCTTCGGGTCCGGGCCGCACGTGGTGGTCGGGCGCAACGCCGCGGGCAAGACCAACCTCGTGGAGGCCCTCGTCGTGCTCTCGACCGGCCGCTCGCACCGCAGCAGCGCCGACCCCGAGCTCGTTCGCTGGGGCGCCGACTTCGCCCGTTCCTCGGCCACCGTCGAGAGCGACGGCCGCACCGAAGAGCTGGAGGTCGTGGTTCACACCAGGGGCTCCGGCGCTCGCAAGCGCGTCCGCGTCAACGGCGTCAACCGACGCGCTGCGGCCCTGCAGCCGATCCTGCGGACGGTGCTCTTCGCACCCGAGGACATGCTGCTCATCGTGGGCTCACCCTCGCTGCGGCGGAACCTGCTCGACGCGCTCGTCGCTCAGCGCGAGCCGACGGCCGCTGCCGTGATGTCCACGTACCAGCGCACGCTCACCCAGCGCAACTCGCTGCTGCGCCGGATCCGAGAGGAAGAGGCGGGCCGGGCCGAGCTGACGTACTGGACACACGCCATCATCGAGCACGGCTCGCGCATCCTCGACTGGCGCCACGAGGCCCTCGCGGCGGTGGCCCGGCCCCTGGCCCAGGCCCACCGCGAGATCGCACCCGAAGAGACCGAGCTGCGCCTGCACTACAGCTCCAACGTGGAGCCCGGCCCCGGGGAGTCCAACGAGCGCGCGCTGCGCCGCCGCCTCGGCGAGACCGCGGACAAGGAGGTCTGGAACGGGGCCACCCTGGTCGGGCCGCATCGCGACGATCTCGTCTTCGTCTCCGGTGAGCGCGAGCTGACCGAGTTCGCCTCACGTGGCCAGCAGCGCACGGCCATCCTGGCGCTCAAGCTGGCCGAGCTCGACGTGCTCACCGAGCTCGACGGCCGTCCACCGTTGCTGTTGCTCGACGACGTCTTCAGCGAGCTCGATCCCGTGCGACGGGCGCATCTCGTGCACCGCATCGGCGAGCTGCCCCAGGCCATCGTGACCACGACCACGCCCGACGACCTCGACCCGGCCCTCGTGGCGGCCTCGACGCTCTGGCACGTGGAGCCCGGCAGCGTCACACTCGAGGCTTCAGCGTGAGCGGACGCAAGCGGCCCGTCCATCGTCTGGCCGACCTGCTGCCGGGGATCGCCAGCCAGCTGGGCCTGGACGAGGAGCTCGACGCGGCGCGAGCGGTGGCCTCGTGGAGCCGCATCGTGGAGGAGCAGGTGCCGGTCGCGGCCCGAGCCTCACGCCTGCTCGAGGTGCGGCCGCCCTCGCTCATCGTCTCGGCCGCCGATCCGCCCACCGCGCAGGAGCTGCGCCTCCGCTCGAGCGAGCTGCTCGACGCCTTCGCCTCAGCACCCGGCGGACAGCGTCTGCGCGAGCTGCGGGTGGTGGTCCGACCCTCGTCTACGGGGGATTCGGCCGACCCGCGTTAGACTATGCCGCCCATGGCTACCCGACTCGAGATCCAGCATGGTCTGATCAGTGAGCGGGACCGGCTATCGACCTCAGCCGACACCGTCAGCGTCACTCGGCCGTCGACCGGGTCGAAGACACGCTCCAAGGGCGTGCTCTTCATCGTCGTCGGCTCGGCCATCCCGGGACCCAGGGCCCGGGAGGCCACCAAGCTCGTGGCCGAGACCATCCGCCACGAGTACTACTACGACGAGTCGGCCGGCGTGCCGGTCTGCCTGGAGAAGGCCATCAAGGCCGCCGATCGCCGGCTGCGCAGCAGTCGCGAGGGGGCCGGCCTCCCTCCGGGCTCGCTCGGTGTGGCGGCCGCCGTGATCCGCAACAACGAGCTCTACCTCGCGACCCTCGGCGGAGCGGAGGCGTATCTTGTGCGCTCGGCCCGCCTGCTGATGCCCGATCGCAGCGCCCCCGCGGGCCTGCCCGGTGCCGACAGCCTGACGGTCGATGTCTGGCGCGGCGAGCTGAGCGTCGGTGACGGCCTCCTGCTGGTGGCCCGCAACATGACCGAGACCGTCGGCACCGAAGAGCTCAAGAGCGCGGTCCTCACGCTCCACCCGCAGGCCGCGGTGGAGCATCTGCACCACCTCTTCGTGGCAGCCGGCGGTGCCGGCTCGGACGGGCTCATCGCGGTTGAGGCGAAGGAGCAGACCTCGCGCGTGCAGGTGCGCGCCACCGCGCCCGTGGGGAATGCGTACGGCGACCTGCCCGGGGTCGTGCCCGACCCGGTCGGCGGTGCCGTGGGCTCGGCCGTGCTGGGGGTGCGTGACAGCCTCGATGGCGTCCGCGACCGGTTCTGGGAGCTCATGCCCCGCCGGCGCGCCAACGCTCGCGAGGTGCGCCCGGTCCAGTCCAAGGCCGAGACCCGTCGCCGCGCGGCCATGGGCCTGCTGGCGCTGGTGGCGGTGGTCTTCGTCGTGGGCCTCGTGCTGGCCCTGGGCCCGCGCGGCTCGGACGTGCGCGAGGTCAGCCGCCGGGTGGCCGGCAGCGACAGCGCCCTCGGTGCCGCGCTCGACGCGGCCAACCGGGCCGACAACCTGCTCGGGACCGAGCCGGGCACGGCCCTCGAGTACTACCGCGAGGCGTGGACGGAGATCGAGCGGGCCCGTGGCACCGGTCTCTCCGCATCCGCACTGGACGATCTCGAGGCTCGCGTGAGCAGCGGACTCGACGAGCTCTACGGCGCCAGGACGGTCAAGGTCGATCGCCTCGCCAGGCTGCCCAAGGGCCTCGACCCGGCCTACCTCGTGAGCGACGATCGCAACGGTGCCGTCTTCCTCGATCGCACCGACGGCACCGTCTACCGCACCAACCTGCGCAACGGCAAGTCGGCCACGATCGTCAAGGCGGGCGACAAGGCCAGCGGTGGCAAGACCATCGAGCGGCCCACCCAGCTGGCCGTGGCGGACTACGTCATCGTCGTCGACGACAAGGGCCGGCCCTTCCGCTGGAGCCCCTCCAACTCGGCCGGCGCCGGCACGCTGGCCAAGCTCACGCTGCGCGGCCGCAGTGGCTTCGAGAAGGACCACGGCGACATCGAGGCCTATGACCCGCCGGTCGGCACCTACCGCATCTACGTCGCCGAGCCCTCGCTCAACCAGGTCATGAAGTACACCCAGAACTTCGACGGCAGCTCCTTCGCTGAGCCCACGACATGGCTTTCCTCGCCCAGCAACGAGGTCAGCGAGATCGACCAGATCTACATCGACTTCGACATGTACACGCTCTTCGACGACACGCTCCGGCGATACGTGGCCGGCAAGTGGGACGGCCGCTTTGCTCTCGACGAGCTGCCCGACGACGGCGACCTGCGGCCGGGTCATGAATACCGCATGGTCGACGGCTCGGGCTCCGACAGCTCGCTCGGCCGGGCCTACCTGTATGACGCCCGGCACGGCCGCATCGTGGGCTTCGACAAGGTCGACGGCAGCTACATCGGGCAGTGGTATCCCCGGGACGGGGGCACGCAGATGGAGGACATGCGCGGCATGTACGTCATCGAGGGCGGGCTCAACAAGAAGGGGACCAAGCGCAAGAACGACCAGCTCGTGTGGGTCACGCCGGACGGGATCTTCAAGGCCACGCTGCCGGTCGGGTAGCGCCCGCGATGGCGGTCGTGCCATCACCGCTAGAATCAGACGCATGGTGCCCGCAGCAAGAGAGATGGTGGTCGAGAGCGTGCGTGTGCACATGCTCTCCTCGCAACACGTGGTCATCCTCCGCGAGGCCGACACCGAGCGCTACCTGCCCATCTGGATCGGCTCCTGGGAGGCCCAGTCGATCGCCATGCGGCTCCAGGGCGTCGAGGCCGAGCGTCCGCTGACCCACGATCTGCTGACCACGATGCTCACCGATCTCGGCGCGAGCGTGCGCCACATCGTCGTCTCGGACCTGGCCGACGAGACGTTCCGCGCCCGCATCGTGCTGGTCCAGGGTGGTGACGACTACGAGATCGACGCCCGCCCCAGCGATGCCATCGCGCTGGCCGTGCGCACATCCGCGCCGATCTTCGCCACCGAGGCCGTGCTCGACCGCGCCGGCGTCATCCCGGAGGCCGATGAGGACGAGAAGCTGAGCGTCTTCCGTGAGTTCGTGAACTCGCTGGAAGGGGAGACTCCAGAGGGTGGCGTCGGGCCGAGCGCGCTCCCGCCCGACGACGCGGACGTGCTGGGACCGCCGGACGACGACGATGACCGCCCGCTCGATGACCGCCTCGGTGATGAGCCGGAAGGCGGACGCTAGGCGCCAGCCGGCCCCTGCAGGACCGCGTCGCCTCGCTTGAGCGCGGTGTCCCGGCTGGCCCACAGCCGCAGCCGCAGCGACCAGAAGTCCTTGACCGCACGGAGGACCACGCGCGGGTCCGCGCCCGAGGCTTGGCCGGCCGTGCGCGGGTAGTGGGGCACGCCCTGCTCGACCACGATGCCGCCGCGCTGCCTGATCTTGATGAGCAGCTCGGCCGAGAGGAAGGCGCCACCGGACTCGACGTTGACGCCCTCGAGCGCCTCGCGCCGGAAGAGCTTGCAGGCGCAGTCGGGGTCGCGCACGCCGAGACCGAAGAAGAGGTTCAGGCAAGCGCGATAGGCCCGCGCGTAGGCCAGCCGGATCGCGGGATCGGCGCGCTTGACGCGATACCCCGCGACGACGTCGGGCCGGCGTCCGCGGTCATCGGGCTCGTCGAGCCGGGCGGTCAGACGGGCCAGGTCGGCGACCCTGAACTGGCGATCACCATCGGTGAAGCAGACGAGCGGGAAACGAGCCGCCGCGAGGCCCGAGCGGACGGCCGATCCGTAGCCCTGGTTCTGCGCGTGGTGGACCGCGCGGACGACCCCCGGATGCTCGGCAGCGAGCCGGTCCGCGAGCTCGCCGGTGCCGTCGGTGCTGCCGTCGTCGACGGCGATGATCTCGAAGCGCTCGGCGATGGCCGGCAGCGCCTCGAGCGCCTCGTGCACGAGCGCCTCGATGTTCTCGGCCTCGTCATGTGCCGGGAAGAAGTAGCTGAGGGCCTCGACCCTGGCGGGCGGAGCCTCGTTGGCGGCGGTCATGCGGTCAGGGACCGGCGGCGCAGCAGTGCACTGGACGTCATCAGTCCCTACCTTCGGCCACCACCCGGTACATCTCCATGGGTACATCCGCTACCGGCCTGAGCAGATAGTCCCGCTGCAGGGCCTCGAGATCGCGACCCAGGCGCACGAGGTAGACCGGACGCTCGTCGAGGTGGGCCTCGATGGCGCCGGCCACGTCACCGTAGCCGTCGTCGATGATGTCGCGGTCGTCGATGATCGTCACGTCCGGCCGCCGGCCCTCCACATGCTGGCCGTACCACAGTGGCGTCGAGAACGACCACCACGAGATGACCACGGCATCCTGCTCGAGGGTCGCGAACGTGGCCTCCACGATGTGCCGGCCCCACGTCTCGTCGCTCGCGTCGATCCGCTCGTAGCGCTCGATGGCGGGGCCGATGGACAGCCCCAGCAGGACGGCCACGAGCGCGACCGTAGCGGCTCGGTAGGCCAGCACGTGGCCGGCACGAGCGAGCACGTCGCGCAGGGCATCCCAGATCGCGTCTGCCCCCAGCGCCACGGCCGCGGCCGCCACCAGCAGGGGCACGAGCTCGTAGCGCTCGATGGCCGCGTTCGGGTAGCCCACGGCCCACAGCCACGTGGCTCCGAACCAGAGCAGCCCGATGACCGTCAGGCGTGGGTGCCGGAAGAGGCCCAGGATCGCGCCTGCGAGGGCCAGGATGGCCAGCACGCCCAAGCTGGCCACGAGCCGTGTCCAGACACCGTCGAGCAGCTCGGCTGCCGGCGGCGGACCGTACGCGCCGGTGAACTGCTCCCCCAGCACCACGTACCAGAAGCCATCCCAGGTCTGAGGGTCGCCGTAATCGAGGGCTGGGTCCATGGCCGACCGGAGGGGCAGGTAGAGGTACACCAGCACGGTCGTCAGCGCCAGCGCCGCGATGCAGCCCAGCACCAGCCGCCGCTGGCGCCACAGGATCCGCGGGGACACCAGCAGCACGAAGGCCGCGATGCCCGGCGCCAGCAGCACCGTCAGCGCGTGGTTGCCCAGCGCCAGGGCGTAGGCCACGGCAGCTACCACGAGCCAGCGGGCGCCCGCACCCTCGGCCTCGCGCTCGCGCTGCTGCCACACGCCCAGCAGCACCAGCAGCAGGGCCGCCATGAACACGTGCAGGACGTGGGGGTCGGCCCGGAGGCCCCAGCTCCAGGCCACGGGCGTGAGGGCGAAGGTCGCACCAGCGACCAGGCCAAGGGGCCATCGCCGCGTGGCCAGGACCACGCGCGCCGCCAGCAGCGCGGCCGCGCCGGCCATCAGCAGCGCCGAGAGCAGGTCTGCCCGGTAGGCCTCGTTGCCGGTCGGTCCCAGCACGACCGAGGCCAGCCAGAGCAGCAGCGTGTAGCTGGGATAGCCGGTGGGGTGGGCGATGCCCAGCACTGGTCCCAGGGTCTGGAACTCGGCGGTGTCCCACACGCCGACGTCGGGCAGGAGCGTGGCCATGTAGAGCGCGAGCGCGCCGAGGAACACCGGCACCGTCGCCAGCGCATAGGCCGAGGCTCGTGCGCGCGGCACCTCGCGGACTACCACCCCAGAGCGACGCCCCAGTAGACGCCCCAGGCGTTGATGAGGGCCGACAGGGCCACGAGGGCGATCGAGAGCCAGCCGGCACGGAGGCGGGCGATACCCAGCGTCACGAGCACGGCGGCGAAGGGGGCGAAGTCGTTGCTGAAGCGGTAGCCGAACTGGACCCAGCCCTGGCTGAAGTGGCTGAGGTCGGCGAGGGCCACCAGCAGCACCGCCACGGCCGCCCCAGCCACCAGCCGTCGGCGCCAGTCGAAGAGCAGCACGGGGATGGCCAGCAGGTAGGCCGGGCTCGTGAGCAACAGGCTCATGCCCAGCGGATCGGGCTGCAGCAGCGGGCACTCGCGGTCGAGGAGCGAGCCGGGCGTCAGCGGTGCCTCGGCGCAGGCGGGGTCGTCGAGCAGGGGCGACAACGGCATCTGGCCCAGCATGATGCCGATGTTCTGGGGGATGTAGCGTGGGTCCTCGGCAGCCCAGTCCGCGTTCACCAAGCCGGGCTGTGGCCGGTACTCGGTCTCGTACAGGAAGTCATAGGCGGGGTGGAAGAGCTCGCCGGTGGTGGCGAGGTTGTAGCCCAGCAGGAGCAGCACCGGGATGAGCGCGCCCACGCCAGCGGCGGCGGCCCGCTCGACCCAGCCGCGCCCACCACCGACGAAGACGAAGAAGGGCGCGGCCAGGATCGTCGTCAGGCGGGCGGTCGCGGCCGTGCCGAAGGCGAGGCCTGCCGCGAACTGACGGCTCACGGCCCGGCCGCCGACGCTCGTGGCGGCCCGCACGCTCGCCGCGTCGGCGCGCACGGCGAGGGCGATGGCGATGAAGAGGAAGGTGGAGCCCACGACGTGGGCCAGGTACCAGGTCGTGCCCAGCATGGCCGCGTACCAGGCCACGGTGCCGAAGGCGTAGAAGAGCGTGCCCAGCAGCGCTGCCGAGCGGCGCGGCGTGACCCCCAGCAGGACGACCCAGCAGAGCACGGCGTTGAGCGCGCCCAGCACGGCGGCCACGGCGGCCCCGTTGGTACCCAGGCCCCAGGCCGCCACGAACGGCAGCAGTACCAGCGCCGGCAGAGGAGGGAAGGGGATCTGGGCCAGCCCCGGTGCCACCGGCAGCACATCCTGGAAGTAGAAGTTCTGGTAGGGCCCCTCGGCGACCGGGTACTCGATCTCGGCGCGGCCCTGCAGGAACGCGTGCGCCTGCCATACGAAGTGGTCGTAAAAGTCTGGCCGCGCCGGGTTGGAGGCGAGGTAGACCGCCAGCGCCAGCACGAACAGGGCGACCGCGACCCACAGTGGATCGACAGCCTGCAGGCGGCGCTCGAGCCAGGCCCCCGGGCCGGAGTCGAGACCAGGCGCTTCGGGGACGGCGTCGGTCGGCATGCCCGCTCAAACTACCGCAGTCGGCGTCCGCGGGTCGCCGGGGGTCCGTTGCTATACTCGCGCCACTTCTCCGCTTTCCAGGAGGCAGGACGTCGTCGGTGACTGCTACCCCTGTGGGTGGGGTCGGCCGCAGCCCTGGAGAGCCGGTCCGCCCCCTGTCCGTGCTCGCCCTGAGCCCCGCCATCATCGCCCTGCTGCTCGCGGGGCTGGCGCTGCGCCTGCTCGTGGCCTACGTCCTGTTCCCCGGCTCCGGCTTCGAATCGGACCTCTCGACCTATGCCGCGTGGGCCGCCTCGATGGCCGAGCACGGGCCGTGGGGGTTCTATGCCAACACCGGCTTCGCCGACTACCCGCCGGCCTACCTCTACGCCCTGTGGCTGGTGGGCTCGCTCTCGGGCTCGGCCGTGGACGCCACCGAGCTCATCAAGCTGCCCCCCATCCTGCTCGATCTCGTGGTCGGGTACGTCATCTTCCGCCTCGTCCGCGGCTGGGCCTGGCCGGGCACGAGGAGCGAGAGGCTGGCCCTGGCAGCGGCCGCGCTCTATGTCTTCAACCCCGTCTCCTTCTACGACTCGGCGCTCTGGGGCCAGACCGACGCAGCCGGTGCGCTGGTGGTGCTCCTGGGCGTGGCCGCGCTCGTGCGCGGCAACAGCGAGGGTGCCGCAGCGCTGGCAGCCACGGCCGCCCTGGTCAAGCCGCAGTTCGGCGTCGTGCTCATTCCCATCGTGGCCGCGGTGTTGCTCAAGCGGCACCTGCTACGGTCCGGCAGCGGGCCCCGCAACGCGCCCTGGGCGCCCTCGCGCCTGGCAGGCTGGCTCCGGAGCCGGCAGGGTCCGATCCGACTGCTGACGGCGTTCGTGGCGGCCTGGGCGGCCTTCCTCGTCATCGCCCTGCCCTTCGGCATGGGTCCCCTCGAGTACCTCGAGCGCATGTTCGGCACGGCCGGCGGGTACGGCTATCTCAGCGTCAACGCCTACAACCTGTGGGCCCTCGTGGGCGCGGGCGGTGAGCCCTCGCTGGCCGAGGCCCTGCGCTGGAGCGATGACACGGTAGGGCTCATCGGGCCCATCCCGGGCGTGGCCATCGGCGCCGCCCTGCTCGTCTTCGGCTTCCTCTGGGGCGTGGCGCGTGGGGCCATCCGCGACGACCGCTGGACGCTCATCGCGGCCGTGACCTTCCTGGCCATCGCGTTCTTCATCCTGCCCACGCGCGTGCACGAGCGCTACATCTTCCCGGCCGTCGCGCTGATGCCGTTGCTGGCGGTGGTCAGCGGCCGCTGGGCCGTGGCCCTGCTGCTGCTCAGCGTCGGCGCCTTCATCAACCTGCACGGCATCCTGACCCTGCCGCTGTACGGCAGTGCGAACGTGGAGGAGCTGCCGCTGGGCGAGCTCTTCCGGACGGAGCCACTGATCGTGCTCTCGGCCTTGCTGCAGACGGGCGTCGGCCTGTGGGTCGCGGCGCAGCTGCGTCCGACCCTGCGGACCAGCCCCGACGGCTTCGACGACGAGGCCGCCAGACGAGCCTGGTCGGTGCCGGCGGCGCTGCCCGGGGACTCTCGGCCCCGAGTGCCGCCCGACCTGCCGGGATCCTACCCTGGGCTCCCGCCCGCGCCCCCGGAGCCCGACCGGCCCGCAGGCTTGGCGGACCTCCTCGCGGCCCGGCTCTCGTGGGGCTCGCTGCGACGTGATCGCAGCGCGCTCCTGCGCTTCGAGCTCGGCGGCCGGATCGAGCGCCTGGACCTGCTCGTCCTGCTCGTGCTCGTGGTCCTCACGCTCACGCTGCGCGGCTACCGCCTGGACCAGCCTGTGCGCATGTACTTCGACGAGGTCTACCACGCCCGCACGGCGACCGAGTTCCTGCAGCACTGGGAGTACGGCGAGCCCCACGACATCTACGAGTTCACCCATCCGCACCTGGCCAAGTACGCCATGGCCTGGGGCATCCGCCTCGCCGGCGGAAACGGGGTCACCGGCGAGGCCGACCTGGGCATGCCCGTGTCGGACGCGGTCATCGAGCCACGCTGGGCCCCCGACGACGGCGACCGGCGCAACGGTGACCGGCTCTACGTGGCCGCGGGCGATCGCCTGGGCGTCTACGACCTGGCCACACGCGAGCTGGTGGCCGAGCTGCCCGTGGAAGCCCAGGCCGTGGCCGTGGACGAGAACGACCACGCGCTCTTCGTGGCCGACCCAGCCGGACGGCTCTATCGCTTCGAGACGTCCTGGTTCGACGCGCAACGCTTCGGCGCCGCGGCCGACCCGGCGGCGCTGGCGGCCGCGGCTACGCCCTTCTCCTTCGGTCCCGGTGCGCCCGTTCAGCACCTCCTGGTCACCGACACGGCCGTCGTGGCGGTGACGCTGGGGTCGGTCGTGAGCTTCGATCGCGACAGCGGTGAGCAGCTCTCCGAACGCCTCGCGGTCGGTATCGCCGCCGCGGTCGAGCTGCCCTGGGTCGAGCGACTGGTCATCGATACGCGAGCGCTCTCCGACCGTGAGGCGACCGCGACCCTGCTGGCCGACCTGTTGGGCCGGGATCGCGAAGCGCTCGCCGGTGTGCTCGATCGCGACGGCTTCGTGACCGTGGCCGCGTGGCTCGACTCGGAGACCGTCGACCTCGTGCTCGAGCAGATCGAGGGTGGCGCGCTGGCGGGAGCCTCGTTCGAGTCGGCACCCCTGCTGGCGGTCGGCGACAGCCGGGGCATCGAGGTGCTCGATGTGTGGAGCCTCGACCTGCTCGAGGAGGTCCCGACCGGCGAGCCCGTGGTCGACCTGGCCCTGGCCGGCCCCGAGAGCGACGAGCCCACGCTCTACGCCTCGGCCGGCTCGAGCCTGGTCACCTTGCGCCTCGACGAGGACGGGCCGGCCATCCCCGAGACCGTGTGGATGCCGGGTGCGGTCGGGACCATGGCCTGGAACGGATCGGCGGAGCTGATGCACGTACTCGGGCTCGAGCCCGGCGGCCAGCCCACGGTCTACGTCGTGGAACCCAAGGGCCGCTCGGTCTTCATCGACGTGCCGCTGGCGTTCCAGCCCGAGCGCCTGCTCGCGGACACCCAGGCCGGCCGGCCCGATGCCGATCGCACCGAGCTGCTGGCCGTGGCCGCGGACGGCACCGTCGCCGGCATCGACATCGGCAGCAACGCCGTGGGCTGGCGGTTGCCGGGCGTGCTGCTGGGGGCGCTCACCGCGGCGCTGGTATTCCTGCTCGCGCGCGTGCTCTTCGCGCGGCGAAGCATCGGCCTCATCGCAGCGGCCCTCGTCGTTGCTGAAGGCATGCTCTTTGCCAACGCCCGCATCGCCATGAACGACGTCTACGTCACGGCCTTCATCCTGTTCGCGGTGCTGCTGTTGGCGCCGCTGTACCTCGCGCCGCGGCGCCCGTGGACCGCAGCCGCCCTCGTCGTCGGCGCGGGCGCCGCGCTGGGCCTCGCGCTGGCTTCGAAGTGGGTCGCGCTCTACGCCATCGGCGGGCTCGGGCTGCTGGTCCTGTTCCGCTCCGCCCTGGGCCGGGCCATGGCGCTCCTGGGGATGCTCGGCCTCACGACCGTGCTGGGCACGATGGCCATCCAGCCCGACGCGGGGCCGGACGTGACGCGCAACTGGGTCTTCCTCGCGCTCACGCTCGTGCTCACGGGCCTGCTGGCGGCGGCGGTCATCCGGCGACCCATCCCCTGGACCAGGGTCGAGGTCATCCTGGCCGTGGCCATGCCCCTGGCCGCCGGCGTGGCCCTGTTCCTGCTGCGGATGCCGGCCCTGGGCGGGCTGGCCATGATGCTCAGCGTGGCCGTGGCTGTGCTGGCCCTGACCGCGGCCATGGTCGGCCACGGGCCGTTCGCGAGCGGTGCGCCCGCGCCCCCGTCCGGCACCAGCGCCTGGCTGCGACCCGGGCCCGTGCACGTCCTGCCCTGGTTGCTGACGCTGGCCGCGCTGACGGTGTTGCCGCTGGCCGTCTACATCGTGACCTACTCGCCCTGGGTGGAGCTGGGCAACGACTGGGGCGTGCCGCTGCTGGGCAGCCTGCCCTTCCTGGCCGAAGGCAGCGAGGGCGGGCGCACGCTCTTCGGGCTCACCGAATCGATGTACCAGTACCACGACAACCTGCGCGCCGAGCACGCGGCCTCGTCGCCGTGGTGGGCCTGGCCGCTCGACCTCAAGCCGGTGTGGTTCTTCCAGGAGCGGTACGACGAGGGCGCCACCGGCCTCATCTACGACACCGGCAACCTCGTCATCTTCTGGCTGGGGATCGCGGGCATGGGCTTCTCCGCCTGGATGGCCTGGCGTCGTCGCAGCCTGGCGCTGACGATGGTGGTGGTGATGTGGGCGGCCATGTGGCTGCCGTGGGCGCGCGTCGACCGCGCCGCGTTCCAGTACCACGTCTACGCCAGCCTGCCCTTCATGGTCACCGCCCTGGCCTACTTCCTGGCAGAGCTCTGGCATGGGCCGACGTGGCGAACCTGGTTCCTGGCTCGCGCCGCGGCCGCGCTGGCCATCCTGGCCATCCCGCTGATGTGGCTGCTGCGCACGCCCCTGTGCATCATCGCCGGCACCGCCGAGGCCCACCCCAACGGCGTGGCCTGCGCCGGCGAGGTGACGCGCACGGCGCAGCTGAGCGAGGGCGGCGTGACCGCGCTCTTCGTGCTCGCCGCCGGCGCCGCCATGGTGGGCTTCCTCGGCTGGCGCGCCGCCCGCGCGGACCCTGACGGCCGCGGCGGCCCGTGGCTCGCGGCGCTCGTGTCGGTGGCCCTGGCCACGCTCGTGGGCGTGGTCGCCGCGCTGGCCTTCCTCGAGACCGGTTCCACCACGGGGCTGGCCCTCAGCTCCGACGTGCTGGCGATCATGGGCCTGGTCGTGCTGGCAGTGCCGGCCGTGATCGTGCTCCGCGCCCGTGATCCGCGCCGCTTCGTGCTGGGCGTGCTCATCGCGGCCGGGCTGTGGCTGCTGCTGTGGTATCCCAACATCTCGGGCCTCCCGCTGCCGGACGAGCTCGCCCACCTCTATCAGGGGCTGCTGCCGACCTGGAACTACGACTTCCAGTTCGCGGTCAACACCGATCCCGCCAGCGACAGCGGCATCATCCAGTCGGGCCTGCTGCTGGTGGGTGGCGTCAGCCTCGTCTTCGTGGCCGCCGTGGCGCTGGTGGCGCGTCGTTGGGCCGGTCGCGGCGCAGGGTCCTAGCCCGGGACCCTAGTCGCGCACCCCGGCCTCCGCCCTGGCGCTGGTGGCGGCTTCAGCCTCGAGCGCGGCCTGCTCGATGGCCGCGGTCTTGCTCCACAGGCCCGGGGCGCGACTGGGCGCCTCCGGCACCTCCGCGGTGAAGCCCGGTGGCAGGTCGTCCCTCGCGGCCAGGCGGCGGATGACGAAGCTGTAGTAGTCCTCGACCTTGGCCGTGATGTTCTCCCAGCCGTACTGCACTGCCCGCTCGCGGCCCGCCAGGGCCATGCGCTCGCGTTGGGCCTGGTCACGAAGCAGCGTGCCCAATGCGGCCGCCAGCGCCTCGACGTCACGTGGCGGCACGAGCACGGCTTGCTCGTTCCGCCGGACCACACCCTTGTAGCCATGGATGTCGCTGCACACGATGGGCGTGCCACTGGCCATGGCCTCGAGCAGCACGATGCCGAAGGACTCCTGGCCGGTGGCCGGCCCGGCGTAGATGTCAGCCGTGGCGAAGGCACGGGCCTTGTCGTGGTCCGACAGCCGGCCCAGCATCTCGACCCCGCCCAGGCGACGCGATTCGATGTAGCGGCGGGCCTCGCCGGCCTGGGGGCCGCTGCCCACCACCAGCAGCCGACAGCCGAGCCCCTCCAGGCGCAGCTGGTAGTAGGCGCGCAGCAGATACATCAGGCCCTTGCGCTGCTCGAAGCGTCCGACGAAGAGGATGTTGGGCACGCCATCGCTCCAGCGAGCGAACGGTGGCACGTCGTCGAACTGCGAGAGGTCCACACCGTTGGGGATGACCTTGTAGTCGCCCGGGAAGTAGCGCTTGATGAAGTGCATGGCCGCGGCACTGACCGCGATGCGCCCGTGCAGGCGGCGGGCCGGGGTGCGCATGAAGCGCTTGCCGAACTCGTACGAGGGGCTGAAGCCCGAGTAGGCGTGGAAGGTGGCGATGTTGACGGCCTTGGAGTAGCGCAGGATGACCAGCGAGAGGAAGGGCACGAAGGGCTCGTGGAAGTGGATGACGTCGAAGCGCTCCCGCTCGAGCATCTCTCGCACCAACTGCGGGTAGCGGTGCGAGACCGTGAGCGTGCCGACCGAGCCGTTGGTGGGCACCGACCAGCCGTAGCCCAGGCGGATGATGTCGCCCTCGCTCGAGCGCTGTGGGCCGTGGGTGGCACTGATGATGCGGACGTCGTGGCCGCGCTTGACGAGGTTCTCGTAGAGGTAGCCGACGTGAGCGTTGACGCCACCCGGCAGCGGGAAGATGTAGGGCGTGACGAGGCCGATCTTCACATCTCTTCCTCGGGAGGCAGACCGGCGGCGGCGCGATCGAAGGCCACCGGCCGGGATCTCCCGCCGGGATAGCCAAGGTCGCGGCCCGTGCCGTCGCGGCGGATCTTGCCGTTGATCTCAGCGCTCAGCGCAGCCACGTTCTTGCGCGTCTGCCGGGCGAACATGCCGACCTGGCTGCGCCAGCTGTACTCGCTGCCTCGCCAGCGGGTGTCGCGCTCGGCGAGCGCAGCGCGCAGGCTCGCTTCGACCGAGCCGGTCCGGCGCACGAGCGTGTGCGTCGTGCCCACGTTCTCCGCCCGGTGCGCATCGGAACCGCCCGTGGCGGCGATACCCAGCTCGTCGGCCAGGGCTGGTGCTCGCCGGCTCCAACGGCGCAGCGCGAGACCGGCGGTGGTGGGGTTGAAGCCCTCCATGCCGTCGGGGTGGAAGATGGGGTCGGCCTCCTCCATCAGCTTGCGGATGGTGCGCTCGCTGGCACACAGCGGGTACGGCGGGAGGGGGTGGGCGATGATGGCCAGCCCGCCCTGCTCGTGGACCCGGGCGATGGAATCCTTGAGCGAGCGCCAGGGGCGGATGCGTTCCTTCAGGTACAGTCCCACGAGGTGTCCTCCGCGGGTGGAGATCTCCTCGCCCACGATGACCTCGATGGGCCAGCCGCGGTATCGCGCCATGGCCTGCCCGGCGACGGCCGCGTCCACGCGCTCGTGATCGGTGACCGCGATGGCGTCGAGCCCCGCGGCCATGGCTGCCCCGATCATCGTCTCCACGTCGTCGATGCCGTCGGAGGCGAGCGTGTGCACATGCGGATCGATGCGCAGGAGGTCATCGCCGGCGTTCTCCGGCCCCTGGTCGAAGGCCTGCTCGTTCACGCTTCCTCTTCGTCCTCCCAGATGGGGAAGAACAGTGTGGTCCATTGCTCGGGAGCGCGTGCGATGACTCGCTCCATGGCCCGGGCCTCCTGCTCGATGATCTGCCGGGTGGCCTCCCGCCGCTTGGCTCCGGCCTCGGGTCGGAGCGGGATGGTGTGGCCCAGCCAGCGTCCGTCCCGGGTGCGCTCGATGGCCTCGAGGAACAGCGGCGCGCCGGTCTGCACCGAGAGCATGGCCGGGCCGATGGGCAGCCGCACGGGACCGCCGAAGAGCTCTGCCGGGACACCGCGGCCGACGATGTTGCGATCGGCCACGATGCCCACGGCCTCGCTCCGCCCGAGCGCTGCGGTCAAGGCCGCCGCCGCGTTCTCGAGGGGCACGATGGTGACGTCGAGGTCGTTGCGCACGCGGTCGAAGTAGGCCCGCGCGAGCGGTGCCTCGAGGAACTCCATCGGGCCCGTCAGGGGCAACTTGCCCACGCGGGCGCCATAGAGCGCCGAGAGGTCGACCGAGCCGAAGTGCATGGCCATGTGGATGGGCCCGGGCCGGCCCGGCTCCGGCACCGACAGCGCGGCGGCCGAGTGCTCCGGGTAGACCGGCACGAAGCGGCGATCGAGCTCCTCACCGCTGTAGCGCGGGCCGAGCGCTGCCTCGGCGTAGGTCACGACCCAGTGGCCGAAGCAGTCACGCACGAGCCGGTCGAGCGAGCGTTCGTCCACGGCTGCGCGGCGCACCCGCGACGTGGCCATGTCGTTGGCCACGAGCCAGTCGACGACGCGGCGCAGGTTCGAGCGCACCAGGCGCCGCCGCTCGGGCAGGAGCAGGTAGATGCCGGCGCCGATGGCGAAGGCGATGCGGTAGAGCGGCCGATCGGGCAGCCTGCGGCCCAGCCACAGCCCCGCCATGAGCGTCCTGAACACGACCTTCTGGAGCGGGTCGAGGGGGGCTGCCTGCGGCGTGCGCGGTGCCTCAGGCACGCTCGGCCTCCGCTGCTGCCGCCCGCCGCTCGAGCTCAGCGGCCTCGGCTTGGGTGGCTGGCCACATGGGCTTGAACGTGTACCACTGCTCGGGCGCCTCCGCGACCATGTCCTCGAGGGCGTCGGCGATGGCCTGCGTGGCCGCGGCGATGGCCGCCGGGTCACCCCCCTTCACCTCGATCGGCTCGTACATCTCGGGGCGATAGCGGCCCTCCCGGGTGCGCCGAGCCACGACCGGCAGCAGCGTGGCCCCGGTGCGTGCCGCCAGCGTGGCCGGTCCTGCCGGCAGCGTGGTCCATGCGCCGAAGAGCTTCACGGGCACATCGCCGGAGCGATAGCCCCAGTCCACGACCATGCCCAGGACCGCCGGCCCGCGCAGGACGCGGAAGATGTCGCGGAGGCGCTTCCAGGGGATGATGGTCACGCCCCAGCGCGCCCGCGAGGCGTTGAGCAGCTCGAAGAGCTCGGGGAAGGCGGAGTCGTCGGCCAGGCCGTACGTGGGGATGCCCTCTTGGGCATAGGCACCGGCGAAGACCTCGATGCTGCCGATGTGTCCGGAGACGACGATGATGCCTCGACCCTGGGTCTGGCACTCGCGCCAGAGGGCCATGAACCGCTCGTGCCGCTGGCCCTCCTTGATCATCAGCCGCTGGGGCTCATCGGCGGGCAGATTGGGCAGGCGCATGACCTCGATGGCGAAGCGGGAGTAGGTGCGGTAGACGCCGCGTGCCAGGCCGGCCACGTCCTCGTGGGAGGCGGGCAGGCCCAGCACGTGGGCAGCGTTGCGCTTGATGATCCGCCGCTTCGACGGCCACAGGTAGTAGCCGGCGAGGAAGCCGGCCTTCGCGACCGGCTCGCTGAGGCGCAGCGGCACGCGCACCAGCAGGGCAGACGTGGCGCGAAACGCGGTCACCACCAGCCGTTCCCAGGCGCGGGAGACGGCTCCGACGAGCCAGCCCCGGTCGGTTCGGCGGTGTGGTGCGTAGTCGACGCCGGACACGTCCCTCCTGTCAGGCGATCGAGACCGCCTCCTTGTCCGAGGCCGCCGCGAGGACCGCCTCGGCCGCTTCGACCGCGCCCGGCTCCGCGCCGGTCAGGGTCGTGTCGTCCGCACCCGAGATGAACGCCTCGACACGCTTGCGGGCGACGTCGTCGTGCAGTTGCTCGGGCGGGCTCTTCATGAAGTATGCCGAGGGAGCCACGAGCGTGCCCACCAGACCACGATCGAGCCCGATCTTGGCGCAGCGGATGGCGTCGGTGATGACGCCCGCGCTGTTGGGGCTGTCCCAGACCTCGAGCTTGAGCTCGGCCAGCAGGGGCACGTCGCCGAAGGTCGTGCCCTCGATGCGGATGTGGCAGAACTTGCGGTCCTCCAGCCAGGGCACGTGGTCCGACGGGCCGACGTGCACCGCGCCTTCGGCCAGCTCGTAGTCGAGCTGCGAGGTCACAGCGTTGGTCTTGCTGATCTTCTTGGACTCGAGACGGTCGCGCTCGAGCATGTTCTGGAAGTCGGTGTTGCCGCCGAAGTTCAGCTGGTAGGTCTTGTCGACCCGCACGCCGCGGTCGTCGAAGAGACGGGTCAGCACGCGGTGGCTGATGGTGGCGCCGACCTGGCTCTTGATGTCGTCGCCGATGATGGGCAGGCCAGCCGCGGCGAACCTGGCCTGCCACTCGGGCTCGCGGCCGATGAAGACGGGGATGGCGTTGACGAAGGCCACGCCGGCCTCGATGGCCTGCTCGGCATACCAGCGGGTGGCGTCCTCGCTGCCCACCGGCAGGTAGGACACGAGCACGTCGACGTCCGCAGCCTTGAGCGCAGCGGCCACGTCGACCGGCTGCGCCTCGGACTCCGGCACCACCTCGGCGACGTAGCGGCCGATGCCGTCCATCGTCGGACCACGCTGCACGGTCACGCCGATGTGGGGCACATCCATGAACCTGATGGTGTTGTTGGGCGCCGCGTAGATGGCCTCGCCGAGGTCCTTCCCCACCTTGTTGGCGTTGACGTCGAAGGCCGCCACGAACTCGATGTCGCGCACGTGGTATTCGCCCAGCCTGACGTGCATCAGACCGGGGACGAACTGGTCCTCCGAGGCGTTCTCGTAGTAGTAGCGGCCCTGGATGAGGCTGCTGGCGCAGTTGCCGACGCCGACGATGGCGACGCGAACCGTGTTGCTCATGGGGGTGATCTCCTGCCTGTGTGCCTAGGTGTTGTCGGGGTTGGGGTCTTGCCCGGTAACGAACCGGACGCGCTGGACCACGGTGATGGTGGCCAGCACCGCGATGAGGCCGAGGCCGATCGCGAGGATGAGGCTGCCGAGGTCGAACAGGTCGGGGGTAACGCCGAAGATGCCTGCGACCACGACGGCCACGCCGAGGATGACCGTGCGAACCTCGCGTGGAGCGAAGCCGATGGCGGCCATGCCGGTGCCACTGGAGAAGCCCAGCGACTCGCTCTTGGCACGGGTGTAGCTGACCATGAAGGCCGACACCAGTGCCGCGGCCGCCAGCCAGGCACCGAGGTCGAAGCCCGCCCGCGTCGCGCCGATGACGATGCCGACATAGACGACCCCCTCGCCCCAACGGTCGAAGGTGCTGTCCATGAAGGCGCCCAGCTTGCTGACCTGCCCGGAGGCGCGCGCGACCGCGCCATCGAACATGTCGAAGCCCGCGCCGGCCGTGGCCACGATGCCGGCCAGGATCCACAGTTCGAAAGCGGCCAGCACACCGCCGAGCGAGGCGATGCCGAAGCCGATGAGGGTGAGCATGTTGGGCGTGAGCCCTGCCCGGTGCATGGCCAGGGCGATGGGCTCGACCCTGGCGCGGATGCCGGAGCGTTGCTCCGGGCTGATGAACGATCCCTTGCCCACGACTACTCCTCCTCCTCGAGCCCAAGGAGCCGCAGCTCCTGTGCGTGGAACCGCAGCAGGGCCTCACGGCCCAGGCTGCAGATGGTTTCGCGCCCCTGCCGCCGGGTCTCGACGAGACCGGCAGCCCTGAGGCGGCGCAGATGCCACGAGACGAGCGGCTGGCTCAGGTCCACGTGGCGCATGAGGTCGGTGACGGTGCCTTCCCCCTCGGTCAGGCGCTGGAGGATGCGCAGGCGGGTGGGGTCGGCGAGGGCCTTGTGCACCAGGGCGACGTCCTTCAGATCCGCGGGCGGATCGGTGACGGCGGCGATGGTGGAACGGATACGTGCCGGAGTCGGCAAGTGGCCCTCCGCTGGCAGATGATGAAACAACAACAAGCCTTTATATAAGCGGATGTTGATGCTAGAGCACCGAGGTGCGCGTTGTCAACCCGACCGCGCGTGCGGATACCGCGGGCCTCGCTCATCATTCGCCCATGCACTCGCTCGGCCCGGGCCTCGAGACGGAGGCCGCGAGGCTCTACGACCACGAGGTCATCGCGTGAGCCGCGCCTCCCGGGCGGTGATGCTGGCGGCCCTCTGTCTGGGCGTGCTGCTCGTCGGCGTCGAGCTCTTCATCACCGCGGTCGCCCTGCCGGACATCTTCTTCGACCTCTCCGGCTGGACCGAGCTGCGCCGAGCCTCCTGGATCGTGACGGCCTACCTCGTGGCCTACATCGCGGCCATGCCGCTCGCGGGGCGGGCTTCCGATCGCTTCGGCCTGCCGGGCCTGATGATCGGCGCGCTCATCGTGTTCGCCATCGGCTCGATCGTCTGTGGCGCGGCCGACACGCTCGAGATGCTCGTCTTCGGCCGCGTCATCCAGGGTGCCGGGGCCGGCGCCATCCTGCCCGTGGCCACGGCCGGCGCGAGTCATCTCTACGAGGGCCACGCGCGCTCCCGGGCGCTGGGCTTCATCGGCGCGGCCACGTTCCTGGGCATGGCCATCGGGCCCGTGCTGGGCGCGCTCATCCTGGAGCACCTGCAGCTGCGTGACGCCCTGGCATCGGTGGGGATCTGGGGCGGCCCCGCCGTGGACCTGCTCACGCCGGCCTGGCGCTGGGTCTTCTACATCACCGCACCGCTGGCGGTCCTCGCTGCCATCTACGTCTGGGCCGCGGAGCCCGGCTGGGACGTGGAGCCCGGGAGCTCACGCCTCGACGGGCTCGGGGCCGCGCTCTTCAGCATCGCCCTCACGGCCGGGCTGCTGGCCATCACGCTCATCGGCGATGAACCGGGAGACCTGCCCGTCATCCCCATCGCCGCCGTCATCGCCGCCGTGACCGGCGTGCTGGCGATCCGACACATGCTGCGCACGTCCGAGCCGTTCCTCGACCTGCGCCTCTTCCGCGACCGTGTCTTCAGCGGCGCCGTGCTGGTCTCGCTGCTGACCGGCTACGCCCTCGCCACGGCCATCGTGGGCATGGCCGCCTTCATCGACCGCGTGCGCTTCGCCGGGCCCGAGGAGCAGGGCGTGGTGCTGGGGCCGATGGCCCTGTTCATGGCCATCGGTGCCTTCCTCTCCGGCTTCCTCATGCGTCGCTTCGACGCCACGGCCGTGACGCTCGCGGGTCTCGCCGCCTCGGTCGGCGGGCTGCTCTGGCTTTCGACCACCCGCATCGACACCGAGCTGTGGATCCCGGTGGCCTCGCTCTCGCTCTTCGGTCTTGGGTTCGGGCTGACCGTGACCCCACGCTCGATGGCCGCGGTGGAGGCTGCGGGGCGGGCCGCGTTTGGCGCCGCCAGCGCCGCGGTCACGGTCGGGCGCATGGCCGGCATGGCCATCGGCATGGCCGTACTCACGGCCTTCGGCACGACCCGCATCGACCAGACCACCCTCGCGCTCGAGGACCAGGGATACCGGGACGCCATCCTGCCGCCGGAGCTGGTGGGTCAGCCGCTGGGCGACCCGCTCGTGCTCGACGCCATCGAACGCTGGGCCTCCGCCGAGGCCGCCGAGGTGCTGGGACAGCTGTTCGTGGTCGCGGCGGTGATCCTCGTCATCACCGCCGTGCCGGCCTGGCTCATGCGCGAACGCCGAGAGACGATCCTCGAGGAGGAGGGCGAGGAGG
>JBFLKP010000165.1:0-7607 GCA_040883225.1 Candidatus Limnocylindrales bacterium | reverse complement strand
GCTCGGGCTCAGGCTCCGGTTCGGGGGCGGTCACGGTCTCGGGCGCCGGCTCCGGCTCCGGCTCAGGCGCGCTGGCCGCTTCAGGCGCGGGAGCCGACGCAGCGGGCGCGAGCTCGGCCGGAGGCTCCGGCGTCGGCTCAGGCTGCTCGTCCTCGATCTTGCCGTCGGCACGTCTCGAGGCCTCGTTGGTGCCGCCCTTGACGACGAAGCCTTCCGGCAGCTCGTCCATGGAGCCACCGAGGCGGATGGCCTCCTTGGCGTCGAGCACGGCGATCTTGAACTGCTTGCCGTCGAGCAGCTGCTCGTAGACCTCGTTGGCCGCTTCGGAGGCGGTGTAGAGCGTGATGTCGGCGTAGCCGAAGAGGCGCCCGAAGGTGGTCTCCTTCATGCCGATGTCGGTGATCTGCCCGAGCGACGAGTCGATGGAGTTCTTCTGCAGCACGCCTTCGACGAGCATGGCCCGCCGGTTGGTCAGCACGTAGCGTCGGCTGTCCCAGCGGATGAGGTCGATGGGGATCCACACGATACTGATCAGGAAGAGGATGACGACGGCCCACGTGATGAGGTCGTTGATGACGCTCAGGAACTGGTCGTCGTTGAACTCGAAGATGTTGTTGAGCGCCAGCAGGCCCAGGCCGATGAGGGCGATGACGATGGGCCGGAGGGCGAACCGGATGGCGGCCATCCAGTGTTGCCTCGTCTCGATGAGCACGACCTCCGAGGTCCCAAGGAGGTCTTTGGCATAGGGTTGCGGCACGGCGTCGTGCTCCTTCCAGCGGTCACTCCGATGTTCGCCGTAGTGTCCCACACGAGGTGCGCGCACGGGCACCTATACTCGCAGGGCCCATCCACCCCGCCACTCGACCCGAGGCCGAGATGACCATCGAACCGACGACTCGATCACGCCTGTCCAAGCGCGTCCAGGACGTGCCGCCCAGCGGCATCCGCAAGTTCTTCGACGTGCTGGCATCGATGCCGGACGTGATCAGCCTCGGCGTCGGTGAGCCGGACTTCGACACGCCCGCGCGCATCAAGCAGGCCGGCATCGACGCGTTGCTCGCCGGGCGCACGCAGTACACCAGCAACTACGGCACCCGTGAGCTGCGCGAGGCCTTGTCCGCGCACCTCGAGCGTCGCTATGGGGTGCGCTACGACCCGGCCGTGGAGATGCTCATCACCGTCGGCGGGTCGGAGGCGCTGGCCATCGCCCTGCAGGCGGTGGTCGATCCGGGCGACGAGGTCGTGCTGGCCGAGCCCTCTTACGTGGCCTACGTGCCCGACGTCATCTTCAGCGGTGGGGTCGCGCGCTACGTGGCCACGAGGCCGGAGGACGGCTGGCAGCTGGACCCCGACGCGGTGGAGGCGGCCATCACGCCGCGCACCAAGGTCCTCTTCCTCGGTTACCCCTGCAACCCCACCGGGGCCGTGCTCGAGCCGGAGACCCGGCGGCGGCTGGCCGACATCGCGCTCCGCCATGACCTCATCGTCATCAGTGACGAGGTCTACGATCGGCTGGTCTACGGTGGCCACGAGCACGAGGCCTTCAGCGCCCTGCCGGGCATGCGCGAGCGGACCATCCTGCTGGGCGGCTTCTCCAAGTCCTACGCCATGACCGGCTGGCGCGTCGGCTACGCCTGTGCTCCCTCGGACATGCTCGAGGGCATGCTCAAGATCCACCAGTACATCATCATGTCGGCGCCCACGATGTCGCAGGATGCGGCCGTCTGCGCGCTCACCGAGGCCGACGATGAGGCCGAGCGGATGCGCGTCGAGTACGACCGGCGACGCAAGATGTTCCTGCGGGGTCTGGAGCGCATCGGGCTGCCGGCCGTCGAGCCGCACGGTGCCTTCTACGCCTTCCCCGACATCTCCAGGACCGGGCTCACCAGCGAGCAGTTCAGCGAGGGCCTCTTGCGCGAGCACCAGGTCGCGGTCATCCCGGGATCGGCCTTCGGGCCGAGTGGTGAAGGCTACGTGCGGGCAGCGCTGGCCACGTCGTACGAGCAGCTCGAAGAGGCCCTCGTGCGGATCGAGCGGTTCGTCCACGGCCGCTGATGGGCACGGCCGCAGCAAGCGCCGGCGAGGCGACCTACGAGCCGGTCATCGGCATCGAGATCCACGTGGAGCTCAAGACCGCCTCGAAGATGTTCTGCGGTTGCTCCAGCGCCATCGGCCAGGCGGGGCCTAACGAGCTGACCTGTCCGGTCTGCCTGGGTCTGCCGGGCGCCCTGCCGGTGATCAACCGCGAGGCCGTGCGCCACGTCCTCGCGGTGGGCCTGGCCATCGGCGCCACCACGCCGATGGTCACCCGTTGGGACCGCAAGAACTACTTCTATCCGGACCTGCCCAAGGGCTACCAGATCAGCCAGTACGAGCTGCCCCTGGCGGCCCGTGGCTCGCTGACGGTGGAGACGTCACACGGTCCGGTCGAGATCGGCATCACACGGGCGCACCTCGAGGAGGACACCGCGCGCCTGCAGCACACTCGGCTCGAGGGCCGGCCGGTGAGCCTGCTCGATTACGACCGCTCCGGCCTGCCGCTGCTGGAGATCGTCACCGACCCGGTCATCCACGATGCCGAGACGGCGCGACGGTACGCGGAGGAGCTGCGCTTGCTGCTCGTCACCATCGGCGCCTCGGACGCGGCCATGGAGAGCGGCCAGATGCGGGTGGAGGCCAACGTCTCGCTGCGCGCGGCGGGCACGGACATCTTCGGCACCCGGGTCGAGGTCAAGAACATGAACTCGTTCCGCTCGGTGGAGCGAGCCATCGAGTTCGAGATCGCGCGGCAGGAGGCCGCCCTGCGCGCCGGGGAGCCGTTGACGCAGGAGACCCGTGGCTGGGATGACGATCGCGGCGTGACGTACCACATGCGCACGAAGGAGACCTCGGACGACTACCGCTACTTCCCTGATCCCGACCTGCCGCCGCTGCACGTCGACCCGGCCTGGCTCGATGAGATCGCCGCGGACCTGCCCGAGCTGCCGGCCGCCCGCCGCGCACGCTACCAGCGCGACCTGGGGCTGTCGGCCTACGACGCCGACGTGCTCGTGGCCGACGCCGACGCCTCGTCCGTCTTCGAGGCGGCCCTCGCGGCCGACCCGGCGCTGCCACCCAAGAAGCTCTCCAACTGGGTCAGCGGCGAGTACCTGCGCCTGGCCAAGGGTGAGGAAGCGGGCGTCGACGTGGCGCGCATCAGCGGGGAGCAGCTGGCCGCGCTGGTCCGCCTCGTGGAGGACGGCCAGGTCAGCGGCACCAATGCCAAGGAGGTGCTGCTGCGGGTCGGCCGCGACGGCCGTCCCGTGGCCGACATCGTGGCCGAGGCCGGCTACAGGCAGATCAGCGACACCGGTGCGCTGCAGACCGCCGTCGACGAGGTCATCGCACGGAACCCGGCTGCTGTGGCGGACATCCGAGCCGGCGAGAGAAAGGCGATCGGCTTCCTTACTGGGCAGATCATGAAGAAGACGCGTGGTCAGGCCAACGCCGGCCTCGTGCAGCAGCTCATCCGCGAGAGCCTGGAGGTGGAGTAGGGGAGATGGACGTGCTGGCCCTCGTGCTCATCGTCGGCGGCATCGCGGCGATCGTCGTGGCCGCGCTGCAGATGCGCGGACCGCTGGCCACGATCCGCCGCCTTGACGAGACGCAGGCGAACCTCGACCGCTACGAGTCATGGCGCGGCAAGCAGACCGGGCCGCAGGCCGATGGGCCCACGGGCGCCGACGTGATGCGCGCGCAGATGCGCCAGCGCCTCATCCTGTGGGGCGTGGTCGCCGGCGTCGGCGTCGTTGCGGTCCTCATCGGGTTGGTGTCCGCGTAGGCGCGCCACGCCCGCGGGGCCCGGCCAGAGCGCGTCAGCCGGCGACAGCCACGTCCTCGGCGTCGGGCTCGGGCGCGAAGACGCCACAGCCATCAGGGCAGGGCTCGACCTGGTCGGTCTGGATGGCGAGCTTGGCGGCATCGAAGAACTCGTTGGTGTCGACGCGTTTGGTCGGTGACACGAACCACTCCTCGGTCATGGTCACGCCGCCACCGGAGAGATCGTAGGTGATGACCGGCGGGCCACCACCCGTCGAGAAGTAGTACATGCCCTCTTCCACGGCACGAGCGACGTCAGGGACGATCGAGGTCATGACACAGCTCTGGCGGAAGTCCGGACGCTCGGCGCTGATGTCGATGCCGGCGCCGATGACCTTGACATCGGCCTCACAGGCGGCCTCCACCATGCCCATCGTGGCGCCGCGGCCGATCGGCAGCAGCACGCCCGGCTGGTAGACCTCGATGAAGGCCTCGGCGTAGGTCTTGGCGCTGGCTCCGTCGCCGAAGCCGGCGACCTCGTCGTCGGCCAGGTATGCCAGCTCGATCTCGATCTCGGGCTCCACGCTTCTGGCGCCGTTGATGAAGCCCGTGACGTAGCGATCGCACTCGAGGCAGTCGAGCGCGCCGGAGATGATCCCTAGCGGCATTCCCCGGCTCTCGCGGGCGGCGATGACGCCGGCCAGATAGGCGCCCTCCTCGACGGCGAACTCGATGGCCCTGTAGTTACCGGGCGCAGCCTCGGCCCCGGCGATGCACTCGGCGCTGGCGTCCGCCCGCCCCGATTCGTCGAGGCACGGCGTCGGTGCATTCAGGTCGAGGATGGTCGTGGACGGGTTCAACCGCGCGATCCCGACGTTGGCCGTCCAGTCGCCGCCGGAGACGAGCATGAGGTTGGGGGACTCCTCGCCGGCCAGCGACAGTGCTGCCTGCGTCACCGTGTCCGTGCCTTCGACGGGGCCTCGCTCGATCCAGCCCCCAGGCGGCGGCTGCTTGTTGGCGTTCTTCTTGGGCTCGACCGGAGGCTTGTCTCTCCCGCCCAACCGCTCGCTGTGGTAGCTCTTCGCGGTACCCGTGACGAGCGCGTTGTAGTTCCCTGGGTCGAGCGCGTTCGTCACGACGGCACCCAGCGTGCTGGGCATGCTCTCGGCGAAGACCAGCTGCTCCTCGTCGACCGACTGCGCCGCGGCCACGCTGGAGATGGCCAGCGAGAGGGCCGTGGCGGCGGTGATGGCTCGAACCGTAGGGTTGGCGCGCATGGGGTTCCTTCCTCGGAGGCTCGTCGACGACGCCTTGCATGGTACGAGGGGTGGGCCGACCGCGCTGCAGGACCATCGGGCAGCCAGCCCGGTGGACCTTTGCGGTGCGGTGCGGTGCGGTGCGGTGGTCGTCAGCCGCGCAGGTGACGGTGCATGACCGCGGTGCAGCGGTCCATGACCACGCCCAGGCCGCCTTCGTGAGCGATGCGCACCGCCTCGGCCGAGATCACGCCCTGCTGCAGCCACAGCGCGCCGCATCCGGTCGCGACCGCCGAGCGAGCGACATCGGGCGTGAACTCGGGCCGGCGGAAGACGTCGACGATGTCGAAGGGGCCGCCGGCGGCCACGGCGGCCTCGAGTGAGGGGTAGCAGGCTCGGTCGAGCACGTGGGTGCGGTACGGGTTCACCGGTTCGCAGTCGTAGCCCTTGTCGAGCAGATAGCGCATGACCGAGTGCGAGGCGCGCCAAGGCAGCGACGACGCGCCCACGATGGCGATCCGACGCGAGGCCCGCAGGAGCTCGATCGCTTCCTCGTCACTGAGCAGCGGCAGTGGCCCGCGATCGCTGGTTCGGTCGATGAGCTCGATGCGTCGCTGCTCCGGTGTCATGACCACAGGCTACCTCCGCGGCAGCTCGGCCGCCATGACGCACCTCACCTCACGGTCGCGGCCGACCTACGACGCCGACTCCTTCTCGTACGGGCGACCCACCGCCGCCGGCGGGATGCTACGGCCGACGACACCGGCCAGGATGATGATGGTGATGAGGTACGGCAGCGCCGCCCAGAACTGGTTGGGCAGGATCGCGAGGAAGTCGCCCAGCTCGCCGGCCGGCGGCCGGATGCCGATAGCGATGCCCAGGCGTTCGGAGGCGGCAAAGAGCAGGGCCCCGGCGAAGGCTCCGATGGGCGACCAGCGGCCGAAGATCAGCGCCGCGAGGGCGATGAAGCCACGACCGGAGGTCATCCCGTTCTGGAACGTTCCGGTGGCCTCCAGCGTGAGGTAGGCACCCGCGAGCCCGGCCAGGGCGCCGCCGATGATGACGTTGCGGTAGCGCAGCCTGATGACGTCGACGCCGACGGTGTCGGCAGCCTTGGGATGTTCACCGACGGCCCGTGTGCGCAGGCCCCAACGGGAACGGAAGAGCATGATCTGCAAGAAGATCACGATGATGATCACGGACATGGCCATCGGACCCTGGTCGAAGAACATGTCGAAGATCCAGCCCACGAAGGGCAGGTCGCTGAGGAACTCGGGTGCGCCGAAGTCCGAGAAGCGTCCGGCCCCGTCGAGCTCGCGGCCGATGAGGCGGTTGAGGTAGCTCGTCAGGCCCAACGCGGCGATGTTGATGATGGTACCCGCGATGATCTGATCGGCTTTCACGCTGATCGCCAGCCACGCGAAGACGGTGGCCAGGATGAGACCGGACGCGACCGCGGCGATGACGCCGATCGCCAGTGGCGCCGTGATGCCGAAGGCGGTCATGCCCTCCATGTCGCCAAAGGTGTTCACGGCCAGCGAGCCCACGGCGAAGCCGGCGAATGCGCCCGTGAGCATCATGCCCTCGATGCCGATGTTGACGACGCCACTGCGCTCGCAGAGCAGTCCGCACATGGCGCCCAGGGCGATGGGCGTGGCTCCGCCGAGGATGCCGGGAGCGATGCGGGGCAACGTCACGATGAGGTAGTCGAGAAGCTGGAAGAGGAGCCCCAGGACCGGGATATCGAAGAGGAAGTCCATCAGGCCACCGACTCTCCGCCATATGACTTGGTGAACTGCTGCTCCCCGTCACTGCCGCGCGCGGCTCGGATCCGGAACAGGCGGCGCACGATGACGTCGGCCGCCAGGAAGAAGAGGATCGTGGCCGTGAGCACGTCGATGATCTCGACCGGGATGCCGGCTCGGACCTGCATCAAGGGAGCGCCTGCGCGCAGGAAGCCGAAGAGCAGCGCGCCGAGCGCGACGCCCACTGGATGGCTGCGCCCGAGCAGGGCGATGGCGATGGCGTCGAAGCCGATGGCCGTCCCGAAGGTCGCTGGATAGAAGCCGATCTCGCCGAGCATGAGGATGACGCCCGCGAGGCCTGCGAGCATGCCGCAGAGCGACATCGTGAGGATGATCAGTCGCCGCGGGCTCATGCCCGCGTAGCGCGCGGCGCTGGGGTTGGCGCCCACGGTGCGGATCTCGAAGCCGATGGTCGTCTTCCACACGAACCACCAGGTGATGGGAACGAAGGCATAGGCGACGAGCACGCCGAGGTGCAGGTCACGGCCGAAGATCACCGGCAGCGCCGAGTTGAGGACCTCAGCGGTGCGGTCGAACGTGAAGCCCGGCGCGCGGAAGACCTCGATGACGAGTGCCGACCCAAGAAGGCCGGCGATGAAGTTGAGCATGATCGTGGTGACCACCTCGTGCGCGCCGGTCGTGGCCTTGAGGAAGCCCGGGATGAAGCCGTAGAAGAAGCTCGCCGCGGCACCGGCCAGCACGGCCGTGGGGATGGCCAGGAACGGCGACCACGTGGCCACGAGGGCGC
>JBFLKP010000164.1:0-4922 GCA_040883225.1 Candidatus Limnocylindrales bacterium | reverse complement strand
GGGAGGCGCTGGGTGGGGCGGGGCTGCCCGGAACGGAGCTGGGCCTCTCGGCGGAGTCGCTCGCGCGCGGGCTGGCGCTGCCCGGATGCGTCGCCTTCCGCGCGCTCGCCGACGACGGTCCGCTGGCCCTGGCCGTGGTCTACCTCAGCGGCGACGATGCCACGCTGCACGCCATGGCCAGCTCCGCTGCCGGCGAGGCCGCCGGTGCCCGCTTCGCGCTCATGCAGACCATCGTCGAGGACATGGCCGGCCGCGGCCTGCGCGCGCTCGACCTCGGCAGCGCGGAGGCTGACCCGGCCTTCTTCGACGGCTGGACCGATGACCTGCGGCCGTCGTACCGCTGCGGCCGGATCGTCGACCGCGTGGCCTACGAGGAGCTGGTGGCCGCCGCCGGTGCGGCCGGCGGCGCCGTCTTCCCGGCGTACCGCGACCCCGCCGCTAGACTCGGCCGATGAGGATCCTCGTCACCGGCGGCGCCGGCTTCATCGGCTCGACCTTCGTCCGTCGTCGCCTGGCGAGCACGAGCGACAGCGTCCTCGTCGTCGACAAGCTGACCTACGCCGGGAACCCGGCCAACCTCGCCGGGCTCGACGCGGACCCTTCGACCGGTGACCGATATCGCTTCGTGCAGGCTGACATCGCCGACGAGCCGGCGATGCGGGAGCTGGCCGGCGAGGTCGACGCCATCGTCAACTTCGCGGCCGAATCACACGTCGATCGTTCCATCCTCGAGCCGACCGCGTTCCTGCACACCGGGGTCATGGGCGTGTACGCGCTGCTGGAGGCCGCGGTGCAGCAGTCGCGAGCCCGGAGCGGCGCGTTCCGCCTGCTGCAGGTCTCGACCGACGAGGTCTACGGCCCGGTGCCCGAGGGTCTGTCGACCGAATCCGATCCGGTGCGGCCGACCTCGCCCTACTCGGCGGCCAAGGCCGCCGGCGAGCACCTCGTCGCGGCCTACCACGAGACGCACGGCCTCGATACCGTCATCACCCGCGGCGCCAACACCTACGGGCCCAACCAGTATCCCGAGAAGCTCATCCCGCTCTTCGTCACCAACGCCCTCGACGACGAGCCGCTGCCGCTGTACGGCGACGGCATGCAGCGGCGGGACTGGCTGTACGTCGCCGACCATGCCGACGGCATCGGGGCCGTCCTCGACCGTGGCACAGCCGGCGCGGCCTACAACATCCCCGGCGACGGGGTCGAGCGGCCCAACCGGGCCGTGACCGAGGCGGTGCTCGAGCAGCTCGGCAAGCCCTGGTCCCTGGTGCGCAGCGTGCCCGACCGGCCCGGCCACGACCGTCGCTACGCGCTCGATGGCTCGCGCCTGCGCGCGCTCGGCTGGGAGCCGCAGGTGGCGTTCGAGGACGGCATCGCCCGGACCGTCGAGTGGTACGCCACCAACCGGGCCTGGTGGGAGCCCATCAAGTCGGGCGCCTGGCACGAGTACTACCGCGAGCAATACGCCTGGCGCCTGGAGCGGTCGACCGACGCCTGAGCCGTGACTCGCGTACGCGTGGTCGGGCCGTGACACGCTAGACTGCGGCGGCGCGGAGCAACGGCCGGGACGCCCTTCGAGGTCGCTTGCCGACGCGCCCCGATACGACCACACCGGAGAACCGTTCACGCATGACCTCCAGGAACGAGCCACCGAAGGCGTCGCTTCGCGACCGCATCTCGCACCGCCTCTCGACCGACCGGGACGGGAAGTTCATCGACGCTGAGGCGCAGCACACGCGCAACGTCAGCTGGCTGTTCTACGGGCTCATCGTGGTCGTCGTGGTGGTCATCGTCGGCGGGCTCGCCTATGGCTTCTGGGAGTCGAACCTGAAGCCCGCGGCCACGGTCAACGGCACCGAGATCAGCCGCGGCGAGCTGGCCGACCGGCAGCAGCTCATGGACTTCCGCGCCGCCCGCTTCGAGGCCCAGGCGACGGCCGCCCTGGCCGCCGGTGAGATCGACGCCACCCTCGCCAACACCCGCTTCGGCGAGGCCCAGAGCCTCGCTTCGTCCGGCAGCGACGGCACCGATGCCGCCGAGCTGGCCGGGCTCGTCCTGCGCGAGCAGCTCGCGGCCGAGGAGGGCGTGGAGCTGTCGGCCGAGGAGCTCGACGCCGCCGTCGCGGCCGACGGCACCGCGCCCGAGTCCCGTTGGGTCGACGTCCTCATCGTGCTCACGCCCGAGCAGGCCCAGAACATGGGCTCGTCCGAGGAGGGCATCGCCGACGCGGTGGAGCGTGCGGCCGCGGCCGCAGCCGAGATGGGCCCCGACGCCGACCTCGAGGCCCTCGCCGAGACCTACGGTCCCGCCGACGCGCAGTCCTTCTACCTGTGGGAGGGCAGCACCACCGTGCCCGAGTTCGAGGCCGCGGTCTTCGCTGCCGACGAGGGCGACGTCGTCGAGCCGGTGTCCCTGGCCAGCGGTGAGCAGCTCGTGGCCTACGTCCGCAACGTCGTGCCCGAGCAGCCGGACGAGGGCTTCGTCGAGGCCGTCAACGACGAGGTAGGCGAGTCGGTCCACCGCCGCAACGTCGAGCTCGAGGCCATCTCCGAGAAGCTCGAGCAGCACATCACCGACGAGGCCCTCGCGGCCGAGTACGAGCAGGTGCGGCTGGGCGAGATCTTCATCGCGCGCAACCCCGTGACCACCGACGACGATGCCGGCGAGGCCCGCGCCAGCCACATCATCTACGCCCCCGAGACCCCGCTCGACGAGGAGGGCGAGCCCACCGACGTGGCCGACCTGCCCGCCGACGACCCGGCCTGGGACGCGGCCGAGGCCGAGGCCCAGGCAGCCTTCGACGAGCTCTCGGCGATCGAGGATCCCGAGGAGCGCGGGGAGGCCTTCGCCGAGCGCGCCATGGCCGAGAGCGACGGTCCCAGTGCCCCCGAGGGCGGCGATCTGGGCTGGTTCCCGCAGGAGGGCGTCATGCTCAGCGAGTTCACCGAACCCATCTGGGCGAACACGGACCCGCAGACCAACGACGTGCTCGGTCCCGTGCGCACCGAGTTCGGCTGGCACGTGATCATGTTCCACGAGTTCCGCTCCTCGCTGAACGCCCGCGTGCGCGAGGTGGAGCGGGCGCTGGAGGCGGAGGGTGCCGACTTCGAGACCGTGGCCGCCGAGTACACCGAGGATCCCGATGGGCCCACGGTCGAGTGGTGGGTCATCGAGAACCTCGACGACGCCCTCATCGAGACCCTCGACACGATGGATATCGGTGACGTCACCGAGCCCATCGACGAAGGCGATGGCTACTACATCTACCAGCTGCAGGAGCAGGACACCCGCCCGCTGAGCGACGACGACGCCGAGCTCGTGCGCCAGAACGCGTTCGCCGACTGGTACGACCTGCAGCTCTTCGCGGCCGAGGACGAGGGCCGCTTCAGCGTCGACGAATCGCTCTTCGAGCAGTAGCCGATGAGCAAGGGCGCCTGCGTCTGGTTCACCGGCCTGTCCGGCTCGGGCAAGTCGACCACGGCGGAGGCGGTGGTCCCGCTGCTCGAGGCGCGGGGCCGGACGGTGACCGTGCTCGACGGCGATGTCGTGCGCACGCACCTGACCAAGGGGCTCGGCTTCGGCAAGCAGGACCGCGACACCAACGTTCGTCGCGTGGGCTACGTGGCCAGCGAGATCGTGCGCCACGGCGGCCTCGTCGTGTGCGCGCTCGTGAGCCCGTACCGCGAGACGCGCGCGGAGGTGCGAGAGATGGTCGGGGAGGGCTACATCGAGGTCTTCGTGGACACCCCGCTCTCGGTCGTGGAGGCCCGTGACGTGAAGGGCTGGTACGCCAAGGCCCGGGCCGGCGAGGTCAAGGACTTCACCGGCGTCTCGGACCCCTACGAGCCACCCCTCGATCCCGAGCTGCACCTGCGCACCGAGGACACGTCGGTCGAGGCCAACGCCCGGCTGGTGGTCGAGTACCTCGAGTCGCGCGGCATCCTCGATCCGGCCTAGGCGGACGACGTGTCAGCCCTGACCGACCCCGTGCTGAGCACGCTCATCGAGCGTGCCGGCATCGACCCGGCGGAGGGCCTGCAGCTCATCGCGCTCGATCGGCTCGTGGCCCGGCCGTTCGATGCCGGCATGCCCCTCGCGGTCCTGCCGCCGGTGGGTGTCGAGCCGGACCCCGACGACGCCTACGCCACGCTGCCCGGTCGCCACGGCCACGGCGCCGACCCCGTCTCGTTGCTCCACCGGCTGTACCCGGCCGCACACCCGGTCCTCGGCCCCGCCGGCGCCTCCACCGTCGGCGAGGTGACCGCTGACCAGCTCGCCCGCGGCCCGCATCTGCTGCCGGCACTCGAGCCGGGCTCCAACCCGGCCTCGGCCTTCGGGCTGCCCTGGCTGGTGCACCGGCTGCGCCAGCCCGACGGCTGTCCCTGGGACCGCGAGCAGGACCACCAGACGCTCAAGCCCTTCCTCATCGAGGAGGCCTACGAGGTCTACGACGCGCTCGACCTTGGCGCGGGCCCCGACCTGGCCGAGGAGCTGGGCGACCTGCTGCTGCAGGTGGTACTGCACGCGCAGTACGCGGCGGAGGCCGGCGTCTTCGACCTCTCGGACGTGCAGCGCGCGGTCACCACCAAGATCATCAGCCGCCATCCCCACGTCTTCGGCGATGTCGTGGCCGACACGCCCGACGAGGTCATCCGCAACTGGGAGCAGCTCAAGGCGGCCGAGCGCACGGCCAACGGCCGGAAGGTCCGCGATCGGGAGATGCCGGACGCCTTCAAGGGGTTGTCGCGGTCGCTGCCCTCGCTGGCCTACGCCGACGAGATGCAGGCCCGGGCCGCGGCCCTGGGCTACGACTGGCCGGACCTCGAGGGCGTCATCGACAAGATCGCCGAGGAGGCCACCGAGCTGCTGGCCGCCACCGACGACGACGAGCGACGCGAAGAGTACGGTGACCTCCTGTTCGT
>JBFLKP010000163.1:0-26840 GCA_040883225.1 Candidatus Limnocylindrales bacterium | reverse complement strand
TGCGCGAGGCCGGCTCGGGCGGTGCCAACGTGACCGTGCCGCACAAGGCGGCCGTGGCCGCGGCGATGGATGAGCTCAGCGACGTGGCCCGCGAAGCGGGCGCGGTCAACACCGTCGTCCGTGTCGGGCGGCGGCTGGTGGGCCACAACACCGACTTCCCGGCCACCGTCGAGGCGGTCGAGCGGCTTCGGCCGGACGGCGTCGGGCACGCGCTGGTGCTCGGTGCCGGCGGGGTCAGCCGGGCCGTACAGCTGGCGCTGCTCAAGGTCGGAGCCGAGCGGGTCACCGTGCTCCGCCGTTCCGATGGCTCCATCGACCGCCTGACCGAAGCCATCGCCGAGGCCGACCTCGTGGTCAATGCCACACCCGTGGGTACCGGTACCGACGAGACGCTCGTACCGGCAGAGCTGTTGCGGCACGACCTGGCGGTGCTCGACCTGGTCTACCGGCCCAGCCCCACGCGCCTCGTGCGCGAGGCCCGAGCCATCGGCGCACCGGCAGCGTCCGGCGCAGCCATCCTGCTGGGCCAGGCCTGGCGCTCGCTCGAGCTGTGGCTGGGCGTGCCCGCGCCGGTGGAGGCCATGCGCAGCGCGCTCGAGTCGGAGCTGGGGGCAGCGGCCGGTGTCTGACGCCATCGTGCTCGTGGGCCTGTCCGGCTCGGGGAAGTCCACCGTCGCGGCCGCTGTGGCCAAGCACCTGGGGCGGCCGCTCGTCGACCTCGACCAGGACATCGCCGATCGACTGGGGGCACCCCCGGCGGAGGTCATCGAGGCCCGCGGTGAGGACGCGTTCCGCGCTGACGAAGCGGCGGCCGTGGCGCTCGCGGCCGACGTCGACGGGGCCGTCATCGCCACCGGTGGCGGGGCCGTCATCGACCCGCTCAACCGCTGGGCCCTGTGGAACGCGGGCACCGTGGCCTGGCTGGACGCGCCCGACGAGGTGCTGCTGGCGCGCCTCGCAGCCGACCACGAGACGCGGCCGTTGCTGGCCGGTGATGCTGCCGGGCGGCTGGCCAGGCAGCGCGCCCGGCGCGAGCGCTACTACCGCGCGGCTGACGTCCGCATCGACGCGAGCGCTCCGACCGAGGCCGTGGTCGCGTCGGTCATCGAGGCCGCCGGGGAGGGCACGCCCGCGGCGCGCCGGCTCTTCGACGCCCAGGTCCGCCGCGATCACCTGATGGGGCCGCGCACGGCGCGCGTGGTGCTGGGCATGGGCCTCGACGCGGCCACCTACGACGACGTCCTCGCGCCGACGAGTGCCGGGGTGCCGGTGGTGGTCGCGGACCGGCGGGCGGCGGCCAAGCTGCCTGAGCTCATGGCTGCCCTGCCCTCGGAGCGGCGCATCGACATCCCCTCCGGGGAGCGGCAGAAGCGCCTGCGCACCGTCGACAGGCTGCTGGAAGCCGCCAGCGCGATGGGTGCCGAGCGCGGCGATGCCTGGGTCGGTGTCGGCGGCGGCGTGACGACCGACATGGTCGGGGCCGCGGCGGCCCTCTACGTGCGAGGGGTCAACTTCGTGGCCGTCGCCACTACCTGGCTGGGCATGACCGACGCCGCCATCGGCGGCAAGGTCGCGGTCGACCTCTCGGGCGCCAAGAACGCGGCCGGGGCCTTCTGGCCGCCGGCTGCCATCGTCGGCGACGTGGCGACCCAGCGGACGCTGCCGCGCTCGAAGCGACTCGACGGCATGGCCGAGTCGCTCAAGTCTGGGCTCATCGGCGACCCCACCTTGTGGGACCTCGTCGAGACCCGCGGGCAGGCCGCGCTGCGGCAGGACGAGGCCGCTCGCTACGCCATCATCGACCGCTCCGTGCAGCTGAAGCTCGACGTCGTCGACCGCGACCCGTTCGAGCGGGGCGAGCGCCGCACGCTGAACCTCGGCCACACCCTGGGCCACGCGCTCGAGATCGAGAGCGGCTATCGCCTGCCGCACGGCAAGGCCGTGGTCCTGGGGCTCCGGGCGGTAGCCCACATCGCGGCCGGTCGAGGTGCCGAAGCGGGGCTCGCCGAGCGCGTCGACGACGTGGTCGCCAGCCTGGGCTACGAGCTCCGGCGCGAGTTCGACGCGGCCACGGTGAAGCGGGCGCTGACGACCGACAAGAAGCGCGTCCGTGGCCGCCAACGCTGGATCCTGCCCATGGCCGTCGGCACCGTCATCGATGTCGACGACGTCACCGAGTCGGAGCTCGAGGCCGCCATCGCCCACATCAGCACGGGGGATTCACGATGAGGATCCTGCTGCTCAATGGACCCAACCTGGGCCGCCTCGGGAAGCGCCAGCCAGAGATCTACGGCACCCATACCCTGGCCGAGATCGAAGCCGCCTGCGGCGCCCACGCCGACTCGCTCGGTCACACGCTGACGGCCTACCAGTCGAACCACGAGGGTGCCCTCATCGACCGCATCGAGGAGCGCGACTACGACGCCATCGTCATCAATCCGGGAGCGTTGACCCACTACGCCTACTCGTTGCACGACGCGCTGCTGGGAGCCGAGTGCCCGGTCGTGGAGGTCCACCTCAGCGACATCACCGCGCGCGAGGAGTGGCGCCACGTCTCGGTCATCGCGCCGGTCGTGAGCCACCGCATCATGGGACGCGGCTGGCGCGGGTATCTCGACGCCATCGACGAGCTCCACGAGCACGAGACACCCTAGAAGGACACCATGACCTACCGACTGCCACGGCCAGGGCTCGCCGGCGTCGCCGCCGTCGAGATCTCCGCCGACACCATCAGCCCGGTCACGGCCGCGCTCCGGCTGCACGCCCAGGACCGCCTCGCCTTCATCCTCGAGTCGGTCGAGGGCGGAGCCCGCTACGGTCGCTACTCCATGGTCGGCGTGCGCGGGCGCATCCTCTCGGTCGAGGGTGAGGAAGCCATCGTGCGGGCGCACGACTACGCCGAGATCGATCGCTTCGGGGCCGGCGACCCGCTCGAGGCTCTGCGCGCGATGCTGCCCGACACTCCGGCGACCGGCTCGCTACCGGTCTCACTGGCTTCGGGCGTGGGCTTCCTGTCGTATGAAGCGGCGGTCCGTTTCGAGCCCAAGCTGCCGCTGCCCGAGCCCGACCCGGTGGGCCTGCCGGTGGCGCTCTTCCACCTGCCCGACGCGCTCGTCGTCTTCGATCACCTGGCGCAGACGGCCACGGTCTCGACCATCGACGACTCGGACGCCCGAGTCCGCCTCGAGGAGGCGCTCGAGATGTTGGCGCGGCCGTGCTCGATCGAGGCCTCGGTGCCCATCCCGGCCGAGGCCGCCAGGCACACGCCCCCCGCGGCCGACCCGCGCTACGAGCAGATCGTGGAGCAGCTCGTGGCCGACATCCACGCGGGCGAGATGCTCCAGACGGTGCCGGCACGTCGCTTCGAGGTCCCCTGCTCGGTGGGCCCGCTGGAGATCTATCGCTCGCTCCGTCGCATCAACCCCAGCCCGCACCTGTTCGCGGTCGACCTGGGCCCCGACCGATCGATGCTGGGGGCTTCGCCGGAGCTCCTCGTGCGGGTCAGGGACGGCCGGGTCTCGACCCGGCCGATCGCTGGCACGCGTCCCCGCTCGGCCGATCCGGTCGAGGACGAGGCGCTCGAGGCGGACCTGCTGGCCGACGAGAAGGAGCTGGCCGAGCACGCCATGCTCGTGGACCTCGCGCGCAACGATGTCGGTCGCGTGGCCACACCCGGCAGCGTCCGCGTGGCCTCGCTTCACGCCATCGAGCGCTACTCGCACGTGATGCACATCGTGTCCGAGGTGGAGGGCGAGCTGGCCGCCGGCCGCGATGCCTTCGACGCGGTCCGCTCCACCTTCCCGGCCGGGACCCTGAGTGGCGCGCCCAAGGTCCGGGCCATGCAGGCCATCGCGGAGCTGGAGGGCGAGCGCCGCGGTCCGTACGGCGGGGCCGTCGGCTTCTTCGCGCCCGACGACGTCGAGGCCGCCATCACCATCCGCTCGATGGTGCTCAAGGGCGGCACCGCCTTCGTCCACGCGGGTGCCGGCATCGTGGCCGACTCGGTGCCCGAGCGGGAATCGGCAGAGGTCGCGGCCAAGGCCGGCGCCGTGCTCAGCGCGCTGGCCGAAGCGGAAGCCATCTACGGCGACAGCCACGAGGAGACCACATGAGCACCGCCACGGAGCTGCCCGGCGCCGGCCTGCGCATCCTGCTGCTCGATAACTACGACTCCTTCACCTACAACCTCTATCAGTACCTCTGCCAGCTCGGTGCCGCGGTCGAGGTCGCGCGCAACGACGAGATCGGCGTGAGCGAGATCGAGTCCCGGGCGTTCGACGGCATCGTCATCTCGCCGGGGCCCTCGAGGCCGGAGAACGCGGGCGTCACGCTCGAGGTCATCCGTGCCTTCGGCCCGCGGACACCGATCCTGGGCGTGTGCCTCGGGCACCAGTCCATCGGCCTGGTCTATGGCGGCAAGGTCATCACGGTCGAGCCGGTCCACGGCAAGAAGTCGGCGGTCGACCACCGCGGCCAGGGGCTCTTCGAGGGGCTGCCGACCCCGGTCGAGGCCGGCCGCTACCACTCGCTGGCCGTGGAACGTGCGACGCTGCCGGACGTGCTGGAGGTGACGGCGACGTCGCCCGACGGGCTGGTCATGGGCGTGCGCCACCGTGAACACCCGGTCGAGGGCATCCAGTTCCACCCCGAGTCCATCCTCACCGCCGACGGCATGACCATGCTCGGGACGTGGCTGCGGTCGGTGCAGGGCTGACGACTAGCGCGGGCTGAGCGTGGCGATGCCGTTGGCTCGGGCAGCCTCCGCCAGCCGCTCGTCGTAGGTCACGATGGCGTCGAGATCGCTGCCCAGGTCCATCGCCGCAGCCAAGTGGAGAGCGTCGAGCGTCCGTAGTCGTGGCGGTTCGATGCGCGCAGCCCGTTCCCATAGCTCGGCCGAGATGACCGAAAGCACGATCGTGCCCAACAGGACCGGCACTCGCGCCAGGGCCTGCGGGACGTGGCGCCGGACCGCGCGGTGCAGCTCGGCCCGCAGGACGTCGCTCGAGCTCAGCTCGGCGTCGTGCGATTCCGCCCAGAGGCGCATGGCCGAGGAGTCCGGCTCGCTGAGGATGAGCTTCGCGGCCGCCGACGTATCGAGGTAGTACAAGCTCAGTAGCGCTCCTCGTCGCGCATCTCTCGAAGCACCTCTGTCAGCGGTCGCTGGCCGGGCTCCAGCGGCATCGGTGGTGGCAGGTCCTTGATCGAACGCGTTGGCGCCGTGGCCAGTCCAGCGTCGATCATGGCCTGGATGCGGCTCTCTTTGTAGGGCACGAGCATGGCTACTGGACGGCCGCGATCGGTGATGACCACGATGTCGCCAGCCGCGGCCTCGGCCACCACTTTCGAGGCGTTCTGCTTCAGCGCCCGGATGCCGACGGTACTCATGTTCTACAACGTAGCACATCGGCCTTCGCGGGCCGCTCACTCCACGGCAGGGCTCGCCTGAGGCGGGACGATGTGGATGCGATCGGCACGGCGGCGCTCCGCTGACCCGCCCACGATCCAGACCGTTCCATCGGGACCGCGCAGGCTACCGATGTCGTGCCAGATATCGATGAAGGCCTGCTGGGTCGCGTCCTCGGCCGCGTGGGGATCGCGCAGGATGCCATGGGCGAGCACGAACAGGCGCCGGTGGTGCTCCACGATCAGCGCCTCCAACGCTTCGCGATCACCATCCTGGATCCGCCTGACGAGCGCTTCGCTCATGTCCCCCTTCGATCCCGGCAGCGACGGTTCCGCTGCTCCTACCCCGATAGGGGCACGGTGAGCCCGGGATCATCCGGATCCGTCGTCGCCCCCCAGCCGCAGCTGGTCGAGGAGCTGGTCGGCTGCGGCGTAGGGATCGAGATCGTGGGCGGCTACGCGCTCCATGAGCGCGTCGGTCTCGGCGCGGCGATGGGTGGACCAGAGCGCCGCGCGGGTGCGATCGCCGAGGATACCCTCGACCTGCGCTCGTGCTCGTCCGAGGCGGGCGGCCTGGGGGCCGGCCGCGGCACGGCTATCGTGGATGCGGTCGAGCGTGGCCAGCAGCTCGGGCACGCCGTCCGCGGTCAGGCCGGAGGCCAGGAGCACCTCTGGGCGCTTGGGTCGCGGTCGGTCGCCAGCGCCAGACGCCTCGTCGCCGAGCGGGAGCATCGCGCGCAGCTGCATCGCCGCGCGGTCGGCGCCGGGCCGGTCGGACTTGTTGACCACGACGAGGTCGGCCACCTCCAGCAGGCCCGCCTTCATGGCCTGGATCTCGTCACCCATCTCCGGCGCCTGGACCACCATCGTGGTGTCCGCGATCGCGGCCACCTCGACCTCGCTCTGGCCGGTACCCACGGTCTCGATGAAGACGAGGCCGAACCCACAGGCGTCGAGCACCGCCGCCGATTCCGCGGTGGTACCGGCGAGGCCGCCAAGATGCCCGCGCGATGCCATCGAGCGGATGAAGACGTCTCGATCCCCGGCGTAGCCGTTCATGCGGATGCGGTCGCCCAGGATGGCTCCGCCGGTCACGGGGCTTGAGGGGTCGATGGCCAGCACGGCCACAGGGCGATCGGCTGCACGGGCCCTCGCCACCAGCGCCGAGACCAGCGTGGACTTGCCCCCGCCCGGCGGCCCGGTCACGCCCACGACGTGGGCTCCGCCGGCTACCGGGTACAGCGCGCGGAGGGCCTCCTCGGCCACTGGGGTACGCGACTCGATCGCCGTCAGCAGCCGTGAGAGCGCGCGCCGTGACCCACCACGGGCATCGGCGGCAAGGGCCGCTCCGCTCCCGCCGGCCGCGGGCGCCGCCATCAGGCGCGAGGGCGCGCGTTCTGGCGCATGAAGTCCGCGATCTCGCCGATGGACGTGCCCGGCCCGAAGATCGCGGCGACGCCCGCCTCGGTGAGCTCGGGGATGTCCTCGGCCGGGATGATGCCGCCGGCGGTGACGAGCACATCGCCCATGTCTTCCGCGCGCAGCAGCTCGCAGATCCTCGGCAGCAGCGTGAGGTGCGCGCCCGAAAGGATCGAGAGGCCGACCACGTCGACGTCCTCCTGCAGCGCCGCGGTCACGACCATCTCGGGCGTCTGCCGCAGGCCGGTGTAGACGACCTCGAAGCCCTCGTCACGCAAACCGCGGGCGAGCACCTTGGCGCCCCGGTCGTGGCCGTCGAGGCCGGGCTTGGCGATGAGCACCTTGAGCGGGCGGTCGGTCATGCGCACGATCGTAGCGCGGTCACGACACGATCGGCGCGTCGGTCGGGGTGCCCTCGCGGACGTCGGACCGGTCGCGGAAGCCCAGGCGCGGGTCTTCGCAGCCCTGCGCCTCGAGGTGGTCGAGGAGCGGACCCAGCCCCTGCGCCACGCCCGACCATGTGCCGAGCATGAGCCACAGACGGCGCCCGTCGGCGAGCACCTCGTAGCTGGCGCCGCCGTCGCGGGCCGGCAGGTCGGCAGCGCCGGTCGGTGTCGGCGTGGCTGCCGGAGCAGCGGCCACGACATCGAGGTCCAGCACATCGGCAAGAGCGCCGGGGAGCCCGTCGGTGCTTCCGCTGCTGGCCATGTCGCGCACGAAGCCGGCGCTGTCGAGCGTGGCCAGCAGGCGCATCGTGCGCCGAGCTCGCGCCTCCTCGAAGGTCAGGGGTGGATCCATCCACGGTGGTCGCATGCCGCTGCCCGGGACGTAGTCGGCGAGCTCCTGCGCCAGGGTCGCGAGCCGCGCGGGATCGCCGCGACAGACCGCCTCGAGGGTGATGGCGCCGCTGCCGCCACGGTCGCCCTCAGCCAGCACCGAGACCGCGCGCGCATCGAGCGCCAACGCCAGCGGCGAGCGGTAGGTCGGCCCGTCCGGGGCTTCATCGTCTCTAGCGCGCTCGTGCTCGGCTCGCGCTTCGAGACCGTCGACCAGCAGCTTGCGGTCGATGACCTGCACGAAGGGCGTGGCCGAACCACCTGGGCCCTGCCACCCGAAGCCCTCGCCCGGCGCGACGCCGGCTGCCTCCAGCCAGGCGGCCTCCGCCATCGGATCACCGACCGCCGCGGCCAGCTCCTGGGCCACCGCCAGTGCCGACGGATGGTCGGGGAAGCTCGCCAGCAACGACACGGCGGGCGCGGCAGGATCAGCCGCTCCGGTGGGCAACGTGGAAGCGTAGCGAAGGCCCGAGTCGAGGCGCTCGTTGGGCTCGACCACGGTCCACCAGACCGGCTCGGTCAGCTCGGTCGTGGGCACGAGGGGCAAGCCGGTGGCGGGATCGAGCTCGATGTCCTCGGCCCTGACGCCCGAGAACGGCCCGCTCTCGAGGAAGTCACGTGGGATCATCTCGCGCACGCCGACCGCGAAGAGCACGCCGCCCGCGGCGATGAGGGCCAGGACCAACATCCCGACCAGGGCTCCGCGTTCGGGCCGCATCGGCCGCATCATCCGCATCGGTCGACCTACTCGCGCAGGCTCACGCCGTAGCCATAGTCGAGGAACTCGACCCGGATATCGCGGCAGCCGTTGGCGTCAAGGTAGTCGACGAGAGGCCCGAGCCCGGCAGCCACGCCCTGGAAGAGCCCCAACGACATGGAGAGCCGATCGTCGTAGAGCTCGGCGTAGGAGGCTGCCTCGCCCATGATCCACGGAATGGGGGCCGCGTGCGCGCCATAGCGCGCGGCAGCGAACCGACCGGACGCCACGTCCTGCGGCCGGATGAGCTCGCCCACCAGCACCTCCTGCGCGGCTCGCAGCGAGAAGTCGCTCGCCGCGCTCTCGAGCACCTCGGGGTCGAGCAGGTAGGCGATGGGCTCGAGATTGGGGCGCCACGCGATGATCCACTCCTCGATGTAGGTCTTGAGCTCGTCGAGCGCCTCGTCCTCGGCGGTCGCGCCCTGCTCACCGGCCTCGCGCAGGCTGGTCGCGAGCCGTTGGAACTCGATGTCGTCGACGAGCGAGCTGAGGGTGGCATTGTCGAGGTTGTTCAGCAGCCGCAACGTTCGTCGCGCGCGTCGCTGCTCATCGTCGATGCCCGGCTCCAGCCACACCGGCTGGAAGTCGTAGAGCTCGCCGTTGTCGGCGAGATCCTGGCTCATCGTGAGCAGCTCGTCGGAGGGACCCGCGCACACGAGGTCGAAGGCCACGCTCTTGTCGTCGGACCAGGTGTCCTCGACGATCAGCTCGTCAGCGGACTCGAGGAGCGCCAGTGCCAGCGGCGACGCATAGCGCGGTGTGGCCTCGATGTCGTCGCCCGGGTCGGCCCCGGGATCGTAGGCCAGCTCGCTGACGATGAGCCAGCGGTCGACGACCTGCACGAAGGGCGTGAGCGAGCCCTCACTGCCGAGCCAGCCGAACCCATCGGCGCCCTCCTGGCCGGCCGCCTCGAGCCAGGCCGATTCGGCAGCCTCGTCGCCGACCGCCCCTGCCAGCGCCTCCGCGACGGCCATGGCCTCGTCGTGGGAGCCGTACTCGGCCAGGAGCGAGACCCGACGCTGGTCGGGGTCGAGGGCACCCGACTCGGGCGCGGTCGAGGCGAAGCGCCGTGACGGATCGAGCGCGGTCCGCGGCTCCTCTTCCCACCACCAGGGGCCGCCCACACCCTCGGGCACGACGGGCAGGGCCGTCGCGGGGTCGATGACGTACCCGATGATCTCGGGCGCGAACGAGGGGAAGGGCGTGGGGCTGGGCGTGGGCTCGGGCGTGGGCTCGGGCGTGGGCGTGGCCTGGGGCGTGGGCCGCGGCGTGGGCCGCGGCGTGCGTGTGGGGACCGGCGTGGGGCTGGGCGTGGGCTCGGGCGTGGGCTCAGGCGTGGCCGTGGGCTCGGGCGTGGGCTCAGGGGTCGGCTCGGGCGGTGGGGTCGGCGCTGCGGTCGGCTCGAGCGTGGGCGTCGGCGTGGGCTCGGACTCCGCACCTCCACAGGCGCCGACCACGAGGACCCCGGCGAGGGCCAGCGCGGTCAGCGTCAGAACGGCCGGTCGACGACGGGTCCGGCGCGGCTGGGGGCTGATCATCGGGGGACGACTCTCCGACTAGGTGGCGCCTCCGGATGGGCGCTCGAGGTGGCTGAAGAACTCGGCCCGGGTCTTGTCGCTCGTGCGGAACAGCCCGAGGACCGCGGACGTGGTCATGACCATGCCCGGCTTGCGCACGCCGCGCATGCTGGCGCACAGGTGCGTGGCCTCGACGACGACGCCAACGCCCTTGGGTGCGAGGTTGTCCATGAGGAAGTCGGCGATCTCCTGCGTGAGCCGCTCCTGGATCTGCAGGCGCCGGGCGTACATGTCCACGATCCGCGGGATCTTGGACAGGCCGATGACACGTCCGGCGGGGATGTAGGCCACCGCGGCCACACCCGCGAAGGGCAGCAGGTGGTGCTCACACAGCGAGTGGAAGGGGATGTCCTTGACCACCACCATCTCGCTGTAGCCGACATCGAAGACCGCGTCGTTGAGGACCTCTCGCGGCTGCATCCGGTAGCCCGCGGTCAGCTCGGCGTACATGCGCTCGACACGTGCGGGGGTGCCGGACAGGCCGGGACGATCGGGGTCCTCTCCGATCTCGCCGAGGACCGTGCGCACGGCCTGCTCGATGGGGCTGTCGCTCACGCGGGCTACTGACCGGCGGGCTTGCTGTCGTCGTCGCCCTTGGGATCGGCAGCGTCGCGGTCCATCGTGTCCCGCGCGCCTTTCACGGCCTTGCCCAGGGCCTCACCGAACTGGGGCAGCATCGAAGGGCCGCGCCAGATGAGCACGACGATGAGGATGACGATCAGCACCAGCAGGATGTCCACCGCGACATGGTACCCCCGTGGTGCACGTTCGCACGAGCACGGCGGTCAACGGCCGGCGAGCCGCGTCAGCTCTTCGACCAGCTCGTCTGGCCGGTAGCGCATGAGGTCGTGGCCCACGCCCTCGTGGATGCGCACGGTCATGGGCCCTCGGCCGGCCTCGTCGCGCACCCGCTGCGCGTCCTCGATGGCCAGCCGACGCTCGCGCTCGTCCTCGTCGTCGGCGGTGCCGGGGCTGGCGGCGATGAGCGTGACCGGACAGCGCACCTGGGCCAGGGACTCGAGCGGTCGATAGCGGTACATCGTGTCCACGCAGCGCCGCACGACCGAGCCCTTGGTGACCGGACCGACGTGTCCGGCGTGGCGTTCGCTGACCTGGGCCCTGGCCGCCGCCTCCTGGTCCTGGTCCCAGCTTGCCGGGTCGAAGCCGCGTCGGTCGGCGAGGTACGTGGCCATCGAGGCCAGGATCTCGGGCGGATCGCTGATGGCCTCCACGAGCTGGTCGGGCAGGAGCCGCGTCGCCTCGACCATCTCCTCCCAGCCGCCGTCGACGAGGGCGACGCCGGCTACCGACGCCGGTCGCAGCCGGGCCATCTCGACGGCGACCATGGCGCCCAGGCCGTGCCCCGCGACCACCACGGGCGGTCCCCCCACGTCCTCACCCCAGCCTTCGCCGGCGACGACGGTGAGCACGTCGAGGGCGAGGGACTCGAGCTCGTAGCCTGTGAGCGGTGCGTCGCTGGCGCCGTGGCCGCGCAGGTCCGGCGCCACCACCGGATGCGCTCCCGCCAGCCGCCGGCCGATGGGCAGCCACGTCCAGGCCGTGCGCCCGAGCCCGTGCACGAGGACGACCGGCGCGGCAGGCCCGCCCTCCCATCGGAGGTAGTGGACCCGTTCGCCGGTCTGGAGCTGGACGACCATGGAGGCAGGGTCGGGACCGGGGTGAGGCACGTCTCGAGCATATCTCCGAATGGTCGTGCCATCCTCTGGGCATGCCCATCCGACGTCGAGGACAGCTCGCTCGCCGGCACCCGCACCGCCGCGTCCACCCCGGCGCGCGTGCGCATGTGCCCTTCGAGACCCTCGTGGAGCAGGCGCTCGACGAGCTGCCGCCGGACTTCGCGCGCCTGCTCGAGGACGTGGCCATCGTCATCGAGGACTCGCCCAGCCATGACCAGGCTGATCTCGCGGGCACACCCGATGGCTGGCTCTACGGGCTGTACGAGGGCGTGCCCGCGACCGAGTGGGGCGCCGACTGGGTGGCCCTGCCGAACAAGATCACGCTGTTCCGTCTGCCCCTCGAGGCCGACTTCCCTGACCCGGACGACCTCGCCGAGGAGGTGCGCATCACGGTCATCCACGAGCTGGCGCACCACGCCGGCATCGATGACGCCCGCCTGCGCGAGCTTGGCGTCGACTGAGGACGGACGTCACGCGCTCGTCACGAAACTATTTGCGTATTTGCGCAAACGATGAGAACATGCTGGACAACATGACGACAGCACCCGAGACCGGGGCCACGGCTTCGCAGGCACCGGCTCTCACGACCGAGGACGAGCGTCAGCGCTATGCGGCCATCAGCCGGGCGTTGGCCGACCCCAAGCGGCTATGCGTGCTGGAGTGCCTGTCACAAGGTGAACGCTCCGTCAGCGACCTCTCCCGGGAGGCCAGCTGCCAGGTCCCGAACATGAGCCAGCATCTCTCGGTGCTGCGGTCAGCGGGCCTGGTGGAGTCACGCCGCGAAGGCAACACCGTCCTCTATCGCCTGAGCGATCCCCGGATCCTCGAGGCTTACAAGCTCATCCAGTCCGTGGCGGACTGAGTCCCCGGAGAAAGGAACCACCCATGGCCATCAAGGAAGCGACCGACCAGACCTTCGAGGAGCTGGTCCTCAAGAACGACAAGCCCGTCGTCGTCGACTTCTGGGCAGTCTGGTGCGGCCCCTGCAAGCTGGTCGCCCCCGAGATGGAGAAGATCGCCGAGAAGTACGACGGTGTCGTCGACGTCGTGAAGGTGGACGTCGATGCCAACCCCGGGCTGTCACAGGCCTACCAGATCATGAGCATCCCGACCATCGCCTACTTCAAGCCCGGCGACCAGCCCAAGGGTGTCGTCGGCTTCCAGCCCATGGAACAGCTGGAGAAGAAGTTCGGGCTCGACGAGCTGTCTTCCGCGGGGGACGCCGCAACGGCCTAGCCACCTCGCCACTCACGAAAGGCGCCCCGGGATGACCCGGGGCGTCTCGCTTTGCCCACCGGGACCCGCGCGCCGGGCTAGCGCTGGAAGCGCCGTTGCAGGATGGCGTGGATGCTGATGGCGATGAGGATGATGCCGCCGTAGATGGCCTGGGTCCAGAAGTCGGTCAGCCCTGCGGCCACGATGCCGGCCGGGATGGCCCCGATCATCAAGGCGCCGATGAACGTGCCGTAGATCGAGCCGCGGCCGCCGAACACCGAGGTGCCACCGACGAAGACCGCGGCCAGTGCCGGCAACAGCAGGCCGGACCCGAGGTTGGGATAGAAGTTGACCACCTGCAGAGACATCATCATGCCCGCCAGCGCGGCGGCCATGCCCGTCAGCACGAAGAGCGTGATGCGCGTGCGCTGGATGGGGATGCCCATGAGCCGGGCCGTCTGCGTGTTGTCGCCGATGACGTACGTGTTGCCGCCGAGGCGGTGCCGGTTGAGCAGGATCCAGGCGAGGATGGTGATGCCCACGAACCAGAAGAACTCCATGGGCAGGCCCATCGGCTTGCCCACGAGCAGCTCACGCGCGGGGTCGCCGCGCGTCGCGGCCAACGCGAAGGACGAGCCCCCCACGAGGACCAGCGTGAGGCCGCGGAAGAGGAACTGCGTGCCGATGGTGACCACCAGCGACGGGAGGCCCACGACGGTGATGACGAGCCCGTTGAAGAGGCCGGCCGCGGCGCCGACCGCGATCGCGGCGAGGACGCCGAGAAAGACGATGTCGGTGGCGTCCCAGACCCACACGAAGCCGACCATGCCCAAGCCCATGACCGAAGGGAACGAGAGGTCGATGTCACCCGAGACGATGACCATCGTGAGCATCATGGCGATGATGCCGAAGTACGGGATGGTCTGGCCGAAGGACTTGTAGATGCGGTCCTGCCCGAAGGTGTCCGGCGCCAGCGCAAGGAACGCGACCCAGAGCAGGACGAAGGCGATGGTGATGCCGATCTGCCCAGCCCAGCGCGTCGTGAGGTCGACGAAACGGGAACGCTCGGCCTGGTCCCTGGTGCTGGGTGGGGGCGTGGTGGCCGGCGCGCTCACGACTGCACCCCGTGGACCGCGTTGGCGTCAACCTCACCCGGCGCCACGAGGCTCCTGTCCGCCTCGAAGAGCCCGGTGGAAGCGATCTCGCGCATGATGTCCATGAGCTCGTTGAGCGAGTACTGCTCCTTGGGGAAGTCGGCCGCGACCTTGCCCCGGTCCAGCACCACGATGCGGTCGGCCACCGAGTAGACGTGGAAGAAGTTGTGGTCGATGAAGACGGCTGACTTGCCGCGCTGGCGGATGCCGTCGACGAAGCGCAGCAGCTTCTCGGTCTCCTTCAGGGAGAGACCCATGGTGGGCTCGTCGAGGATGATCATCTCCGCCTCGAAGTGCAGGGCGCGCACGATGGCCAGCCCCTGGCGCTCGCCGCCGGAGAGCCCGGTCACGGTGGTATCGGGCGTGAGCACCGCGGAGGTGAAGCCCATCTCCTGGGTCATGAGCCGTTCGGTGATGCGGCGCATCTCCGCGACGTCCATGAGGCCGAGCCGATTGCTGATGTAGCGTCCCACGAAGATGTTGCGCCAGAGGGGCTGCTGCTCGGCCAGCGCGCGCTCCTGGTACACGGTCTCGACCCCCAGCTCGCGCGCCCGCGGCACGGTCAGGTCGTTGACCTCGACGCCGTTGAAGAGCAGCTGGCCCCGATCGGGCTGGTGGTAGCCGGTGATGATCTTGATGAGCGTCGACTTGCCCGCGCCGTTGTCCCCCAGCAGGCCCACCACCTCACCGGCATCGAGGTGGAAGTCGACATCCTGGAGCACCCGCACGCCGCCGAAGGACTTGTGGACACCCTTCATCTCGAGCAGGCGGATAGCAGGCTGGCGAGGGCCGGAGCCCTCGCCAGCGGGCGCGTCGCCGACGGCGGCGCGTTGTTCGGTCATGGTGTGACTGGTGGTCGCCTAGCGGATCTGCTGCTCGACCAGCGGCGCGATCAGGTCGACGTTGCTGGCGTCGAGGAAACCGCCACCGGTGTTGATGTTCAGACCGGCAAAGCCATAGTTGTGGGTGAGGCAGATCTGCGTCACGGCCTCGAAGCCCTGCAGCCACTGCTGCTGGTCGATGACGAGGTCGGTGTAGCCGTTCTCCACCGCGGCCACGGTTGCCGGGCTGAGGTCGAAGCCGGCGACGTAGAGGTCATCCGGGCCCAGGCCTGCGGCCTCGAGGTACGACTGTGCCGTCGAGGTCAGGTTGCCATGGTCGAAGAAGGCCGCCTTCAGGTCCGGGTTGGCCGAGGCCATGCCGGTGAAAGCCGGGATGCCCTGCGCCGGGTCGGCGTTGGTGGCATCGTCGATCTCGAGGTACACGACCTCGATACCCGCCTCTTCGAGCCCGTCGACCACACCCTGGGTGCGCTCGCCGCGGCCGGCCTGCGAGAGGAGGCCCCAGACGAAGGCCTTGTCGCCCTCGACCAGGCCGCCACGCTTGACCGCCTCGGTGGCGAGGTCCTTGCCCGCCGTGTAGAGGACGGCACCGACGTAGCCGGTGCCCGCGGGTGCGTGCTCGGCCTGCGTCTCCTGCAGCTCGGTGTTCATGACCGTGACCACGATGCCCTGGGCGATGGCTTCGTCGATGAGGGGCTTGAAGGCCTCGTCGCCGGGATGGCCCATGACCGCGATGCCGTCAGGCTGGGTGGCCACGGCCTCGCTGAACTGGGTGATCATCTTGGCCGGGTCCCAATCGGACCAGACGTAGTCGACGTTCGGGCCGAGCGCGGCCTCTGCCGCCTTGGCGCCGTTGTAGACGACCGTCGCGAACCCGCCGCCCTCAGGGCCGCCGGGGAAGAAGACGATGTTGGTGCCTTCGCAGAACTGTCCGTCGTCCTGCGCGCTGACCGCGGCGGACGCGCCGACCGCAGCCGGGACCGCCAGCGCCAGCGCCGTGATCAGCGCGACGGAGCGGCGAGCTCGAGTGTTCACGTTCCTGTTTCCTCCTACTTGGTGGGCCTGATCGACCCACGCGCTTTCCTCCGGTACCCGCGGTCGCGAGGGCCGCGCGGCATCATCCACCGACGATGGCCTGCTCGCGACCGCGAGGCACGTGCTGTTCGGACTACTCCTCGGGGACGGTGGGCTCGCCGTTGTCCAGCTCGGGCGCACCGGCGACCGGCTCGGTCCACAGCTCACCGGCGAGATAGGCGTCGAGGTTGTCAGGGGTCACCACGACCGACGGGGTCAGGGTGATCTGCGGCACCTCCTCACCGTTGAAGATCTTCTCCAGCGTGTCCATGGTCGTGACACCCATGTTGTAGGGGTCCACGCCCAAGGTGGCGCTGAACTTGCCCTCGGCCAGGAGGTCGAGCGTCGGCGGGTTGCCGTCGATGCCGACCGCGAAGAAGTCCTCGTTGATGACCTTGCCCAGCTGCTCACCCGCGAGGGCGGCGCCGATGGCCATCTCATCGCTGTTGCCATAGAAGACGTCGATCTCGGGATCGGTCTGCCACGCCACCGAGGCGACCGCCTGGCCGTCCTGGCGGACCCAGTTGGCGGTCTGCTCACCGACGACCTCGACGTTGGGGCAGTTCTTCTCCAGACCGGCCTTGAAGCCGCCGGTGCGGCGATGGCTGAAGATGGAGTCGATGCCCAGCAGGATGTAGACCTTGCCGCCCGTCTCGGCGGCCGTCGTGCCGTACTTGCCGGCCAGCAGCTCACAGGTGTGAGCGGCCAGCTTCTCGGCGCCGCCCCACTGGTCGTAGCCGATGTACGAGAGCACCTCGCCCTCGGAGAAGGGGGTGATGAAGTTGTGGGCGATGATGGGGACGCCCCGCTCGTTGGCCGACTTGACCGCGGTGACCGCGGAGTCCGTGCCGATGGGGTTGATACTGAGCCCGTCGACGCCCTTCTCCAGGAGCTGCTCGACGGTCGTCACGAAGGCCGCGAAATCGCCCTCCGCGGTGGGCGCCTGGACGTCGACGGTCCAGCCGCGCTCCTCGCCGGCCGCCACTGCGCCGTCGCTCATGGAGACGTGGAACGGGCTGGTCAGCGCCGGCGGCACGAAGCCGACGGTCTTGGCATCCTCGTCCTGCGCCGTCACGGCGGCGCCGCTGGCGGTGATGGCCAGGGCCGCGCCGATGGCGGCGAACTTGAGATGGGTCCGCATTGACTCTCCTCCTGCTACCTCCGCGCCGGCACCTTCGCGGCCGGCGTCTCTGCTCCTGTGCCCCGCAGGGCACACGCCTCCTATGTCTTGTCCCCGGAGTCACCTCCCCTCAACCTGAAGGTCAGCCACGGGATCTGTCCGCGGCGCCACGTGTCGATGAGCACGGCCAGCACGATGATCGCGCCGATCATGATCTCCTTGGCCTGGGACGGGAAGCTCATGTAGACGAGGCCCGCATCGACGAGCCGGATCATGAAGACGCCGATGAGCGTGCCCCAGATGCCGCCGATGCCGCCGGTGAGAGCCGTTCCGCCGATGACCACGGCGGCGACCGACATGAGCGTGAGGTTGGTGCCGTTCTGATACGCGCCGGACTCCAGGCGGCCCATGACGATGATGCCGGCGATGGCGGCCAGGAGCCCGGAGATGGCGTAGACCGAGAGCTTGACCCAGTTGGTCCGAACGCCCGACAGGCGGGCAGCGGTCTCGTTGCCACCGATGGCGTAGACGTAGCGTCCGAACTTCGTGCGCTTGAGCACGATCCAGCAGATGACGTAGATGATGATGGTGAGGATCAGCGGGATGGGGATGTTGATCCCGAAGATCTCCACGCGGCCGGTGAGGAACCCCAGCAGGTCATCCTTCTTGATGTAGATGCCCGAGCCCCGCGAGAGGACGAGCGCGGATCCGAGCAGCACCGATCTGATGCCTAAGGTGACGATGAGCGGGTTCATGCGGAACGCGGTCACGAGCACGCCCTGACCGGCGCCGATGGCGAGCCCGAGCGCCATGGCCACCGGGATGGCGATCCACGACGGGAAGCCGCCGGCGATCTGCCCGCCGCTGACGTTGGTGCCGGCGATCATGATGGCCGCGATGACCCCGGCGAAGGAGACCATCGCCTCCACCGAGAGGTCGATGCCGCCGGTGAGGATGACGAACGTCTGGCCTGCCGCGACCAGCCCGAGTGCCGCCGCCTCGAGGCCGATGAGCATCAGGCTCGTGGGCGAACGGAAGGCCGGCGACATGATCCACAGCGCGATGGCCATGGCGATGAGCACGAGGGCCGGGCCGGCGCCCGACAGGATGCTGCGAGCGAGGGCGCTGGAGCGGCTGACCGCGGTCTGGCCCTCAGCCATCGGCGGTCCCCTCGGCCTCGCCATCATCCTCATCCGAGGCGGTGGCGAAGTGCATGATCCGTTCCTGGGTCGCGTCCGCGCGGGAGACTTCACCGCGGATGCGTCCGCCCTGCATGACGAGGACGCGATCGCTCATGGCCAGGATCTCCGGCAGCTCCGAGCTGACCATGATGATGGTGTCGCCGTTGGCCACCAGCTCGTTCATGATCTCGTAGATCTCGGCCTTGGCGCCGACGTCGATCCCCCGCGTGGGCTCGTCGAAGATGATGACGCGGGCCTCGGCCGCGAGCCACTTGCTGAGCACGACCTTCTGCTGTGTCCCGCCCGAGAGGTTCATGGCCTCCTGTTCCTGGCTGGCGGCCTTGATCTCGAGCCGGTCGATGAAGCGGGCGGCGATCTCGCGCTCTCGGCTCGGATCGGTCAGCTGGGTCCGGGTGAGGCGGTCGAGGACCGCGAGCGAGATGTTCTCGCGCACGTCGAAGAGCAGCACCAGGCCCTGGTTCTTGCGATCCTCGGTGAGCAGCGCGATGCCGTGGTCGATGGCATCGCGCGGCGACTTGATGCTGACCGGCTGGCCGTCGATGTAGACCTGGCCGGCGTCGAGCGGATCGGCTCCGAAGATGGCGCGCACGACCTCCGTGCGGCCGGCTCCCACGAGGCCGGCGATGCCCACGATCTCGCCGGCGCGCGCGCTGAACGAGATGTCCTCGAAGACCCCGTGGCGCGCCAGGCCCTCGACCCGCAAGATCTCATCGCCGACCTCGACCGGCTTCTTGGGATCGTGGCGGGCCAGGTCGCGACCGACCATCAGCTGGATGAGCGACTGCTTCGTGAGCTCGGCGGTCGGTTGCGTCGAGACCAGCTGCCCGTCACGCAGGACCGTGGTCCGGTCGCTGAGCTCGAAGGCCTCGTCGAGGTGGTGGCTGATGAAGATGGTCGAGACGCCGTGGTCCTTGAGCTCGTTGACGATGGTGAAGAGGTCAGCGATCTCACGCAGGCTGAGCGAGGCCGTGGGCTCGTCCATGATGATGATGTCGGCCTCGTGGAGCAGGGCCTTGGCCACCTCCACCATCTGCTGCTGGCCCACGCCCAGGCGGCCCACCGCGGTGCGGGGATCGATGTCCAGGTGGAGGCGCGTGGCGAGCAGCTCGCGCGAGCGCTGCAGCATCGTGCGCCGGTCGACGAACGGGCCGTTGGTGAGCTCCATGCCCATGTACATGTTCTCGGCCACGGACATCTCCGGCACCAGGTTCAGCTCCTGGTAGATGGTGACGATGCCGGCATCCCGTGCCTCTCCGGGGTGGTGGGGGGCATACGGTTGGCCCTTGTAGATGATCTCGCCACCATCCGCGGTGTAGACGCCGGCGAGGATCTTCATGAGCGTGGACTTGCCCGCGCCGTTCTCGCCCACGAGCGCGTGGACCTCGCCGGGCAGCACGTCCATGGAGACGCCGTCGAGGGCGTGGACACCGGGAAAGTGCTTGTCGATCGAGCGCATCTCCAAGATCGGCTCAGGCGGCCCTGAGATGGTGTCGGCGGCCTCCAGCTCGGTGCCAAGCATGCTTGTCCTCGTCCCTGACCCATTGACGGCGTGCGCCGCGCGTTCGAGAATGCAAACGAGTGTATGCACTCGTTTGCACCGCGTCAATCCGGTGTACCCTATCGGCAGCGCAGCGTCCACGCCACGGAGGCCTGATGAGCAGCACCGAACAGCCTGTGTCGAAGACGAGCGACGCGGTGACCCACGCTGGATCAGGGCGACGAAGCACCGCTGCGCCCACCATGCGGGACATCGCGGCCGCCACCGGTGTCTCCCAGTCGACCGTCTCGCGGGTGCTCTCGGGCACCCCGACCGCGGTACCGATCGCTGCGGGCACCCGCAAACGCGTGATGGAGACCGCGCGCCTGCTGGGCTATCGACCGAATCCCCTGGCCCGCGGGTTGCGCGGCGCACCCACCATGCTGCTTGGCGTCATCGTCCGGGACATCACGGACCCATTCTTCGCCGGGGCCATCGAAGCGGCTTCCCTGGAGGCCAACAAGCGCGGCTACAACGTGGTCCTGGGCCACGCCCACGAGAGCGTGGAAGAGGCAGAGGCCCTGACCAGCATCCTCGAGGCCCGCCACTGCGACGCCCTCCTCTTCCTCGGCGATCTGCGCGACCGCCCGCAGCTCATCGAGGAGCTGCAGAACACGAGCATCCCGGTGGTGGCGCTGTGGCATGGCTCGCGTGAGAGCGGCATCCCCACCGTCTCGGTCGACAACAGGAGCGGCACCGCCGCGGTCGTCGACCACCTCGCGGCGCTCGGCCATGAGCGCATCGGCTTCGCCGGCCCGCGCGGTCGCCTGGGCGACATCACCGAGCGCGAGGATGCCTTCGTGGCCACCGTCCACGGCTACGGCCTGCCCACGCCCGAGGCCTATCGTCGCGATGCGACCAACAGCTATGCCGGCGGCGCTGCCGCGCTCGGCGAGCTGATGGAGCTGCCCGAGCCGCCGACCGCGATCGTGGCCCCGACCGACGTGCTCGCCATGGGCATGCTCCACGAAGCACACCAGCGCGGCCTGCGCGTGCCGGCGGACGTCTCGATCACCGGCTTCGACGATATCCCCGAGGCCGCCTACACCGTCCCGGCCCTGACCACGGTGCGCATGCCCACGAGCGCCATGGTGCTGGCCGCCGTCGACCTGGCCATCGGGCGAGACGAGGTATTGGGCGACTTTCACCCGCTCCTCGAACCGGACCTCGTGGTCCGCGAATCGACCGGCCCCGCGCCGGGCAAGTAGTCGACAACCATCACCCACAGCAGCCAGGAGGGAATCGTGCCCAGCTACGTCATCGGCGTCGACTTCGGGACCGAGTCCGGTCGCGCCGTGGTCATCGACACCGCGGATGGTCGTGAGCTCGGCAGCAGCGTCTACCCCTATGCCAACGGCGTCATCGATGAAGCCCTGCCGGCGCCCGATTCGGACGTCAGGCTCGCGCCCGAGTGGGCCCTGCAGGACCCCGATGACTACCTGCGCACGTTCCAGCAGGCCGTACCGGCGGCCATCGCCGAAGCCGGCGTGGATGCCGCCGACATCATCGGTGTGGGCATCGACTTCACGGCCTGCACGATGCTGCCGACCAAGGCCGACGGCACGCCGCTCGCGACCCTGCCCGAGTTCCGCCGCAACCCCCACGCCTGGGTCAAGCTCTGGAAGCACCACGCGGCCCAGCCCGAGGCGGACCTCATCAACGCCACCGCCCGCGAGCGCGGCGAGGCGTGGCTGCCGCGCTACGGCGGCAAGATCAGCTCCGAGTGGTTCTACTCCAAGGCGCTCCAGATCCTCGACGAGGCGCCGGAGGTCTACGACGAGGCCGACCGCCTGATCGAGGCCGCCGACTGGGTCATCTGGCGCCTCACGGGGGTCGAGACGCGCAACAGCTGCACCGCCGGCTACAAGGCCATCTGGTCCAAGGCCGATGGCTTCCCCGGCGAGGAGTACTTCGCCGCGCTCGACCCGCGACTGGCCAGGATCGTGGACGAGAAGATGTCCCGCGACATCACCTCGATCGGCGACAAGGCCGGGGAGCTGTCACCCGAAGCCGCGGCCTGGACCGGGCTGCAGCCAGGGACCGCCGTGGCCGTGGCCAACGTCGATGCCCACGTCTCGGTCCCGGCGGTGACGGTGACCGAGCCGGGCCGCATGGTCATGGTCATGGGCACCAGCACCTGCCACATGGTCCTGGGCGAGAAGCAGGCGGACGTCGAGGGCATGTGCGGCGTGGTCGAGGACGGCATCCTGCCGGGGCTCTTCGGCTACGAGGCCGGCCAGTCGGGCGTGGGCGACATCTTCGCCTGGTTCGTCGACAACCTCGTGCCGGCCGAGTACTTCGAGGCCGCCGAGCGCGAGGGCCTCGACGTCCACCAGGTGCTCGAGCGCGAGGCGGCCAAGCTGTCCCCCGGCCAGTCAGGGCTGGTGGCGCTCGACTGGGTCAACGGCAACCGCTCGATCCTCGTCGACGTCGACCTCTCGGGCCTCATCCTCGGGGCCACCATGGCGACCAGGGCCCACGAGGTCTACCGCGCCCTCATCGAGGCCACGGCCTTCGGCACGCGCCGCATCATCGAGTCCTTCGAGGCGTCGGGCGTGCCCATCAGGGACATCGTGGCCTGCGGCGGCCTGCCCGACAAGAACAAGCTGCTGATGCAGATCTACGCCGACGTCACGCGGCGCGAGTTCTCCGTGGCGGCGTCGAGCCAGGCGCCCGCGCTGGGCTCATCGATGTGGGCCGCGGTCGCAGCCGGGGCGGCGGCCGGCGGCTACGACTCGATCGAGGATGCGACCGCGAATATGGCGCACCTGCGTGATGAACACTATGTGCCCGATCCGGCTGCGGCGGCGGTCTACGACGAGCTCTACGCCGAGTACGAGCTGCTGCACGATTACTTCGGGCGCGGCACCAATGACGTGATGAAGCGCCTGCGCGTCATCCGTGACCGGGTACTTCGAGCCCAGCCCTAGCCCGAGCGACTCGGGGGCGGGCCCCGTCGGCGCTGTACGACCTCGCGGAACAGCACCGACACGATGGTGACGGCCGTGAGTGGCAGCACGAACCAGACCATCGCATCGCCGAAGCGGCTGCCCAGCGGATGGTCGGTCGCTTCGAGCACGACCCACGCGGTGTAGAGCAGCCCGTAGGCTACGAAGAGCAGCCCCTCCCAGCGCCGCAGCTCGTAGCCGGTGAACAGGAGCGGCAAACAGGCCACGGCCACGACGGTCATGACCGGGATGTCGAACGTTCGGACCCGCTCGGCCACGGCGATGCCCTCGGGTGTCGCGAGTGCCGCGAGCCCGAGGATGCCCAGGATGTTGAAGAGGTTGGAGCCCATGACGTTGCCGACCGCGAGGTCGCGATGGCCGCGCCAGGCGGCCATCGCTGAGGTCACCAGCTCGGGCATGGATGTGCCCACGGCCACGACGGTGAGCCCGACCACGAGCTCGGACACGCCCATCGAGCGCGCCATCGATGCGGCACCCGAGACCAGCAGCTGGGAGCCGACGACGAGGGCGGCGAGGCCGAGACCGAACAGTGCCAGGTCGCGCGATCGCCGCGTGGAGGGCTCGACGAGCGGAGCTGCCTCGTCGCCGCCACTGTCCCGCGCGGTCTGACCGTCGCGTCGTCCGACGCGGACGGTGATCGCGAGGTAGAGGACGAGCGCCCCGAAGAGCACCGCACCGTCGAGCGGCGAGAGGGAGCCGTCGAGCACCAGCACCCAGAGCAGGAGCGAGACGACGATGACGAGGGGGACGTCGAAACGCACGAGGCGCTGCTGGACGAGCAGCGGCCGGATGAGCGCGGCCACCCCGAGGATGAGCAGGATGTTGTAGATGTTGCTGCCCACGACGTTGCCCACGGCCACGTCCGGGCTGCCTCCACTCACGGCGCCGAGGGAGACCGCCAGCTCCGGCGAGCTCGTGCCGAAGGCCACGACGGTGAGCCCCACGACGACCGGTGAGAGGCCCAGGCTGAGCGCCAGGCGGGAGGCTCCACGCACGATGAGCTCGCCGCCGAGGATCAGGATGACGAGGCCGACGATGATGAGCAGGGCCTCGCTCATCGATCGGCCTCCATCAACGCGCTGGCCATCACGCCGTCAGCCGATCGAGACGAGCTTGGTCATGTCGTCGGGCGGAAAGGGGTCGGCCGTGGCGGCCACGTCCAGCTCGACGAGCTCGGCCTGCCCGGACAGGATCGAGAGGAACGCCGTGTCCGCGGCGTCGCGACCGGTGGCGATGCGCACGAGCGACTCACGCGGCGCCAGGGCGGTGGCATCGACCACACGCCAGGCGTCGTCGACCCAGGCCTCGGCCACGGCGTGGAAGTCCATGGGCTTGAGCCCCGCGGCGTACACGGAGACGAGCCTGGTCGGGATGTCGAGCCCGCGCAGCAGAGCGACGCAGACGTGCGCGAAGTCGCGGCAGACACCCTGCCGTGCCAGCAAGGTCCGGACCGCGCCGTCGGTCGGCAGGCTCGATCCGCTGACGTACGCCAACCTCGTGCCGACCCAGGACGACACGCCCGCGAGCAGCTCCGCACGCATGTCGAGCCCCGCGAACTCTGCCGCTGCCGTGGGGGCCAGCGAGTCCGACTCGGCATAGCGGCTCGGCCGTGTGTAGCGGATGAGGTCGACCTCGTCGGCGGCGGCAGGCGGCAGGCGTCCGTCGATCGTCGCCGCGTACTCGAGCACGAGCTCGCCCACGCCGGCCTCGACCCGGTGCAGTCGTGTGCCATGCAGGTCGTCCACCTCGGTCCAGCCCAGCGGGGCGCCGGCAAGTCGCGTGTCCAGATGCTCCTCGACGGGCCGGTAGTCGGCGGCCACCGCCACCGAGAAGACCAGGGTCGCCGGTTCTGTGACCGACACGATTATGCGGGAGAAGACCTCTCGTTTCACGCCACAAGACTCGCACTTCGTCGCGACCAGCGTGCGCGAGCGAGATCTGGGGCGGTGGCCCACGGGCGTACGATGAGGAGGGAAGGTCCTCCCGCAGAGCACACCGAAGGGGGACGACCATGACCGCATCTCACGATCAGGTGGTCGAGGCAGCCGACACCCTGGCGCGCGCGATGGCCGACGAGCCGTTCAGCCGCTGGCTCCTGCCCGACCCGGACGAGTTCCGAGCCGTCCACCGCGAGCTCTACGCCGCGCTCATCCGGCTGGCGCTCGACGAAGGCCGGGTCGATACCTGGGGTGAGCCGATCGTCGGCGTGGCGGTCTGGCTCGTGCGACCGCCGATCTCTGAGATCGCTGCGCCGACGGCGCGAGCGAAGCGCCGCCTGCCGGATGTCTTCCCGGCCCACGCGACCGAGCGGGTCGAACGGTACTCGGCGGTCATCCGCCGACTGCGGGAGCGCGTCCGTCCGCAACGCCACGCCTATCTCGACACCATGGCCGTGCTCCCGGAGCATCGGCGTCGCGGCATCGCCAGCCGCCTGCTCGAAGCCGGGCATGCGTGGGCCGACGCGGCGGGGCTGCCCTGCGCGCTCGACACCGAGACGGTACGGAACACCGCCTTCTACGAGCGCCGCGGCTATCGCACCGTCGCCCGGCTCCAGGTTCCCGGCTCGGATCTGACCGTCTCGGGGATGCGTCGACGCGGCGGGGCCTGAGCGGGCGCAGCACGAAGATCGAAGAGCACACCGGTCCACCTGCCCCTTATGGGTAGATGCACCGAACGACTGGTGGGGGAAGCGCGAGCAGATGGGATTTCGCGAGATGGTCGAACAGGCCGGACGCGGCGATCACGATGCCTTCGAGGCCGTGGTCCGCGCCAGCGCCGGGCGGCTGTACGCGATCGCCTATCGCATCCTGCGTGACGCCGACCTCGCCAACGACGCACTGCAGGAGGCGCTGGTGAAGGTGTGGGACGATCTGCCCGCGCTGCGGGACCCGGACCGCTTCGACGCGTGGGCGGCGCGAATCACCTGCCGCTGCTGCTACCGGCTGGCCAGGCGCGAGCGCCGCTTCGCGCTGCCGATGCCCACGGAGCCGGCGCCCGACACCACCGCCTTCGTGACCGACGTCGCTGACCAGGACGAGATGGAGCGCGGCTTCCGCCGCCTGTCGCCCGAACACCGGGCCGTGCTCGTGCTGCACTACTACCTGGGCCTGACGCTAGGCGAGGTCGCCGACACGCTCGACATCCCGCCGGGCACGGTGGGCTCGCGTCTGCACTACGCCATGCGCAGCCTGCGCGCTGCCCTCGAGTCCGAGGCGCGATCCTCCCAAGCCCTGGAGCGATCGGCATGACCCGCGAGCAGGACTTCGAACGGCAGCTGGCCGAGTGGCTCGGCGAGGGCCCCAGCGCGGCTCCGACCGAGGTGGTCGAACGGGCGCTCGAGCAGACCCACGGACGACGACAGTGGCGCGGCGCCCAGCGTCTGCTGGTGCGGCCGTTCGAGCGCTTCGGCGCCTCCGTCGCGGGAGACCGCGTGGCCAGGGCCGGCGCATTCATGACCGTGCTCGCCGGCGTCCTGCTCGCCAGCGTCATCGTCTTCGTGCCCTTCGCGGGCGGCGGCCCAGCATCGACCCCGACGCCGACGCCCGTTCCGACGCCGACGCTGGACACCGAACCGCCGGTCGCTGTCGTGGGCACGGCCAAGGTGGAGATCATCCCCGAGACGCCCACCGAGCTCGTCCGCCTGGTCGATATCGAGACCGAAGACGAGCGGATCGACGGTCGTGCGCGCCAGGAGCTGGCCGTTCTCGTCGAGGCTGGGGGCGCATACCAGCTGCACGGAACCATGCACCTGGAGACCCCATGGGGCGACTGGGAGGGGCCGGTCGACATCGTCCACTACCCATCGGGCGAGGAGTACGAGTACGCCTCGCTCACGGGCAGCGGCGTCTACGAGGGATCCACCTACCTGCACACGGTTCGCCAAGCCACCGCTGAAGCGGAGCGGACGGTGGAGGGAGCCATCTGGCCGGATGAGCCACCTGCACCGCCCGACCCGCGGCTGCTGCCGTGAGCCTCATGGGCCCGAGGCCACGGCAGGTCCATCCCACATCGACACAGAGGAGGTACGACATGCGTACC
>JBFLKP010000162.1:0-7666 GCA_040883225.1 Candidatus Limnocylindrales bacterium | reverse complement strand
GCGCTCGCGCACAGATCCGATCCGTCACGAGCGTCGGGCCGAAGGTCCTGAACCGCGAGGTCACCGGTAAGCAAGATCACGGCGTCCCGGACGATCCGAGACGCCGCGTTGAGCAGCGAGGGGAGGGTGGCACTCGCCCGCTCCCCCCGATGGGTTGCCCCATCGCGGGCGAGCGCCTTTCGATCATGGACGGCCGGTCAAGGAGCCATCCATAGACGAACACGGCGATCGTCTCCGACCGCCCGGCTGGCTGACGATGGCCGGATGGCACATGGAAGCGGGCCGATCGGCCCACGACCGTGCGTGCGGCGCGGTGTCGGGCGCGGAGCGCGACGGTAGATGGGTGCATGCGGCACGCCGGCGAATGACGTTCGGCCTTCCGTGGGAGGTGCAGTCGTGCGAAACTAGGAGCGATGAGGTTGGAATTGACGCATCGCGGTTCGTACGCCATCCGGGCCGTGCTCACGCTCGCTCGCGCCGATGAGGACGAGGTCGTGCCCGCACGCAAGATCGCCAAGGAGATGGACATCCCGGTGCGCTTCCTGCCGCAGGTGCTCGGCGACCTGAGTCGGGCGGGGATCGTCGAAGCGCGGCTCGGTCGCGCCGGCGGCTACCGCCTGTCGAAGCCCCCGGCCGAGGTCAGCCTGCTCGATGTCATCGAAGCGGCGGAGGGTGACGCGCGTCGTCAGACGTGCGTGCTCTCGGGTAAACCCTGCGATGGTGACGATCCCTGTGACGTCCACGACATGTTCTACGACGCGCAGGAAGCCATCCTCCGGCGACTCGACGATGTCTCCATCGCCGATGTCCTCGCCGACAGCGCCGCGTCTCCGGTGCCCGTCGACGGAGCGGGGAGCGGCGGCTCAGCCTGAGCGCCCGCCTGCGGCCGAGCCTGATCGCCCGGCAACGGCGCGGGTGGCCTAGAAGCTCGAACCCGGCTTGTGCTTGGCCACGTACGCCGCTGCCTGCGCCCGGCGCTGCAGGTTCAGCTTGGACAGGATCGAGGAGACGTAGTTCTTGACCGTCTTGTCCGAGAGGTAGACCTCGGCGGCGATCTCCTTGTTGGTCTTGCCCTCGGCTACCAGCAGCAGGATCTTCTGCTCCTGCGCGGTGAGCTGCGCGAACTCGTCGGTGTAGGCGCTGGTGGCGATGCGTCGTACGCGCTCGAGGACCTTCTCGGTGACCGCCGGGTCCAGCAGCGACTCACCGCGCCCGACCGCCTCGAGGGCGTTGACCAGGTCGCGTGCACGAACCTGCTTGAGCAGGTAGCCGCTGGCGCCGGCCACGATGGCGCTGAGCACGGCTTCCTCATCGGGATAGCTGGTGAGCATCACGACACGGACCTCCGGATGGTCCGCACGGATGTCGCGGCAGGCTTCGATGCCCGAGCCGTCGGGTAGTCGCACATCCATGATGACTAGGTCGGGGGCGAAGCGCTCGACCGCGCTCAGGGCCTCCTCGACGGTCCCGGCCTCAGCGACGACCTGGAAGGCATCCCGGCGATTGAGCAGCGCCGCGAGGCCCTGGCGCACGACCTCGTGATCGTCGACGACGAGCAGTCGCAGCTTCTTGGCTGGCGCGCGCGTGTCGTCGACGCCCGGGCTCTTGGGGATGCCCTGGGACTCGATCGGGTCGGTCATGTACTGGACTCCTTGACTCCGGCGCGCCTCTGGCGCGGCATCTCGAACACGACCTGGGTGCCGTGGTCATCGCTCTCGATGGCGAGCGAGCCGCCCAGCGCCTCGGCCCGCGCGTGCATGTTGGTGAGGCCGTGATGGCCGGGGCGCTGTGCCTCGCTGGTGTCGAAGCCACGACCGTCATCGATGATAGACAGGCGCAGCCGTTCACGGCGGTCTTCGACGTTGACGGTCACCTTCGAGGCCTCGGCGTGGCGGGCCACGTTGCTCATGGCCTCGCGCGTCAGCTGGATGAGCTGCAGTGACTCGTCGGGGTCGAGGGGCACGTCCGGGTCGCTGGAGAGCTCGACCTCGATGAGCGTGCTCCGCTCGAACTCGTCGGTCAGCGCGGCCAGGCCCGAGAGCAGATCGATGGCGGTGCGAGCGTCCGGGTCGAGGCCCATGATGAAGTCACGGATCTCCTGGATCGTGCCGTGGATGGCGTCGATGGCGTGGTCGATGCGCTCGACCGCCTGGGCTGGGTCCGAGTCCATCAGCTCCTGGGTGTCCTCCAGGGCCAGGCTCACCGCGTAGAGCGACTGGATGGAGCCGTCGTGCAGATCCTGGGCGATGCGCTCGCGTTCCTGCAGCACCGCCAGCTGACGCAGCTCCTCGTGCATGCGGGCGTTGTGGATGGCGAGGCCGGCGTGGCGGGCGAACGACTCGACCAGCCGCTCGTCATCGTCGGTGAAGGGTCGGCCGTCCAGTCGGTCCGAGAGGTAGAGGTTGCCGATGGCTCGGCCCTCGACCTTCACGGGCACGCTCAGGAGGGTAGTCATCGGTGGATGCCCGGGCGGGAACCCGGCGCTGCGTGGATCGCCCGCGATGTCGTCGACGCGGACCGTGTCGCTGTGCTCGAGGCTGAGGCCGAGCAAGCCCCGACCTGTGGGTGGGTCTCCGATGCTCGCCCGGCGCTCTTCGCTCATGCCGCTGGTGATGAAGCGTTCCATGGTGCCGTGCTCATCGGGGATGCCTAGCGCCGCATAGCGCGCACCCGCGAGCGGGCGCACGCTGTCCACGATGATCTGGAGCACGCGCTCGAGGCCGAGCTCCTGTGAGATGGCCACGGTGGCGGCGTCGAGGGCCTCCAGCCGCCGCCGGGCCTCCGTAGCCGTCGCGGCCCAGCCCTCGGCCGCCTGGAGGGCAGACGCGAACCGCTCCTCGTCCGGCTCGGTCCGGTCGCCGTCAGTTTCGGCGCCTGTGGGTGCTGTCGCTCGTTCCATCACCGCCAATCTACCAGTCCGAGGTGACCAATGGCCCCTTCTCGATGTCCCGACGGCCCTGAAATCGCCGATGGACCCGGTTACGCTTCCGGCCATGCACGCGAAGGCTCAACCCCCCCTGCCTGACGGAGTCAACCCCACCGAAGACGCGATCGGCGATGCCATCGCGTCCGCGGCCACCGAGGAGGCGGTGGCTGAACCGAACCCCATGGTGCCTGTCGCGCTGACCGCGACCAGCCGGCGAGGCTTCCTGCGCGGAGCGCTGGCGGTCGCTGGAGGAACCGCGGCCGCTGCGGCCATCGCGGCCTGCGCGCCGGCCAGCGGCAGCGCCTGGTCCTACGCGCCGTTGCGCACGCTCACGGCAGCCGCGGAGGCGGAGACCGGAGAGGCTGAGAGCGCAGCGGAGGGTGCGGTCGAGACGACCGAGCCGATGACCGAGGAGCAGGAACCCAGCGAGCCCATCCCCGCGGGCTGGACCGAGCACGACATGGCCGCGCGAGAGAAGGTCCGCCGCTTCGTCGGGAACCTGGCCGGCCCGCTCGGCTTGGCCGAGATCATCGGGGAGCCCGCGCAGGACCCTGAGTTCACCCTCGTCGAGCACGGCAACCAGCCGCTTGAGCCGACCGTCGACGGCGACTGGAAGGTCTTCGACCTGACCGTCGATCAGATGGACTGGCAGATCGACGCCATGAAGGAGCCGGTCAAGGCGCTTGGCTACAACAGGATGTGGCCGGGCCCGGCCCTGCGCGTGACCGAGGGCGACCAGGTCCGCATCAACGTGACCAACAACCTCGACGAGACCACCGGCGTGCACATGCACGGCATCGAATTCGACAACTGGTACATGGACGGCATCCCCTTCCTGACCCAGCCACCGATCATCCCGGGCGAGACCTTCACCTACGAGTTCGTGGCCACGCCCCATGGCTCGCACATGTACCACTCGCACCACAACGCCACCGACCAGGTAGGGCGTGGCCTGTTGGGCGCGCTCATCGTCGATCCCAAGGATCCGGCCGAGCGCTACGACGAGAAGTACGGCGTGACCCAGGAGTACATCTTCATCCACAACGACTCGCTGGGCGGCTTCACCATCAACGGCAAGGGGTTCCCGGCCACGGTGCCGATCATCGCCAAGAAGGGCGAGCGCGTGCTCATCCGCTATCAGAACGAAGGCGTGATGATGCACCCGTGGCACACGCACGGCTTCCGCCAGCACGTGGTTGCGCGTGATGGTGCGCAGCTGGGTGACGCCAGCTTCTACTGCGACACGCTGGGAGTGAACCCCGGCGAGCGCTTCGACACCATCGTCGAGTGCGATCGCGTCGGGGTGTGGGCGCTGCACTGCCACATCCTTCCGCATGTCGAGGGCCTCGATGGCATGTTCGGCATGGTCACCGCGCTGGTCGTCACCGAGTAGCAGCCAGGCGGCCCGCACGCGGCAGGCCTGTGTGACCGCAGAAAGGGTCCATGAGTCCCTACGCCCCGACGGCCGCGGGGTCCGAGGCTCTTATGACGATGCGTCCGATTCGAACCATCCTGCTCGCTACCGACCTCACCGCGGCCTCGCGAGAGGCCACGGAGCGCGCGGTCGACCTTGCGGCCCGGCTCAAGGCCCGGCTGCTGATCGTCAACGTGCTGGAGAAGCGGCGCCTCTCTGGTGGCGGGTCGCATGAGCGCGTGGATCAGGCGCGCAGCGAGCGAGAGACGCTGTTGGTCAAGACCGTGCGCGGTGCCCGCGACGCTGGAGTCAACGCGGAGTTCCTGGTGTGGGAGGGCGACGCCGGCGACTCCATCGCTGCCGCCGCGGAAGCCGAGCACGCCGATCTCGTGGTGGTCGGCACCCGCGGCCGCAGCGGCGCCGAACGCATGCTGCTGGGCTCGGTCTCCGATCACGTGGTACGTCACGCCGAGTGTCCGGTGCTGGTGGTGCGCCCGCCCAGACGGCCGGCCGAGGACAGCTGAGCCCCGACCGGTTCGAGCAGCCTGCGCACATCTCCCCGAGTCGCGATAGCGTGTGAGCATGCGAGCGCTGTTCATGGCCCTGACCCGGTCGTCCATGGCGCTGCCCGCCGCCGTGAACGAGTCGGCCGAGGGCGGCCTCGACGTGGTCCTCGACTCGACCCAGCATTGGGTGGGTACGAACGATGTCCTGCTGAGCGTCTATGACGCCAGTACCGGAGACTCGCTGGCCGATGCCGCCGTCACCGTGACGTTGCGCTTCGTGGCCCCCGACGGGCAAGCCTTCACGACCACGCCGGCCGTGGAGAAGTTCGCGACCTACGGGCGCCGGCTGTACCGGGCACGGGTGCCCCTCGACCAACTGGGGACATGGAGCGTGGAGGTCGCAGCCGCTGTGGCAGGTGGCTCCTCCAGCGGCCGCGGCCGGCTCGACGTCTCGCCCGACATGGCCACGCCCGCGCTGGGCTCCCAGGTGCCGGGCGGCGACACGCCCACGATGCGTGATGCCCACAGCCTGATGCACCACATCAGCTCCGATCCCGAGCCGCTGACCGCCTTCTACACGTGGTCGCTCGATGATGCCCTGGCGCAGGCCCAGCCCACGGTCTTCGTGCTCGACTCCTACGCGTTTCGCCCGAATGCCGCCTGCGGCGGCGCGCTAGGCATCCTCCACGAGGTCTTCATCGACTACCCCGGGCTGACGGTCATCCACGCTGAGCCGTGGCACATGGCCATGGGGCGTGACGGCCACATGCTCGAGCTTGATCCGCCGGGCGGTCCGGCGGTGCTCACCGACTATGCCGCAGCCTGGGGCATCGAGGAGCCGCCGTGGGTCTTCGTCATCGACCGCGATGGTCGCCTGCAAGCGAAGTTCACCGGCGTCATCGGGAGCGACGAGCTGCGCGCGGCCATCACCTCGATCACGGCCTGGCGGCCGGTGGGTGGAGGGTCGACCGGCTAGGCCGACGCCCCGCCGGCATCGACGCGAAGCTCTGCCTCAGCTTCCGCGATACGGGTGACGATGCCGTCGCGCAGCTGGTCCAGCCCGGCATTGACGGCCTTGGCAGCGGTGCCGATGGTCGTGAGCTTGGTCTTCAGTCCACGGACCGCGTCCAGCTCCGCACGCACGCGCTCGAGGGCGTCGTGCACCGCGGCCGCGTCCACGTCCCCCTCTGACTCGCGCGTGGCCGCCAGCGCTAGGAGGCGGGCGAGGCGCAGCGCGGCATCAAGGGTGGCCGGCTGCGGGTCCTCAGGGTCGACCGCGCAGTAGACGTCACCCATCCGCACGTCGAACGGCGCGATGCCGGCGGGCGCATGCGCCGCGCTGAAGATGACGAGGCCGACCGCGGCGTCCCGATTCCGCTTGGCCTCGCCGAGCTCATCGCGCATGGCGCGTCCGCTGATGACGCGGTCCTTGGCCTCGACCACGATGCGTACGGCGGCACCGCGCGTGGTGGCCGGGTCGAGCGTGAGCACGAAGTCACCCTTCTTGGAGCGCAGGACGTGGCCTGGCTCATCCGAGGTGCGCTCAAGAAGGTGGTCCGTGCCGCGGACGGTGTCCGCGAGCATGCCCTCGAGGAGGTCCTCGAAGTCCGCACCCTTGGCCGCGGAACGAGCACGCTCGCCGGCACGCGCCGTGGCGGCCGCCTCGATGGCGGTGAGGCGCTCGTTGAGGGCCTCGAAGCCCTTGGCTACCTCGTCGCGGAACTGGAACAGCGGTGAGCCCAGGCGCGTGGGATCGAGCAGCTGGGCGAGGCGTGAGGCGTCGCCGTCGAAGTAGCTGCCGAGGAGCACCCGCAGGCGTCCGATGGCCGAGTCTCGGCGCTCCTCATCGAAGAGCTCGCGCGTGAACGAGCGCAGCTGGCCGCGGTCGCCGAGGAAGGTCTCCAGGGTGCGGGGCAGGCGGCCCTCGCCGTCCGCGAAGTTCTGGCGCAAGACCTCGTCGACCTGAGCGGCCACGCGCTCGTTGAGGGACTCCGTCCGGCGCACCATCGACTCGAACTCGCGGCGCACGACGTCCACGTCGAGCGAGGCGCCGGCATCCTGGAGCGCCAGCAGACCGATGCGCACAGCGCGCGCCACGAGCTCGACGCGCTCATCCGCCGGGCGTCCGGCGACGAAGGTGGCCAGGCCCGCGTCCGTGAAGGCGAGGGACTCGATGGTGATGCGCTCGCCGACGACAGCCACGCGCTCAGGCGCGGGCGAGGTCTCCGGCAGCGAGACGAGGTTGGCGGCTTCCATGCCTGCAGCGTGCGGCCCGTCCGTGCCAGCTAGCCTGTCACGCTGTGCAGTAGCCTCTGGCGATGCGTGTCCTCATCGCCCACGGCGCCTCCGGCAGGGCCGCTTCGATGCAGGCCCACGTCGATGGCCTCCGTCGGCTGGGCGTCGAAGCCGCGGCCGTCGACCTCCCCCTGCGGGTGGCCGAGAAGGCCGTGCCCGTGTATCGCCAGCACGTCGAGGCCGCCGGCGTGCCCGTGGACCGGTTGATCGTCAGCGGACAGTCCTACGGCGGGCGCGTGGCCAGTCTGCTGGCGGCGGAGGACGAGCCCGCCTGTGCGGGGCTCATCTGCTTCAGCTATCCGCTCCACCGTCCGGGCCATCCCGACTGGGACCAGCGCAGCAGCCACTGGCCGCGCATCGACGTGCCGGTGCTCCTCCTCTCTGGCGAGTCGGACCCATTCGCGCGGGCCGACCTCCTCCGCCGGGCGGTCGAGGAGAGGCTGCCGAGCGCGCGCCTCGTGATGTATCCCAAGGTGGGCCACAGCCTCAAGCCGGTGCTCGATGAGGTGCTCGGGGAGGCCGCGG
>JBFLKP010000161.1:0-13799 GCA_040883225.1 Candidatus Limnocylindrales bacterium | reverse complement strand
TTCGGTGGGGGGTCGTGCTCGGTGGTGCGGCGTCCCGCACCCTCGTCACGGTCGAGCCACCGCCCCAGGAACCGGCGCCTGGCCTGGGGGGTCACAGGGAACTCCTGGAGTAGCCGATCGAGGCCGGCGTCGGCTTCGTCGGGAGAGAGGTCGGTATCGGTCAGCCACGTGTTCACGCGGCTTTCCATCTCGTGGTCTGGTCGCAGGTCACGTTTTTCGGTCATGACTCCGCCCCCGTGCTGATCTCGTTCATGGCTGCGGAGCCGGCGCTCGGCGGCCGTGAGTCGGCGTCGATCGAGGCGCGCATCGTCCGCAGCGCGCGGTAGAGCCGGGACCGCGCCGTTCCGGGCGGGATGTCGAGCGTGGCAGCCACCTCCTCGAGCGGCAGGCCCACAAGGTGGCGCAGCACGAGCACGGCTCGTTGATCGACCGACAGCTGCCGAAAGCCCCGATCGAGCAGTTCGCGGTCGGCGACGGGCCCGATCTCGTCGGGTGCGACGGGCTCGCGGGGCGTGTCGATGGGCATGTTGGGCAGCCAGCGCTTGGCGCGCTTGGCCTCCGCATAGCAGGCGTTGACGGTGAGGCGATACGTCCAGGCCTCGAACCGCGCCGGGTCACGCAGCTTGGGCAGGTTGCGCCAGGCATCGAGCATGGACTGCTGCACAGCGTCCTCGGCCAGGGGGCGATCGCGCAGGATGCCGTAGGCCAGCGAATGCAGTCGGCCGTACGAGGCCGAGGCGATCTCAGCGAACGCGGCCTGGTCCCCCTTCTGGGCCCTGGTGACGAGCTCGGTGTCCATATCCGGTGCCTCGTGGCGCCAGCGGGTGTCGGCGCTTCACAGGGTATGAGCACCATGCAAGTCGAAACGACTCCACTTCTGTTTCTGTCTCACCGCTGAGCGATCCTGCTATCCCACCATTGGGTCGAACGCGACCAGCTGGCCAACGAGATGCAGCGTCCGAACCTCCACGCGGCCGAAGTCGTCAGCGTCAGCCTCGTGGACGATGGGATCCGACAGTCGCGACGCAGACGCGTCGAGGTCAAACCCCGTGGGGATAGCACACCACGGGACATGACCGGGCCGAACCAAGGGTTCGTATATCGACTCCACTTCGGGCGTGTGTCTCACCGGTGATACAGTGTGAGACATGGCTGATGTGACCATCCGTGAGCTCCGGAACAAGGGCGGCGAGGTCATCGAGCGGGTGATCGGCGGGGAGATCCTGACCGTGACCCGAGGTGGGACCCCCGTCGCACGCCTGGTGCCCATCACCGATCGACCCCTCACGACAGAAGCGCTGTTGAAGCGATGGCAGCACCTGCCTCCCATGGACTACGACTCCCTCCGGCGCGATCTCGACGAGATCATCGACCCGTCACTATGGTGACCAGCGATGACATCGGCCTCCTCGACACGAGCGTCGTCGTCGTGCTCGAGCGACTCGATGAGACCGCACCGCTTCCACGTGTTTCGCAGATCTGCGCGATCACCTTGGCGGAGCTGACCGTCGGTCCACTCGTGGCGTCAGGCACGGAACGATCAGAGCGCCTGTCGCGCCTGCAGTGGGTGGAGTCGGACTTCGACCCACTGCCGTTCGACGCAGAAGCTGCCCGAGCGTTCGGTCGCGTCGCTGCATCGCACCGTCGCAAGGGCCGCAAGACCACGGCACGCACCTTCCACGCGATGATCGCCGCGGTGGCCCTGGCCCACGGTCTGCCCCTCTACACCTGCAATCCTCGCGACTTCGAAGGCATCGACGGCCTTGAGGTCGTCGCCGTCGAGGTACCGCGCTAGATTCTCGTCATGTCGTCGGCCCCCTTCCCCGACCAGCCGCCGTTCGCGCTCCGCGCCCGCCTGTTCAGCGCCCTCCCCGATGCCGAGTACCTCTGGCTCCCCGACGGCGTCATCGAGGTCGACGAGGCCGGTCGCATCCGCCGGGTCCACGCCGCAGCCGACACCCCCCGGGCGGCCGAATCGGCCATCGACCTGCGGCCGCTGGTGGTCATGCCCGGACTGGTCGACACGCACGTCCACATCCCCCAGGTCCCCGCCGCGGGCCTGGGCGCGGGCATGGACCTGCTGGCCTGGCTCGAACGCTACGTCTTTCCCCTGGAGCACGACTTCGACGTGCCCGCAGCCCAGGCACTGGCCCCGCAGGTCTACCGCGCCATGGCCGCGGTGGGCACCACCACGATCTCCGCCTATGCCGCGGTCTGGCCGGACTCCACGGACGCCTGCTTCGGGGCCGCCGAGGAGCACGGCATCCGGGCCACCATCGGCAACGTCCTCATGGACCGCCTGTCCTACGACGACCGCACCCCGCCGGCCCGCATCCTCGAGAACGCCATCCGCGCCTCCGCCGAGCTCTGCGAGCGCTGGCACGGTGCCGCTGACGGCCGACTGCGCTACGCCTTCACGCCCCGCTTCGCGGTCTCCTGCACGGCCGACATGCTGCGCGAGTCGGCGTCCCTTGCCGCGCACTACGGTGCCACCTGGCAGACGCACCTCGCCGAGGACGCGCGAGAGATGGCTGCGGTCGCCGAGCACTTCGCGGAGGCTGAGGACTACCTCGACGTCTACGATCGCGCCGGCGGCCTCGGGCGCAAGGCGCTCCTGGCCCACGCCATCCACCTCTCCGATCGCGAGGTCGGACGCCTGGTCGAGACGGACTCGGCGGTCGCCCACTGCCCGGTCAGCAACATGTTCATCCGGAGCGGCGTGATGCCCCTGGCACGCTACCTCGACGCCGGATTGCGGGTGGGCCTGGGGACCGATGTGGCTGGCGCGCCGGAGTTGTCGGTCATCACCCAGATGCGCCTCGGCTTCCTTCAGCACAACTCGCGGGCCGTGCTCGTCGCCGACGAGCGACCGATCCCGGGACCGCTCGAGTGGCTTCGACTGGGCACGCTTGGCGGGGCGCAGGCGCTGGGCCTCGACGACGTCATCGGCTCGCTCGAGCCGGGCAAGGAGGCCGACCTCATCGCCGTCGACCCCGAGCGGGGCCGGCCGCCCAACGCGGCGGCCAGCCGCGACGTCGACGAGATCGCCAGCCGGCTCATCTTCCGCGAGCGTGCCGGCATGGTCCGCGCGGCATGGGTGCGCGGACGTCGTCTCGAAGGGCCCGAAGCGGCGTAGCATCCCGAGATGGCACTGCTGGGTATCGACCTCGGCACCTCGGGCGTGAAGGCCGTCGTCATCGACGAGGCCGCGAAGGTCGTGGGCGTGGGCTTCCGCGAGATCCCCATGGAGGTGCCCAGGCCGGGGCGCGCCGAGCAGGACGCCGAGGCCTGGTGGTCGAACACGGTGATGGCCGTGCGCCAGGCGCTGCACGAGGCCGGCCGGCCACCGATCACGGGTATCGGCTGCGACGGGCACATGCACGGGGGCGTGCTCCTCGATGCTGCCCATCGCCCGTTGGGCCGAGCCATCACCTGGGCCGACCAGCGCACGGCCGACCTCATCCCCGAGCTCGAGGCCGAGATCGGCGTCGAGACGTACCTGGCGGTGGCCGGCACACGACCGGCCGCGGGCTTCATGGGGCCGACCATGGCCTGGCTCCGGCGCCACGACCCCGAGCGACTCGACGCGGCGGCCACGTTCCTGCTGCCCAAGGACTTCGTGCGCCTGCGCCTGACCGGCACGGTCGGGACCGACATCAGCGACGCCTCCGGCACGGCCCTCTTCGATGTCGGCGCGCGGACTTGGTCGCACGAGCTGACCGAGCGGCAGGGTGCGCCGACGTCGATCCTTCCGCCGCTGCAGGAGTCAGCCGACGTCGCCGGCGGACTCTCCAAGTCGGCCGCCGCGGTGCTGGGCCTGGCCCCGGGCACGCCGGTCGCGACAGGTTGCTCCGACCAGTGCGCGCAGGCCGCGGCCAACGGCCTCGTCGACCGCACCAGCGGCTCGGTGGCCATCGGCACGGGCGGACAGATCGTCGTCGTCACGACCCGGCCCATGCCCGACCCGCAGGGCCGCATCCACACTTTCTGTCACGCGGTGCCCGATCGCTGGTACCAGCTCGGCGCGACGTTGTCGGCCGGCCTGTCCCTGCGCTGGCTGCGCGATCGCCTGCGCCTGACCTCGAGCAACCCGTACGCCACCATGGGCACGTCCGCGAGCCAGGTCGCGCCGGGAGCGGAAGGGCTCATCTTCCTGCCCTACCTCGTCGGCGAGCGCTCGCCGATCATGGAGCCCGACGCCACCGGCGCCTTCATCGGCCTCACCTACGGCCATCGCCGCGCTCACCTCACGCGCGCGGTGATGGAGGGCGTGGCCTGCTCGCTGCGCGCGACACGCGACGCGGTCGTCGACGCCGGTGGCCGCTGCGATCGCTGGCTGGCCGTGGGCAACGGCCTGTCGTCCCCCATCTGGCGCAGCATCCTGGCCGATCTCTTCGCGGAGCCGCTGAGCTTCGTGGCCGCGCCCGAGCGGCCCGCCACGGGAGCGGCGCTCATCGGCGGCATCGCCGCGGGCGTCTACGCGGGCTACGAGGAAGCCGCGGAGGCCGCCACCCCGCAGCTCCACACGACCGAGCCAGATCCCGAGCGCGTCCGGCTCTACGAGGAGCTCTACGAGCGCTTCTCGCGACTGTCCTCGCTGCTGCTCAACGAGCTCGGGTAGCGAGCGCCGGCCGTCGCTACTGGCCCAGGGCGGGCTTCCAGACCATCAGCGCCAGCACCGCCAACGTCAGCAGCAGGAGGGCCCCGCCCGCCAGCTGCATGCGCATGACGATGGCCTTGAGCTCGGCCGGCGGTCCCTCGGGCCCGGGTGGCTGCTCGGTGAGGGCGATGATCTTGTTGACCGCTGGTCGCTGCACGAGCACGATCACCGCGAGCGCGATGAAGTAGAGCAGCATGGCCACCGAGAGCCAGCGTGCGGACCACTCGGTGCCGCCGGTCTGCACGAGCATCGCGCCGGTGATGAACAGCGAGATCGCGAAGGGCAGGATGATGAAGTTGGTGACGCGCTTGGCGACCTTCGTGAACCAGTGGCTGTGCTGGGGCTCGCGTGCGCTGGCCATTCCGAAGATGGGCGCGTAGAAGCCGTAGCCGAAGGCGGCGATGGCGCCGAGGACATGCAGGAACATCCACAGTTGGAACATGCTTGCGATAGTACCGCCGCGAGCGGCCGAAGGCGCGCCGGAGACGACGCGCTACGGCTCATCCTCCTCGCCTGCGAGTGCCTCCCAGCCCTCCCGGACCAGGAGCACGACGATGGCCAGCGCAGCGACCGGGTCAGCCCACCACCAACCAAGGAACGCGTTCAGGGCCAGGCCCGCCAGGGCCACCGCGGAGAGGTACCAGCAGGCGCGCGTCTGGTGCGCGTCGGCGATGAGCGCTCGGCTGCCGAGTGCCTCGCCGGTCTCCTGCTTGACCCTGGCCAGCCAGAGCATGACGCCGATCGACACGGTCGTGAGGACGATGCCGACCGGACTCGGGTCGGGGGCCTCGGCCGTGACCAGCGTGCGCATCGACTCGAACGCGACATACGCTGCGAGGACCAGGAAGGACGCACCCACCAGGCGCTCGGCCCGTCGCTCCACCCGCTCGACGCCCGCCTCGTCGAGCTCACCACGCTCCTCGGTACGTAGTCGCCAGATGAGCACCACCCCGGAGATCGTCTCGACGATGCTGTCCACGCCGAAGGCGATGAGAGCGATGGAGCCGCTGGCGATCCCGGCGAGCACGGCGATGAGGCCCTCCACGACGTTCCAGCCCACGGTCAGGTACTCGAGCAGGAGCCCGCGCCGGATGAGTGCCGGTCGCGCCATCGTTGGCCTCATGGCCCTACGATACGGGCATGACTGATCGAGCCCCGGAGCGCGCCTCGGCCGAAGGTCCGGTCGTGCTCACGCCGCCCGCACCGGGCGAAGCTGCCGTGCTCACCCGCGGCATCGCGACCACGCTGCCGCTGCGCCGTGAGGGTCGGGAGAAGCTGACGGGCGAGGCGCTGTACACCGACGACCTCGTCTTCCCCGGCGCCTGGTACGGCGCCACCATCCGCTCGACCGAGGCCCGTGCCCGCCTGCTCGGCCTGGAGCAGGACCCCGACTTCGACTGGTCCAGGGTCGTGGTCATGACGGCCGCGGACATCCCCGGCGACAACGTCATCAGCGTCATCATCGACGATTGGCCGGCGCTGGCCGAGGATGAGATCCAGCACGTGAACCAGGCGGTGGCCCTGCTGGCGGCCCCGGACAAGGCCACCCTGCGCGAGGCCAAGAAGCGCATCCGCCCCCGCACCGAGCCGCTGCGGCCGGTCTTCGACCCGCTCGAGTCGGACCATGAGTTCGCGGCCTATGAGATCACCAAGGGCGACCCCGAGGCGGCCTTCGAGTCGGCCGCGCTGGTGGTGCAGGGCGAGTACCGGGTCGGACACCAGGAGCAGCTCTACATCGAGAACCAGGCCATGATCGCCGAGCCCCGGCCTGACGGCGGCATCACCATCACCGGCTCGATGCAGTGCCCCTACTACGTCCACACCGCGCTCAAGCAGGCGCTGGGCCTGACCGACGAGCAAGCCGTCATCACCCAGGCCGAGACCGGCGGTGGCTTCGGCGGCAAGGAGGACTACCCCTCCGCGGTGGCGGTACACGCGGCGCTGCTGGCGCAGCGCGTGGGCAAGCCCGTGCGCATGATCTACGACCGCCACGAGGACATCGCCTCCACCACCAAGCGGCATCCGGCCATCGTGCGCTATCGCTCCGGCGTCAACGCCGCCGGCGAGCTCATCGCCCAGGACATCGAGGTCATCATGGACGGCGGGGCCTTCTGCACGCTCTCGCCGGTGGTGCTCTCGCGCGGCGTGCTCCACTCCGGCGGTCCCTACGAGTGCGACAACGTCCACATCAAGGGCCGGTCGATGGCCACGAACACGCCGCCCAACGGGGCCTTCCGCGGCTTCGGAGCGCCGCAGGTCGGGTTCGCCCACGAGCTGCAGGTCGCGCGCATCGCGGCCGAGCTGGACATCTCACCTGCCGAGCTGCGCCGGCGCTGGGTCTATCGCGAGGGCGGCACCACGCCCTCGGGCCAGGTGCTGCGCGAAAGCGTGGCCGGGCTCGAGGTGCTCCGGGAAGCGACACAGGCCTCCGACTACGACGACATCTTCGAGCTCGGCCGCCAGACCCGTTCGGTGCGCTGGGGCCAGGCCGCAGAGGCGGGCTCGGGCTTCAACTCCACGCGCGTGCGCACGGCATCGGGCATCGGCATCGCCATGGGCTGGCACGGTGCCGGCTTCACCGGCAGCGGCGAGCAGCGCATGGGCAGCACCGCCGCCGTCGAGCTCGGGGCCGACGGCGTCATCCGGCTGCTCATCGCCAACACCGAGATCGGGCAGGGCACGAACACGGTCATGCCCATGATCGTGGCCGAGGTCCTGGGCGTGGAGCCGGCCGAGGTGGAGCTCGCCCCGGTCGACACCTCGATCGTGCCCAACAGCGGGCCGACCGTGGCCTCGCGCACCGTGATGGTGGTGGGGGGCATGGTCTCCAAGGCCGCGACCCGGCTGCGTGCGCTGGTGGAGGAGCGTTCGGGCGGCACCTTCGCGGAGGTCTACCGGGCGGATGCCGCCGAGTACGGCGCCACGCGGGTCGACCAGGCGTTCGAGTCCGAGGTGGAGGTCGACTTCGACGACGAGACCTACACCGGTGACGCCTACCCCGCCTTCGGCTGGGCCTGCGCGGTGGCCAAGGTGGATGTCGACCTCGACACCGGGGAAGTGCGGGTCCGCTCGGTCGTCTCGGCCGACGACGTGGGACGGGCCATCCATCCTCTCCTCGCCGAGGGCCAGGTGGAAGGCGGCACCCTGCAGTCGGTGGGCTACGGCACCATCGAGGAGATCAAGCTGCAGGACGGCCGCTACCTCAACGACCGCCTGGCCACCTACCTCATCCCCACCTCGCTGGACGCGCCGGACATCAGGGCCATCCTCGTGGAGGCACCATTCAGCGGCTCCCCCCACGGCGCCAAGGGCGTGGGCGAGCTGCCCATGAACGTGGCCGCCCCCGCCGTGGTCGACGCCATCCACGATGCCGTGGGCGTCTGGATCACCGAGCTGCCCGCCACACCCGAGCGAGTGCTCAACGCCATGGAGGCTGACGCATGACCGCCGTTCGCGACGAGGGCGCCCGCCCGAGCACGACCTATCGCTTCGAGCTCAACGGTGAGCCGCGCGAGGTCGCGGTGCCGGGCATGCGTCGGCTGCTCGACGTGCTGCGCGAGGACCTCGGCTTCACCGGCACCAAGGAGGGCTGCGGTGAGGGCGAGTGCGGCGCCTGCACGGTCATCCTCGACGGCATGGTCGTGGACAGCTGCCTCGTGCCCGTGTGCCAGGTCGACGGATCGAAGATCCGCACCGTGGAAGGGCTGACGGAGGCTGAGACCGCGGCCCTGAACCCGTTGCAGCAGGCCTTCCTCGAAAAGGGCGGAGCGCAGTGCGGGATCTGCACGCCGGGCATGCTCATGGCGGCCCAGGCCTATCTCGACGACGGCGGCTCACCGGAGGAGGAGGACATCCGCGAGGCTATCGCCGGCAACCTCTGTCGCTGCACCGGCTACACCAAGATCATCGATGCCATCGAAGCGGCGGCGCTCGCTCGCCGGCCGGAAGCCTGATGGGCGTCGAGCCGCCGGTCGAGCGGCCGGCGACCCTGTCGGAGGCACTGGCGCTCCGCGCCGAAGGCGGCTGGCGGCCGCTGGCCGGTGGCACCGACCTCATGGTCCAGCTCGAGGCCGACGTGGCCCAGCCACCGGCGCGGGTGCTCGACCTCTCGCGGCTCGATGAGCTGCGCGGCGTCAGCACCGACGGCTACGACGTGGTCATCGGTGCGCTGACGACGTACACGGACCTGCGTCACTCCCCGCTCATCTCGGCCCGGCTGCGGGCACTCGCCGAGATGGCGGCCACGGTCGGCGCGGCCCAGATCCAGAACCGTGGCACGATCGGCGGGAACGTCTGCAATGCCTCCCCGGCGGGCGACACGCTGCCGGTGCTGCTGGCGGTGGACGCGGTCTTCGAGTGCGCCTCGACGGAGGGCATCCGGGATGTGCCGGCGCGCGAGTTCTGGACCGGCTACCGGCAGACCGCGCTGCGGGAGGACGAGCTGCTCGTGCGCATCCGCTTCGCGGTGGACCGCTCGCGACGCACTCGCTGCCGCAAGGTCGGCACGCGTGCGGCTCAGGCCATCTCCAAGGTCGTCATGGCGCTGAGCTACCGCGACGACGACGGCACCTGGCGCGACGTTCGGGTGGCCCTCGGGTCGGTGGCCCCGACGACCATTCGCGCCACCGCCGCCGAGACCGTGCTCGAGGGCACGCGCCCGGGCGAGTCCGTGGCCGACGAGGCCGCGCGTGTGCTGGCCCACGAGATCAGCCCCATCGATGATGTGCGCTCCACGGCCGATTACCGCCGGTCGGTCAGCTCGCGAGTGCTGCACCGACTGCTGCGCGAGGAGGGCGGCTGGTAGTCAGTCGTCGGTGAGCCCCGCGAGGCCGTCCGGGGTGTCGACATCGGGCATCTCGCCCGGGACCGCCACCTCGAGGACGCGCTCGGGTCGCCGCGCGAGGAGCGGACCGAGGCCCTCGTCGCCCTCGAGCTCATCGACCCAGCTCCACGCCGACCGAAGGAGCAGGACGGGGTTGCGCGGCCCCGGCGCGTCATAGCGCGGCACGATCGCCGGTCGGTCGGCGGGCCGGGCGGACGCTGCGGCAGCCTGGAGCGCCCGCAGCGTGGCTGCACGCAGGAGCGGCTGATCACCGAGCACGATGAAGGCACCGTCGAAGGCGTCCGGCAGCGCGCGCAGGGCATCGATGCCGACCTGTAGCGACGACGCGAGGCCACGCTCGGGGGCGTGGTTGCGGACGCGGATCTCGTCGCCCCAGACGAGCGCCTGTTCGATGGCGGCCGCGCCGTGGCCGAGGACCACGACGGTCGTCGCCGGGCCGAAGGCGCGCACCTGGTCGAGGACACCGGCCAGCATCGGCTGCCCGTCGATCGGAGCCAGCAGCTTGGCGCCGGGCTCGTCGGAGTAGCGCGAGCCGGCGCCGGCCGCGAGCACGAGTGCAGCAAGGTACGGTCGCTGTTCCACGAAGTCGACCGTACACGGAGACGAAGGGCGGGTGAAGCGCCCGCGGTCACGCTGCGGGCATGAGTAGCCGTGAGTCGGCGCGAGATCGAGGCGTTCGCGACGGACGAAGGCAGCTCGCGAGGATCGGCCTGGAGCTGCGCAACGCCCGTCGGGCTGCCGGCCTGAGCCAGCGGTCCGTGGCGCGAGCTGCCGGTCTCAGCCAGTCGCACGTCAGTCGCGTGGAGAATGCCGAGCGGACGATGCCGCGACTCGACGAGCTCGCCGTCCACGCAGCGGTGCTCGGCCAGCGGCTATCGCTGAGCGTGTTCCCCGCAGGATCCCCGGTCCGCGATGCCGGGCAGTTGCGGCTGCTGGAGCGGTTTCGGCGTCGGGTCGGTTCGCGCTGGTCGTGGAGGAGCGAGGTGCCGATCGGTGGATCCGGGGATCATCGAGCGTGGGACGTCGAGCTCTCCGGGCCCGGTCGGGTCGCCGTGGATGCAGAGACGCGCCTGCACGACCTCCAGGCGCTCCAGCGTCGCTGCGAGACGAAGCTGCGCGACAGCATCGCCGACCGGCTCATCCTGCTCGTGGCATCCACGGCCTACAACCGGCGGGTCCTCCGAGAGCATCGGCTGGCGCTTTCGAGCACTCTGCCGCTCGATACGCGTGCCGTGATGGCCGCGCTGGAGCGGGCTGAGGTGCCTCACGCCAACGGCATCGTGCTCCTGTAGTCGGCCGCTGCCACCTCGCAGCTCCGCATCGTTGAGGGGTCGGTGTGGCGATGCGCCCCTGCATCAGTGCGCGCCTATGGGCCAACGTGCGCGCCTATGGGCCAACCTGCTCTCCTATTGGCCAGCGTGGCCAGCCATTCCCTCGCTGCGTCCCATTCCCCCACGGGGTGTTGCGTCAAAGCGCGGGACGCGGATAACGAGGTGCCCACAAGACCACGTCCGCAACCGGACATCTCGCGTGCCTGCCATGCCCGGCCGGGTTGAAGCGGCCTTGCGCGTCGACGGACGACCCCGCCTCGGGGTGACAGGGCCAGGCCACCCCGGCACGCGGTCCCTACCGGCCCAGCGCGTCGTCGTACCACCCCGGTGGGGAATGGACGCACAGGTGCCGTCGTACCACCCCGGTGGGGAATGGAAACCGAGGCGCCGCCACGCGACGCGAGCCGGCGAGGCGGCGCAGCGGGCCAACTCAGTCGACCGACACCGCGATGATCGACGGGCCGTGCTTGACCGTGCCCTCCGGCCCGATGGCCTGGTTGCTCACGTAGGCCACGAGACCGTCCTCGTCCTCCCACAAGGCCACGCTCGAGGGACCCGACAGTCCGTCATCCACGTCAGCCACGGCCGTGATGGTGCCATCCGGCTCGTACTTCCAGAGCGTGTGGGCCGCCGGGTCGGCCACGTACAGGTTGCCGGCCTCGTCGAAGGCGATGCCATCGGGCGACGTGCCAGGCAGCTCGGCGTAGACGAACGACTCACCTGCAGCACCATCCTCCAGGATGGGGACACCGACCACGGTTCCCTGCTCGGTCACCGCGACGAAGACCGTGCCGTCGCGGACCGCCACACCGTTCGCCCCGACCGGAAATGGGAAGGGCAACGCGCCCGTTCCCTCAAGGAGCGGATCGTCGATCCACACCTCGGGCTCAGCGTAGCCGACGAAGCCATGGAGCTTCAGGCGCCAGATCTGACCCGTGGCCGAATCGGACACGTACATGTGGTCGGCCGACTCATCGAAGGCGATGGCGTTGGCCATGGCCATTCGTTCTGTGCCCTCGATATGCCACCACTCGTTGCCCGGATCGGAGCGCCCGTACGGGTCAAGCATGTGCACGCCGTTGAGCGCCGGGTTCGACGACACCGCCGCTGCATAGAGTCCGTGCATGTACTGGTCCCGATCACCGTTCAGCGCCATGCCGGTCAGGCCGAAGTCGCCCTCCTGGAGCCCCGCAAGCTCGAAGAAGGGTTCTGCCTCGTCACTGCCCTTCATCAGCTTCAGGAAGCGGCCCTGGCCAGAGATCCCCGTGAAGACGTTGCCCTCCAGATCCACCGCGACACCTTCGGCCACCTCGCCCGCCTCCAGATCGAACGGGATGACCACGTGCGCCTCGCCCGATGCTGCGGCCGCGCCAGACAACGCCACCACGCCCCCAGCGACCATCGCCACCGAACGCATCAACCGCCTCATGACTGCCTCCCCGCGCGTGAGCGCACCGCTGAGACACCTCCGTGTCCCTGTTCACTTCGTGCGCCGGTGCGGCCCACGAGGTTCCTTCGTCAGCCCGCTACCATGCCTCGGTGACCGACACCCCCCAGTTCACCAACCGGCTTATCCACGAGACGAGCCCGTACCTGCTCCAGCACGCCCACAACCCGGTCAACTGGTACCCGTGGGGCGACGAGGCGCTGACCCGCGCCCGTGAGCTCGACCAGCCCATCTTCCTCAGCATCGGCTACGCGGCCTGCCACTGGTGTCACGTCATGGAGCGCGAGTCGTTCGAGGACGAGGCCACGGCCGCCGACCTCAACGCCGGCTTCGTCTCGATCAAGGTGGACCGCGAAGAGCGGCCCGACCTCGACAGCATCTACATGAACGCGCTGCAGGCCCTGACCGGCCAGGGCGGCTGGCCGATGAGCATGTTCCTGACCCCCGACGGCCGCCCCTTCTACGGCGGAACCTACTTCCCCGACCGGCCACGTCACGGCATGCCCGCCTTCCGCGTGCTGCTCGCGCGCATCGCCGAGGTCTGGGACGACCGCCGTGAGTGGATCGAGTCCACGGCCAACAAGCTGGCCGAGCGTGTCCGTGACGAACAGGACGCCCCGGCGCGGCTCATGGCCGCCCTCGCGGAGCTCCCGGACGTCGACCCGGCCGATCGGCTGGCCGACGCCACCAAGGGCCTGCTCAAGTCGTTCGACCCCGTGAACGGCGGCTGGGGCGAGGCGCCGAAGTTCCCGCAGGCGATGTCGGTCGAGTTCCTGCTGCAAGAGCACCTGCGCACCGGCGCCAGGGAGCCGCGTCTCGTGGCCGAGCGCACGCTCGACGCCATGGCTGCGGGCGGCATCTACGACCACCTCGGTGGCGGCTTCGCGCGCTACTCCACCGACGCTCGCTGGCTGGTCCCCCACTTCGAGAAGATGCTCTACGACAATGCGCTGCTGGCACGCGCCTACACCCACGCGGCGGAGCTGACCGGCGATCCCCAGTACGCCTACGTCGCCCGCGAGACGCTCGACTTCGTGGCTCACGAGATGCGGGTTCCACCCGCGGGCGCCTTCGCCGCTTCCCTCGATGCCGACACCGAAGGCGTGGAGGGCGCGACCTACACCTGGGACGCGGCCGAGATCCGAGAGATCCTCGGCCACGACGCCCCGCTCTTCGAGTCGGCCTACGGCGTGACCGAGGAGGGCAACTGGGAGGGCCGCACCATCCTCACCCGCACCCGGGACGACACCGACCTCGCGGTCGAGCATGAGCTCCCACGCGACGAGATCGCCGAGGAGCTCGCGAAGGCTCGCACCGAGCTCCTGCGAGCCCGTGACGAGCGGCCCCAGCCGGCTCGGGACGACAAGGTGCTGACAGCCTGGAACGGGTTGATGATCGGCGCCTTCGCCGACGCCGGGCGGGCGCTGGGCGAGCCCGCCTTCGTGCGTATCGCGACCGAGGCCGCCGACTTCATCCTCGCCGAGCTCCGCGCTCCGGAGCCCGAGGAAGGCGCCGCGC
>JBFLKP010000160.1:0-5273 GCA_040883225.1 Candidatus Limnocylindrales bacterium | reverse complement strand
TTGGTGCTGGGTGGCGAGCCTTGGTCTCGCCGTCGCGTCGTTGGCTGTGGCGCTGTACGCCTGGTCGGGGGTCTTCAGGTCGACCACCGATCGGTCATCTCGCTGTCTCCTCCATGTCTGCGTGTCGTTCGCGGTTAGTACAGGGTTTGTTGACCTGCTGCGATGCACACTAGCGGCTTGTATAGGGCTTGTCAAGTGTTTGCATGACGAAATGATTGCTGTTATGGTCGACAAAGCATGTACAGCATCAAGCAAGCCTCCATACGCTCCGGCGTCAGCGTTCCCCTCATCCGAGCTTGGGAGCGACGCTACGGCGTGGTCAGCCCCAAGCGCACCGCATCCGGCTATCGCCTCTACGACGATCAGGCCATCGCGACGCTCGTGCGCGTCCGCGAATTGACCGAGTCAGGTTGGACCGCGAGCGAGGCCAGCCGTGCCGTCCTCGAGGGCGAGGTCAGCGTACCCGCACCCCGCCCCACACCCGCGTCGGTCATCACCGGCGAAGAGATGCACGCCGACGCGAGCGGGCTCATCGACCGGTTCGTGCAGGCGGCGACCGCCATGGACATCGCGACCACCGGTGCCGCACTCGACGAGATCTTCGCGCGCGGGTCTTTCGAAGCCATCGTCGACGATCTGCTCATGCCCGCACTGAGCGCGCTCGGACAGGCGTGGAGCGAAGGGCGCGTCGACGTCGCGGCCGAGCACGCTGCCAGCGCCGCCGTCCACCGCCGGCTCTCGGCTCTCTACGAGGCTGCCGCCACCATCGAAGATCCGCTCGTGGTGGTCGGCCTGCCGCCCGGCTCACGACACGAGCTGGGTGCGCTGGCCTTCTCCGTCGCGCTGCGGCGACGGGGCGTGGGCGTGCTCTACCTGGGCCCGGACGTGCCGGTCGCCAGCTGGGTCCACGTCATCGAGCAGAACCGCGCGCGCGTCGCCGTGATGTCCGTCGTGCAGGAGGTCGACCGCGTCTCCGCCCTCGAGGTGGCCATGGCCCTCGCCGACATCGGTGGCGGTCCGGCCTTGGCCGTGGGCGGCGGCAGCGCCGACTGGGCTGGCGCCGAGGAAGCCGGTATGGTGGTCCTTCCCAACCGCATCAACGAGGCGGCGGGCGTCACCGCGAGATTGGCCAACGGGACGAAGACCGGCAGCTGAACAGGGAGCAGGGACATGGCCCGGAGCGTGCACCTCGATTCGACGTGGGCCTGAAGCTCACGGTCCTTGGATCCTCCGCCGCGTGGTCGGAGCGCCCGGGTCGGCCCTCATCCTGCTATCTGCTCGAGACCGGCGGGGCAGCCATGCTGCTCGACCTCGGCCAAGGCTCGCTCGGCTCCGTCTTCCCCCACCTGGACCCGGCTTCGCTCGAGGCCGTCGTGGTCAGCCACATGCACGGCGACCACCACGTCGACCTCATCCCGCTGCGCAACCTGCTCTACTACCACTACGGTGAACCGCGCACCATCTGCTTGCACCTGCCGGCCGGATTGCGCCGGCGATACGACGCCTTCACGGGCGAGGACGGCTTCCTCGACTTCATGCCCGGTCATGACGTCCACCCCGGCACCTGGCCGGTCGGGCCGTTCCTGGTCCAGGCACATCCGGTTCGTCACGCCGAGAACAGCCACGCCTTCCGCGTCACCGAAGCGGCCGACCCCGACGGGGCAGGGCTGGTGTATAGCGGTGATTGCGGGTTCGCGGAGGACCTGCTGCCGCTCATCCGCGAGGGCGATACCGTGTTGTGTGAGGCGTTCTGGTCCACGCTCGAACCCATTCCCAGTGCCAACCACCTCTCGGCCGTACAGGCGGCCGACGTGGCCCGCCGCGGAGGAGCTGCCCACTTGCTGCTGACACACATCCTCGAGTCGCACGACCCGCAGGCCGCCCTGGCCGCCGCGAAGGAGGTCTTTCGCGGAACGGTCGAGCTGGCCGAGCCGGAGCTGACCGTCGCCATCGGCGTGGCCCGATGAGCCACGTCCGCTCGATCCGGTCGAGGATCCACGACCTCATCGAGGAGGCCTGGGCGGGGGCGACCACATCCGGAGCGCTACCGCCGATCGAGGCTGACGCGCGCCCCGCGTTCGAGATCGAGCGACCGGCCAACCCGGACCACGGCGACCTGGCCGCGAACCTGGCCTTGAAGCTCGCTCGACCGATGCGGCGGTCGCCCCTGCAGATCGCCGAGGCTCTCGCCGAGGCCATGGCGACGGTCCCCTCCTCGATGGCCCTGAGCGAGGTCACGGTGGCTCCACCCGGCTTCCTCAACATGCGCCTCTCGCCTCGCTGGCTGGAAGGGCTTCTCGACGAGGCGCGCGCTGCGGGGGATGACTTCGGCCGAGTGGCGCAGGCCGCGCCGCGACACTTCAACGTGGAGTTCGTCTCGGCCAACCCCACGGGCCCGCTGCACGTGGGCAACGCGCGCGGGGCCTTCGTGGGCGACCTGCTCTGTCGCGTGCTCGAGGGCGCCGGTCACGAGGTCACGCGGGAGTACTACTTCAACGACGCGGGCCTGCAGATCCGCAACCTCGGGGCCTCGGTCACCGCGCGCAAGCTCGGCGAAGCCATCCCCGAGGACGGCTACCACGGTGCCTACGTGGACGATCTCGCGAACGAGCTCCCCGACGACGTCTGGGAAGCGGCCAACGAGGAGGGCGCGGACCGCGAGGCCGTCGTGGCCGACTGGGCCCAGGAACGTGTCCGAGCCGGCATCGAGGCCAGCCTGCAGCGCCTGGGCGTGCACTTCGACGTGTGGAAGAGCGAGTCCAGCCTGCACGATGAAGGCTGGGTCAGCCGCTCGGTCGAGCGACTCCGTGACGCGGGCCACATCTACGAGGAGGAGGGCGCCACCTGGTTCCGCTCCACGGCCTTCGGCGACGACAAGGACCGGGTGGTCTATCGCTCGGGCGGTCAGCCCACGTACTTCGCCTCGGACATCGGCTATGTCAGCGAGAAGTTCAGCCGCGGGTTCGACAAGCTCATCTACATCTGGGGCGCCGATCACCACGGCACGGTCGCGCGCGTGCGCAACGCCGCGGAGGCCATGGGCCTGCCCGTCGACGAGGTCGAGATGCTGCTCGTGGCCTGGGTCAGGTTCGTGCGCGAGGGCGTGGAGATCGCCATGAGCAAGCGCACCGGCGAGTTCCTCACGCTCGACGAGCTGCTCGAGGAGCTGGGCGTGGATGCGGCCCGCTGGTCATTCGCCTCTCGCGCCGCAAGCTCGCCCATCGATGTCGACCTGGAGCTGGCCAAGAAGCAGTCGGCCGAGAACCCGGTCTACTACGTGCAGTACGCGCACGCGCGCATCAGCTCCATCCTGGCCAAGGCAGCGGGCGCCGGACTGGTGCCCGCGGCCGACTTCACGAACGTGCTCCACGGCGACGACGTTGCCAGCGGGCTGGCGCGCGAGACGCTACGCCTGCCGGAGGTCGTGGAGGACGGGGCCCGCGACGAGGAGACGCACGGCATCACGACCTACGCGATGGAGCTGGCCACGGCCTTCCACGCCTTCTATCGCGACCGCCGGGTGGTCGACGTCGATGACCCGCAGACATCGGCCGGCCGACTGGCGCTGGTGGGCGTGACGCAGGCAGCCCTCCGCAATGCCCTGGCCCTCCTCGGCATCTCAGCGCCCGAGTCGATGTAGCCCCGGCGTACGCTCCCGCACACGATGAAGGCCGGGCTCGCTGCCCGGCCTTCATGCTGCGTCGTTGCCGGCGTGGGCCGCCGCTCAGGTCGGGCTGGCGACGGTCACGCCGAGGGCCTCGGCCACCGAGGCCAGCGTCTCATCGCTGCTCGCGATGAGCACCAACGCCGGGTTGGAGACACCGCTCGAGACGTCCGCCTGTGTGACCAGGCCGGCACCATCGAGGTCCGCGATCACCTGGTCGGCAGCGTTCACGAACTGGTCGATGTCCTGCTGGCTGTCCCACTTCGTTTGCCACACGATGGCCCACTGGCCGTCCGGGCCGTTGAGGCTGACGAGACGGTCGCCGCCCCAGCCGGCAGCCGCGTTGGCCCTGGGCAGCTTGACCGCCGCGCGTGGACCGGACTGCTCGCCGGCGGCCCCGTTGGCCAGCCAGACGCCGATGCGCAGCTCGCCCATCGTCTGCTGCCACTGGCCGGTCCAGCCATCTCCGAGGCGACCCGCGATGCCATCCATGACGACGGTCGTCGGTCGCTCGTCGGGATAGAGCTTCGGATGGAGGATCTGCTCGGTCGACTCCGGTGGGCGGCCCCAGGCGGCGTTGACCGCAGCCCAGCCACCGCTGTCCTGGAGTCGATCGACGAAGATGCGGCCCTCGAGGAAGGGCAGCGAGTACTCTCGTTGCAGGATCAGGGGCATCGACGCGAAGACGGCATCGTCCCCGGGGACGATGACATCGTTGGTCCTGTTCTTGTTGCCGTGTGCGGCGGCCCAATCGATCATCGCCGCGGTGCCATCGCCCTGTTCGAGCGCGTACACCGCGAGCGCTTCGTCGCCGATGCTCTTGTCGCCGATGCGCGAGGACTCCAGGCCGAACGCCTGGTCGACCAGGGCTCGGTCCATCTCGCGGGCGGCCTGGGCTCGCTCCGAGCCGCCGAGCGCGTCGATGTCCTCGAGCACCGACAGATGGCCGTCGTCCTCGAAGTACGCCACCGGCAGGGGCTGTCCATAGAGCCGCTCGAGCAGCTCGGCGAGGTCGTCGCTGTCGTCCAGCAGACCCAGCCGCTTGAGCGCGCGCTCCTCGGCCTGGATGGCGTCGGGGTCACGCAGGATATCGATGCGCTCGGCCAGGGCGAGCTGGTGCTGGCGCGCGTTGCTGCCGTCATAGGGTGTGTTCGCCAGCTCGAGTTCCCGGATGGGCTCGACCTGGCTGGCGATCACGTCGAGCTGGGACATGACCTCCGAGCTGTCGAGGTCACCGCCAAGGCCCATCTGCTCGACGGCCGGACCACTGGAGACCGCGTAGTCCACGGTGCTGTTCCTGTCGACCTCAGCGCCCTCGGCAGGCGACTGGTCGATGACGGTGCCGGGGGCGGCCTCGTTCTCGGCTTGGGAACGAGCGCCGACCTTCAACTCGGCATCGGTCAGCGCGGCCTCGACCTCGGACTCGGCAAGGCCGATGAGACCAGGCACGGTGACCTGCTTGATGCCCTTGCTGATGTTGACGGTGACGGTGGAGCCCACCTCGACCGTCTCGCCGGCGGCGGGCGTGGTCTTGATGGCATCGCCGGCGGCCACGTTGGCGTGGAAGACCTCCTTGGTCTCGACGACCAGGCCGAGGCCTTCGAGGTCG
>JBFLKP010000159.1:0-2692 GCA_040883225.1 Candidatus Limnocylindrales bacterium | reverse complement strand
GCCGATGCACGGCAACTTCGTCATCAGCAGCGGGGCTCCCGCAGCTGGGGGCGACGCCGGCGCCGAGCCACCTGCGGGAGACGGCGGCTCCGAGACCGTGACTGAGGAAGCCCCCGCCGAGGAGCCGGCCGCGGGTGAGGCAGCCGCCGCCGGCGGTACGGCCGACGCGCCGAGGGTCATCAACATCGATGCCAATGCCGCGCTCCAGTTCACCGGCGAGGACGGCAACATCCTGACCAACATCGCTGTGACCCCCGGCGAGACGGTCGAGTTCGTCATCGACAACACCGCCGGCTTCGACCACAACTTCTGGATCGGCACCGCGGAAGAGCTGCAGGGCTCCTTCGCCGAGACCGAAGTGGGCATCCCCACCTGGCAGAGCGGTGAGCAGACCATCACCTGGACGGTGCCCGAGGAGGGCGCGGAGGTGCTCCAGTTCGCCTGCACCGTGCCGGGCCACTACACGCCCATGCACGGCAACTTCGTGATCCAGGGTTAGGACGGGAGAGGACGTGGCACAGCAAGCACTTCCAGAGGGCGCCACCCGCCGGCGAGCCGCTCTCGGCCTGTTCGACGCGGACGGCTGGACGTGGGCCGGGCTGAAGGCGACCTTCTGGTTCCTGTTCATCATCTTCATGCTCGCGGTGGTCCCCAACTGGGCGTACTACATCACCACCAGCAACACCATCCAGGTCGGCTACAACTTCGCCTCGATCGTCAACCTCTGTCCGGCCGACAACGAAGACCTGCCCTGTCCCGCGCCCGCGGGCGCGATGAAGCCGTGGCAGGCCTCGCCGCCGGAGCTGGCCATGCCGGCCGCCCGTTCGGGCTCGGCCGTGTACCAGTCGGGCGCCACGGTCTACCTGCTCGGCGGCACCGTGGACGGGTCGCCCTCCGACGAGGTCCTCGTCACCAGGGTCACCGAGGATGGCAACCTCGAACCGTGGAGCGTGGGCTCACCGCTGCCCGAGCCGCGCGCGAACGCCAGCGTCGGACTGTTCGCCGGGGTCCCGTACCTCATCGGTGGCTTCGACGCCGACGGCGTCCCCACGAGCACCGTCTACCGGGGCACCGTCGAAGAAGGCGTGCTCACCGGCTGGGAGCTCTCCGATGGCGAGAACCGCACCGTGGACCTCACGCTGCCACAGCCCCTCGCCGGTGCGGGCGTGGTGAACGGCACCGCGGGCTTCGTGCTCGTGGGCGGCACGGGCGCCGACGGCGCGCCGACCAACGGGGTCTATCTCAGCTGGACCGACGAAGGTGGCCAGGAGCTGCAGCCGTGGGAGCCGCTGGAGAACCTGGCCCTGCCCGAGGATCGGAGCGACGTGGTCGCCGCGGGCATCGGTGACTTCATCTACGTCATCGGCGGCCACGGCCCCGACGGCCCGACGGACACCGTCTTCCGGCTCTTCCTGCAGGGCGGTGAGCCGGAAACCGACGAGGCCGGCAACCTCGTGGGCTGGGCGGTCGCGCCCGAGGCCGAGGCCCTGCCCGGGGCTCGCGCGGACGCCACCACCTTCACCGCCAACGGCGCCATCCACGTCATCGGCGGGTTCGATGCGGAGGGCGTGCCCGCCGACTCGATGCTGTGGGCCGTGCCCGACCCGACCACCGGCGACTACGAGGGCTGGCAACGCCTGGAGCAGACCGACCTGCCGGTGGCCACCGCCTCGGCGCCCATCGTGGGTGTCGGGCCGCACGCCTTCGTCTTCGGCGGTGAGACGCCCGAGGGCGCGACCGATGGCTCGCTGCGCGCGGAGATCTCGCCGCGGCCACCGTTCTTCCAGCTGGGCATCGCCGGAGCAACCATCCCGGGACTCTCGATCAAGGGTGAGGTCGGCCAGCAGCTCGGCTACATGAACGCCATGGGTGTGGGCATCGCCAACTTCATCATCCTCATCATCATCGGCATCGCCTTCAGCCGGCCGGAGTCGAGCAAACGGGTCATCGGCCGTATCCTGCGCATCAAGCCGGAGCCCGAGGAGCGCTACAAGGCCTAGCCGGGGTCGGTCCCCTCAGGCTTCGCGCCGGTAGATCGCCAGCGGCGGGTCCGCGCGCTCGTCGAGCTCCAGCAGTCGCAGCTCGCCGCTCTGGGCGGGTGGACACACCGCGATGCCGCCTGGCTCCAGGGCGCGCGCGCCGTCGTCGTCGATGGGCGCATCGCGATCGACCAGCAGGCGGAAGCGCTCGGGCGGAAGGTACGGCAGCTCGTGCCGTTCGATCGCGGTCCAGTCGAAGCCGGCCGGGAGCGCGGGGTCATCGGCCCGTCCGACGATGGCGGCGGCACCACCGGGGGCGATGGCCGCGGCGCGGCGCAGGTGGTCCTGCCAGCGGCGCTTCGCGGCGCGCTCGGCTTCGATACCGGCGCGCTCGACGTCATCGATGGCCGAGCGCAGCGACTCGAGCACGGCCGGAACGGCGCCGTCCAGCCAGGCCACCGCGCCTGTGCCCGCAGCGAGCCAGTGCGCCAAGGGGTCGTCCGAGGGTGCCAGCATCCCCCAGGCTAGGGGAGCCTCGAGCGCCGCCCTTCGATCGGCCAGCGGTCCTGGCAGCAACAGTCGTTCCAGCTCGTGCGTGATGGCTCGGTCGATCCATGTCTCCAGCTCGGTGCTGGCGAGGGCCTCGGGCGCCAGGGCCGCCCATACCGGCAGGCCAGTCTGGGCGGCCTCGGCCATGGCTGTGCGAGCGTCCG
>JBFLKP010000158.1:0-18640 GCA_040883225.1 Candidatus Limnocylindrales bacterium | reverse complement strand
TCGTCGAGAACATCCAGCGCGCGGACCTCAACGCACTGGAAGAGGCGAGGGCCTATCGGCATCTCATCGACGATTTCGGTCTCACCCAGGAGCGCGTAGCTGAACGTGTCGGACGCTCTCGACCGGCCGTCGCCAATACCTTGCGCATCCTCGACACCGCGCCGCTGGTGCAGCAGGCCGTGAGTGACGGGACCATCAGCGGTGGGCATGCCAAGGCGCTGGCCGGCCTGGAGAGCCATACGCGACAGGAGGTCGTGCTCGCGAGCGTCGTCGCGCGGTCGCTCTCGGTGCGGCAGACAGAAGGGCTCGTGGCCGCCTCGCGCGACGACCGGGTCACCTCGACTTCGACGCCGGCGGCGCGAGAGGTCGACCCCGATATCCAGCAGATGGAGGCCCAGATGCGTGAGGCCCTGGGCACGAAAGTCACCATCGCGTCCGGCCGCAAGGGCGGGCGCATCACCATCACCTGGTACGACGATGAAGACCTCGGTCGCCTGGTCGACCGACTAGCGACGGTCGACCGATGAACGGAGGGCAGCCATGACCGATCAGGCCACGGCCGAGGGCAAGTCCCCGGCCACGACCAAGCCCAAGGCACAGAAGTACGACGCCGGCTCGATCCAGGTGCTGGAGGGGCTGGAGGCGGTGAGGCGCCGCCCCGGCATGTACATCGGCTCGACCGATGCGCGTGGCCTCCATCACCTCGTGTGGGAGGTCGTCGACAACTCCATCGACGAAGCCATGGCCGGACACGCTGAGTACATCGAGGTCAAGATCCTGCCCGATGGCTCGATCCGCAACAGCGACGACGGCCGAGGTGTGCCCGTGGGCACCCAGAAGCAGACCGGCAAGAGTGCCCTCGAGGTGGTCCACACCGTGCTCCACGCCGGCGGCAAGTTCGGCGGGGGCGGCTACAAGGTCTCCGGCGGCCTTCACGGCGTCGGCGTCAGCGTGGTCAACGCGCTCTCGGAGTCGATGACCGTCGAGTCGGTTCGCGATGGCAGGGTCTGGACCCAGTCCTATGTGCGCGGCGCGCCCGTGGCCAAGGTCAAGGCCGTCGGCAAGGCCGATGGGCGCCGAGGCACCACCACCACGTTCAAGCCCGATCCCCAGGTGTTCGAGACCGTCGAAGTCAGCTTCGACGTCATCGCCCAGCGCCTGCGTGAATCGGCCTACCTGACCAAGGGCGTGAGCATCCGCCTGGTCGATGAGCGCACCACCCCGGCGCGCGAGAAGTCGTTCTACTTCGAAGGTGGCCTGGTCAGCTTCGTGCGGCACCTGAACAAGGGCAAGGACGTCCTCAACGTCCGGCCCATGTCAGCTGAGAAGCGGGACGGAGCCACACAGATCGAGGTCGCCATCCAGTACAACGATGGCTTCAGCGAAACGGTACTTGCTTTTGCTAACAATATCAATACCGTCGATGGCGGCACGCACGTCACCGGTTTCCGCGCAGCCTTGACCACCTCGCTCAATGACTGGGCGCGTCGCCAGGGCCTGATCAGGGACAAGAAGAGCGCGCTGTCGGGCGACGACGTACGCGAGGGCCTGACCGCCGTCATCAGCGTCAAGCTGACCGAGCCGCAGTTCGAGGGCCAGACGAAGGCGAAGCTGGGCAACGCTGAGATCAAGGGCCAGGTACAGACCGCGGTAGGGGAGGGCATCGGCCAGTTTCTCGATGAGAACCCCTCGGATGCGCGGCGCATCATCGACAAGTCGCTGACCGCGGCCCGCGCCCGCGAGGCCGCGCGCAAGGCTCGTGATCTGGTGGTGCGCAAGAGCGCCCTCGAAGGCTCGGCCCTCCCGGGCAAGCTGGCCGACTGCCAGGAGCGTGACCCTGAGCGCAGCGAGCTGTACATCGTCGAGGGCGACTCGGCCGGCGGCTCGGCCAAACAGGGGCGCGACCGGCGCAGTCAGGCCATCCTGCCGCTGTTCGGCAAGATGCTCAACGTGGAGAAGGCACGCATCGACCGCGTGCTCTCGAGCGAGAAGATCCGCCCGCTCATCATCGCCCTTGGCACCGGCATCGGCGAGACCTTCGATCTCTCCAAGCTGCGCTATCACAAGGTCATCCTGCTGGCCGACGCGGACGTCGACGGAGCGCACATCCGCACGCTGCTGATGACGTTCTTCTATCGCAACATGCCCGAGCTGGTGGAAGCCGGACACCTCTACATCGCCCAGCCACCGCTGTACCGCGTCAGCACCGGCAAGGTCACCCGCTACGCCTCGGACGAGGCCGAACGCGATCGCATCGCCAAGGAGATGAAGGTCAAGAACCTGACCGTCCAGCGCTTCAAGGGCCTCGGCGAGATGAACGCCGAGCAGCTGTGGGAGACGACGATGAACCCGGCCACGCGCACGCTGTTGCAGGTGGACCCGGAGAACGCCGCCGAGGCCGACCATATGTTCACCGTGCTCATGGGCGAGAAGGTCGGCCCACGCAAGGACTTCATCCGGGCCGAAGCCAAGAAGGTGCAGAACCTCGATGTCTGAGGGCAGCGCCTTCGTGGCCGTGCATCTCGACGAGGCCACCGCGCTCGGCGAGCGCCTGACCGAGCTCATCGACCGGCCCGGGGACTTCCTCGCCCAGCTCACCGAGGGCCTCCTGGCGCTGCGTGAGCCCGAGTACCTCGCGATGGCCACGCGCGCCTGCCCGCAGACACCCGCCCGCTACCTCCTGCGCGGCCCCCTCGCCGAGGCCGTGAACCGGCCGCTGCGGCAAGCGCTGCGCGAAGGCTCGAGCATGTCTGCGCTGCAGCTGGCCCAGGTCCTCGCGGCCGCCGACCATCGCGACCTGCGGCTGCACGCCCACGAGCCGCTGCGCCGCGCGCTGCCGGAGGACCCTGAGATGGCCTGGCAGATCATGCGCCGCCTGGGGCGCGCGGCGGAGGACTGGATCGCCACCGATAGCCTCGCCGACCTTTGGGCCCGCGGCATCCTGGCCGAGGCCTTCCGCTGGGCCGAGCTCGAGCAGCTGCTCTACTCCGGGCAGGTCTATGAACGCCGGCTGGTGGCGGCCACGCTGGCCACGCTGCCACACCGTCTGCCCAAGGAGCGCCGCGGCGAGCTTCGCGAACACGCGCTCGAGCGTGCGCTCGAGCTGGTCCGCCAGCTCATGGGTGACGCCGAGGTCATGGTGCAGAAGGCGCTGTCCTGGGCCATCCGGGAGTGGACGCCCGTCGATGCCGAGGCCACGGGCGACCTGTTGCGGGCCGAGACCACACTCGCCGCCGAGGGCCGCGACGGCGCCCGGGCGTGGGTCATCCGCGACTCGCTCTCCAAGCAGCCGGCGGACCTCGCCGATGAGCTCAGAGCCCGCCTTGAGGGCATCCGACGCGTCGCCGGGGCGCCCTCTACCAGCATCGCTTCGACCCAGGCCGCCGCCTTCGCGGAGGTCCTCGGCGCCAGCACCGACGTGGCCGCCGCCCAGGGCGACCGCTACACGAGGAGTCACGCATGACCGACCCAGTCGGCAACGTCCGCTCGGTCCCCATCGAGGAAGAGCTCAAGACGGCGTATCTCGACTACGCCATGAGCGTCATCGTCAGCCGCGCCCTGCCCGATGTGCGCGACGGCCTCAAGCCGGTCCATCGACGGATCCTCTACACGATGAACGAGATGGGCCTCAACTCCGGCGCCTCCTATCGCAAGTGCGCGGCCATCGTCGGCGACGTCATGGGCAAGTACCACCCGCACGGCGACCAGGCCATCTACGACGCGCTCGTGCGGCTGGCCCAGGACTTCTCGCTGCGCTTCCCGCTGGTCGACGGACAGGGCAACTTCGGCTCCATCGACGGCGACCCCGCCGCTGCCATGCGCTACACCGAGGCGCGCATGACGGCCATCACGGCCGAGATCCTCGCCGACATCGAGAAGGACACCGTCGACTTCGTCGAGAACTACGACGGCACGCGCATGCAGCCGTCCGTGCTGCCGGCCAAGCTGCCGAACCTGCTCATCAACGGCTCGGCCGGCATCGCCGTGGGCATGGCCACGAACATCCCGCCGCACAACCTGGGCGAGGTCGTGCGCGCCACGCAGGCCCTCATCGACGACCCCGAGATGAACACCGACGCACTCTGTGAGCACCTGCTGGGCCCGGACCTGCCCACGGGCGCCACCATCTTCCGCTACGACCGCCGGCGCAACCCCGTGACCGGCGAGTGGGAGGAGATCGACGCCATCCGCGACATGTACCGCCACGGCCGCGGACGGGTGGTGATGCAGGCGCAGGTCGCCTTCGAGGAGACGCGCGCTGGGCGCACGGCCATCGTGGCCACCTCCATCCCCTACCAGGTCAACAAGGCCACCCTGCTCGAGAAGATCGCCGACCTGGTCAAGACCGGCAAGGTCGACGGCATCGCCGACCTGCGCGACGAGTCCGATCGCGACGGCATGCGCATCGTCATCGAGTGCAAGCGCGACGCGGCGCCGCGCAAGGTGCTCAACAACCTCTTCAAGCACACGGCCCTGAAGATGGCCTACAACGCCAACATGGTCGCGCTCGTCGACGGCCAGCCGCAGACCCTCTCGCTCAAGCAGATGCTCCAGCACCACATCGACTGGCGCCAGGAGGTCGTGCGGCGGCGGACCGAGTTCGACCTGCAGAAGGCCAAGGACCGGGCCCACATCCTCGAGGGCCTCAAGACGGCGCTGGACAACCTCGATGCGGTGATCAGGACCATCCGCGAGTCGGCCGACGTCGAGACCGCGCGGCGGAACCTCATGGAGCGGTTCGGCCTCTCCGAGGTCCAGGCCAACGCCATCCTCGAGATGCAGCTCCGCCGCCTGGCCGCGCTGGAGCGCCAGAAGATCGAGGACGAGTATGTCGCCATCATCCAGCGCATCGCCGAGCTCGAGGACATCCTGGCCAACCCCAAGCGCGTGCTCGGGATCATCCGTGACGAGCTGGGCGAGCTCGACCTCAAGTACGGTGAGGACCGGCGCACCCGCATCGAGGGCAGTGCGGACAAGGAGCTCTCGGACGAGGACCTCATCGCCGACGAGGACGTGGTCATCACCATCAGCGGCCGCGGCTACATCAAGCGTCAGCCGCTGGTGCACTATCGCCGGCAGGCCCGCGGTGGCAAGGGCATCATCGGCGCCAGGACCGTAGAGGAGGACGCGGTCGGTCGCCTGCTCGTAGCCAACACCCACGACTGGGCCCTGTTCTTCACCGATCGGGGCCGGGTCTTCAGCTCGAAGGTCCACGAGATCCCCGATGCCACCCGCCAGGCCAAGGGCATGCCCATCATCAACCTCGAGGGCGTGCAGGTCGACTCGGGCGAGCGGGTGCTGGCCACCATCACGCTGCCCGACTTCGCCCCCGGCCACAACCTCGTCATGGCCACGGTCAAGGGCGTGGTCAAGAAGACGCCCATCGAGAAGTTCGAGCGCGTGCGCTCGACCGGCATCCGGGCCATCACCGTGGGCGAAGACGACAAGCTGGCCTGGGTCGCGACCTCCTCCGGCGATGACGACATCATCCTGGCCACGGCCATGGGCCGCATCGCCCGCTTCAAGGAATCCGAAGTCCGGCCCATGGGTCGCGACGCCGCCGGCGTCATCGGCATCCGCCTCGCCAACAAGAGCGACCGCGTCGTGGTCATGGGCGTGCTGCGCGAGGACATGGACATCCTCGTGCTCACCGAGACGGGCTACGGCAAGCGTGTCGCCAACAGCGAGTTCCGGCCCAAGCACCGTGGCGGCCAAGGCGTGCGCCTCATCTCCCTCGAGGGCTCCAAGAGCGGCAAGGTCGCCGCGGTCGAGCTGGTCGACGAGTCCGACGAGGAGCTGCTGCTCATCTCCAGGGAAGGCCAGGTGGTGCGCACCGACGTGGGTTCCATCAACCGCTACGGCAGCGCCGCGCGCGGTGTCATCGTGATGCGCCTGAACCCGGGCGACACGGTCGCCGGCATCGCGGTCTTCCGCGAGAGGCTGGCGGAGCAGCGTGACGTCGGTGAGAATGGCGGGGATGGGCCCGACGAGGGTGGCCCCGGCAGTGACGGAGCGGCCCAGGCATGATCCACGCGGCACGGATGGCGACGTGACGACCTTCGGGGAGACCGAGGGGGCACGGATCGGTGAGGCCCTGGGCTTGTACAGCGGCAACGCCAACCAGGCCCTGGCACGCAAGATCGGCCGCTATCTCGGGGCACCCCTCGGCCAGTCGGAGGTGTTCGAGTTCGCCAACGAGAACATCTTCGTCCGCATCATCGACAACGTGCGCGAGAAGGACGTCTTCCTCGTGCAGCCCACCTGCAAGCCGGTACAGAAATCGATCATGGAGCTGCTCATCATGATCGACGCCTTCAAGCGCGCCAGCGCGGGGCGCATCACCGCGGTCGTGCCCTACTACTCGTATGGTCGGTCGGACAAGAAGGATCAACCGCGCGTGCCTATCACCGCGCGGTTGATCGCGGACATGATCAGCGTGGCCGGCGCCGACCGCCTGCTCACGATGGACCTGCACCAGGGCCAGATCCAGGGCTTCTTCAACATCCCCGTGGACGAGCTGACCGCGACGCACCTGCTCTCGAACTACTGGCAGCAGAAGGAGCTGGAGAACACCGTCGTGGTCACCGACCTCGGCTTCGCCAAGCGCGCGCGGACGTTCGCCGAGCTCGTCGGCGCGCCCCTCGCCATCATCGAGAAGCGGCGCGAGGCCAACGATGACCGTGCGCAGATCATGAACGTCATCGGCGAGGTCCGCGGCAAGCGCGCCATCATCGTCGACGACGAGATCGACACCGGCGGCACCCTGGTGGAGACCTCCAAGGCCCTCGAGCGAGAAGGAGCCATGGAGATCTACGGCTGCGCCACGCACGGCGTGCTCTCGGACCCGGCCGTCGATCGCCTTCGCGACTCGGCGCTCAAGGAGATCGTCATCACCGACACCATCCCGCTGCCCGCAGCTCACAAGCTGGACAAGATCAAGGTGCTCTCGGTGGCGGCGCTCATCGGCGAGGCCATCACCCGCATCCACCAGGGCAAGTCCGTGGGCGCGCTATTCTCGTCCGAGATGCAACGGACCCAGGAGATGCTGCTCTGGGGCGAGGATGACGAGGAACCAGCATGACCGACCGATCGGGCCTCGAGCCCGCTGAGGGCCAGCCCAAGACCACGATGTATCGCCCGGGAGCCGAGGGCGGGCTCGAGGCTGCTGCCCCCGAGACCGAGGACTACCGCGACGGGCTGCGCTCACGCCGCTGGAACGCAGCTCCGTTGGAGAACCCGGAGGTCGAGAAGACCGATCCGCGGATCGTGGCCGGAGCGATCGTCCTGCTCGGCGCGGTGACCTTCGCCATCATCGCCGTGGGCTATGGCTTGGGTCTCTGGAGTCTGCCCGCCTAGGTGACATCCGGCTCGCGGCCCGGACCGACCCACGTCGTGTGGGACTGGAACGGGACCCTCTTCGACGACTTCGACCTGACCGCGCGTATCGCCGGACGCACGCTGGCCGCGCTGGGCGTGCCCGGCGTGACCGGCGAGCACATCCGCGCCACCTTCCGCCGGCCCTTCAGTGCCTTCTACGCCGGACTCTTCGGGCGACGCGTGACGGCCGAGGAGTTCGCCTTCATCCGAGAGCGCTACGAGGAGGACTACGCGGCCCGAGTCTTCGAACTCAGCCTGCAGACCGACGCCTTCGAGGCCATGGACCTCGTGGCGGCCAAGGCCTCCCAGTCGTTGCTCTCGATGGCGCCCGACTGGCAGCTCCAGCAGCTCATCGACCACCACGGCATCCGCGGGCGCTTCGTGCTCGTCGAAGGCAGTCTGCGGGCCGACAGCGACGGCAACAAGGCGGAACGCATGGCGCTGCATCTTGGTGCCGTCGGGGCCGAGCCGTCAGGCACCGTCGTCATCGGCGACACCGTCGACGACCATGACGCGGCCGTGCACTGCGGGGCCCGCTCGGTCCTGGTCACCACGGGCAGCTCGAGCCGGGCACAGCTGGAGGCGACCGGTGCGCCGGTGGTAGACACGCTACACGAGGCGGTGCTGCTGGCCCTCAAGACCTCGTAGAGGCGCTAGCGATGCGCGGGACGCGTCGGCTCAGGCGGCGCCGTGGCAGCGCTTGTACTTCTTCCCCGAGCCGCAATAGCAGGGGTCGTTGCGCCCGATCTTCTGGCCGTCCGGCGCGTGTCCGGCAGCCTTGGCCGGTCCGCTCTCGATGGGCTCATCGCCCTTCTGCAACTGGATGTTCCGGGGCGTCTGTGGGCCCAGACCCGGGAGTGAGGGCGCGCTGGGGGCAGCGGTCGCAGCAGAGGTCCCCGAGGTGATGGTCGCGCTGGTGGTCACGCTGGCGCCGCTGGTCGCGGTCGCGCTGCCCCCCGACGAGACCGCGGGCGTGACCGTGGAGGCACCCGCGGCTGGGGCGGCGCTGGTATCGACACGTGCCCCGCCGGCCGCGGGCGCGCCGTTGCCACCGGCCTTGAGCCTGGCCAGCTGCTCCGGCGAGAGCGTGGGCATGGGCTGCGCTCCATCCGGGGTGGCCTGTTCTCGACGCTGGACGCTGACACGGAAGATCGTGCTCGCCACCTGGTGCTGGATGAAGCCACGCAGCTCGTTGTAGAGGCTGAGGGCCTCCCGCTTGAACTCGATGAGCGGGTCACGGCCGCCGTAGCCACGCAGGCCCACGCCCTTGCGGAAGTCCTCCACCTCGGTCAGGTGCTCGACCCACAGCGTGTCGATGGCGCGGAGCACGACCGCGCGCTCGACCAGGGCCCACGTCTCCTCGCCATACTCGGCTTCGCGCGCGTCGAGCGCGAGGGCCGCCTGCTCATTGATGTAGTCCTCGATCGCGGCGCGGTCCCCCAGCTCCTCGAGCGCATCGACGCTGAAGGCGTCGCCGCTGAGGCCGATGGCCGAGAGCGACTCGGCCAGGCCTTCGATGTCCCACTCGGCCTCGATGTCGCCAAGGTGGGAGCCGATGACCCCGGAGAGCTCCTGCTCCACGAAGGCCAGTACGGTCTCGGACAGGTCCTCGTTGTGCAGGACCTTGTCGCGCTCCTCGTAGATGCGCTCGCGCTGCTTGTTGATGACGTCGTCGTACTCGACGATGCGCTTGCGGATGTCGAAGTTGTAGCCCTCGACGCGGGACTGGGCGTTCTCCACCGTGCGAGAGACCATGCGCGACTCGATGGCCACCTCACCCTCCAGACCCATGCGCTCCATGAGCGCGGTCACCCGGTCGTTGGCGAAGCGCTTGAGCAGCGCGTCCTCGAGCGAGAGGAAGTAGCGCGAGGAACCCGGGTCGCCCTGGCGGCCGGCACGACCGCGGAGCTGGTTGTCGATGCGGCGGGCGTCGTGGCGCTCGGTGCCGATGATGTGGAGGCCGCCGGCTTCCACGACCTTGACATGGTCGGCATCGCAGTCAGCCTTGGCCTCTGCGTAGACCTCGTCGTAGACGGCCTGCTCCACCTCCGCGGGGTTCAGGCCCCGCTTGTGCAGCATCTGGCTGGCGAGGCCGGCCGGATCGCCGCCGAGCTTGATGTCGGTGCCACGACCGGCCATGTTGGTGGCGATGGTGACCGCGCCCGAACGACCAGCCTGGGCGATGATCGGCGCCTCCTTCTCGTGGAACTTGGCGTTGAGCACCTCGTGCTTGACGCCACGCTTCTTGAGCGCGTTGCTCAGCTGCTCGCTCTTCTCGACCGAGGTGGTGCCCACCAGCACGGGGCGGCCCAGCTCCTGGTGTTCCACGATCTCGTCGATGACCGCGTTGAACTTGGCCTCTTCGTCGCGGAAGACGAGGTCCGCGAAGTCCTCCCTGATCATGGGCAGGTGCGTGGGGATGGCCATCACGTCGAGCTGATAGATCTTGTAGAACTCCTCCTGCTCGGTCATGGCCGTGCCGGTCATGCCCGAGAGCTTGTCGTACAAGCGGAAGTAGTTCTGGAACGTAACCGTAGCCATGGTCATGGACTCACGCTGGACGCGCACGCCCTCCTTGGCCTCGATGGCCTGGTGCAGGCCCTCCGACCAGCGGCGGCCCGGCATCTGGCGGCCGGTGAACTCGTCGACGATGACGATCTCGTCGTCCTTGACGATGTAGTCGCGGTCACGCTGGTAGAGCGCATGGGCGCGCAGCGATTGCTCGAAGTGCCGCGCCAGTCGCGGGTCCGTCTCCACGCCGTAGAGGTCGCGGATGTCGAGCATCTTCTCGATCTTGGCGATGCCCTCCTCGGTGGCCGCGACGGCCTTCTCCTTGAGGTCGACGTAGTAGTCGCCGCCCTCCTCGGCCTCGAGCGGACGCGCCTCCAGGCGCGGCACGAGGCGGGCGAAGACCTTGTACAGGTCACCCGACTCGCCGGCGGCGCCACTGATGATGAGCGGCGTGCGGGCCTCGTCGATGAGGATGTTGTCGACCTCGTCGACGATGCCGAAGAAGCGCTTGCGCTGGACCCGCTCGTCGAGCTCCTGGACCATGTTGTCGCGCAGGTAGTCGAAGCCGAGCTCGTTGTTCGTGGCATACGTCACGTCCGCGTCGTAGGCCGCCTTGCGCGGCACCGGGCGCAGGTTGACCAGCGTCTCGTCGGTGGTCCTGTAGTCGGGGTCGAAGAGATACGCGTTGTCGTGCTGGATGATGCCCACGGAGAGTCCCAGCCCGTGGAAGATGGGACCCATCCACTGGGGGTCACGCTTGGCCAGGTAGTCGTTGACGGTGACGACGTGGACGCCCCAGCCGGACATGGCGTTGAGCGCTGCCGCGAGGGGCGCCACGAGCGTCTTGCCCTCGCCGGTCTTCATCTCCGCGATCATGCCGCGGTGCAGGACGATGCCGCCCATGAGCTGGACGTCGAAGTGACGCATCTCCAGCTTCCGGCGGCTGACCTCGCGAGCGGCGGCGAAGACGTCGGGAAGGACATCGTCGAGCGCGGCCTGCATGCGCCGGAAATCCGCCTTCTCGCGGGCCTTGCGCAACTGCGCTCGGATCTCGGAGTCGGGGTTGTGGACCTCATCGTCGCTGGGCTCGGTCGCCGGCGCGGCTTCCTGGACCTCCTGACGCACATCGGCCATCTCGGCCTTGATCTGCTCTTCGGTCAGCCCTGCGTAGTGGGGCTCCAGCTCGTTGATCCTGTCGACGATGGGTTGGAGCGGCTTGAGGTTCGATTCTTCGGAGGTCCCGATCAGGCGGGAGATGAACTTGCGCATGGAGTTCGAAGTATAGGCCTCACGGGCGTTCCGCCCTGCGCGTCCCATTTCGGTACCGCTGGTCGGCCTCTCGACGGCGCTCGTGACAGGCGAAACCGGGCCGACCCCTTGCTTGGAAGCGCTCACACTCGTACACTGCAGCGCAAACACCGGCGGCCACCCCCGCCGGTGTGTCATTACGCGGCCGTAGCGAGGAACGTGCCCTGGCTAACGGACCGATGAGGGAGAGCAACATACGTGAAGCCGTTTTCGGTCGAGCCTGAAGCCGAGATCGGTGATCAGTCCTTCACTGACCTGATCGCCTGTGAGCGTGACTGCCGGAGCTGCAGCTACGCCGCTTGGCTGGACTGTGATGGCAACTGCGGAGAGTGCGTGCACAATGGGTACTGCCCGTGCGTCAACCCCGTGGTCGCCCGCAGCAAGACCGCCTTGAAGATCATCGAGCTGCGACCCCTGCTGCTGCAGGACCTTCGCTCTCGACGCTAGCACCACCGACCCCGACCGCCGATGGACCATGCCCTGATCCGGGACCTCGTGTCCCGCGTCCATTCGACCTCGGGGCGGCTTTGACCTCGAAGGCAAGGCCCAGGAGCTGACCGGGCTGGACGAGCGCGCCTCTCAGCCCGATTTCTGGAGCGACTCTCGCGAGGCCAAGCGGGTCCTGCGCCGCGCGGATGGCCTGCGCGAGGAGATCGACGCCTGGAACGGGCTCATCTCGCGCGCCGACGACCTGGGCGAGCTCGCCGAGCTGGCTGCCGAGTCGGGCGACGCCGAGCTCGAAGCCGAGGTCGAGCCCGAGTACGCCGCGATCGAGGCCGACTACGAACGTATGCGCACGAGCCTGCTCTTCTCGGGCGACTACGACGATTCGGACGCGTTCATCAGCATCAGCGCCGGTGCTGGCGGCACCGAAGCCACCGACTGGGCCGAGATGCTCCTGCGGATGTACCTGCGCTGGTGCGAGCGACGTGGCTTCGCCACCGAGATCGTGGACCGGCTCGAAGGCGAGGAGACCGGCATCAAGAGCGCGACCGTGTCGGTCCACGGCCGGCGCGCCTATGGCTGGCTGCGAGCGGAGTCGGGCGTGCATCGGCTCGTGCGCATCAGCCCCTACGACTCGCAGTCGCGCCGCCACACCACCTTCGTGCAGGTGGAGATCCTGCCCGAGGTCGAAGAGGCCGCGGAGGTCGAGGACATCCCCGACGACGAGCTCAAGGTCGACACCTACCGAGCCCAGGGGGCCGGCGGCCAGCACGTCAACAAGACCGACTCGGCCGTGCGCCTGACCCACATCCCGACCGGCATCGTGGCCCAGAGCCAGAACGAGCGCTCGCAGCACCAGAACCGCGAGGCCGCCATGAAGATCCTCCGCGCGCGCCTGCTCGAGCGGCGGCTGGAAGAGCGTGAGGCGGAGATCCGAGAGCTCAAGGGCGAGCACGTCGAAGCCGGCTGGGGCAACCAGATCCGCTCCTACGTGCTGCACCCGTACCAGATGGTCAAGGACCACCGCACCGAGCACGAGACGGGCAACACCACGGCCGTGCTCGACGGCGACCTCGATGCCTTCATGGTGGCCGAGCTCGAGCGCGTCGCCACCCAGCGGGAGGGTGGCACTGCCTGAGCTGAGGGTCGCGACCGCAGCCGACATCCCAGCCATGCTGGAGGTCTTCTTCCACGCCATCGAGGACCTCGATCGGCAGCGCGGCCGGCCGCTCCAGCCGCGCAACGCGGCCCCGCTCGAGATGCACTTCGGGCACCTTCTCGGCACCGACCCGGATTCCTGCTACGTGGCCGATGAGCGCGGCCGCATGGTGGCCTTCGGCGTGGTCATGCGCCGCGGACCAGAGGCCTACCTGTCGTTCCTCTTCGTCGAGCCCAAGTGGCAGGGCCACGGCATCGGTCGTGCCGTGTACGAAGCCTGTCTGGCGGGGGCAGGGGAGGGCATCGAGCGCCTGTCGGTCTGCGCCGAGGCCAACCAGCCGGTCTCGACCGGCCTCTACGCCAGGATGGGTCTGGCCCCGCGCACGCCGCTGTACCTCGTCAGGGGGCCCCTGCCCGACGAAGCCCTGCCCTCGCTGGCGACCGACGTCGAGCGCCACGTGCTGCGGCCCGAGGCCGTGGTCGCCTTCGACCGCGCGCTCATGGGCTACGAGCGCCCGCAGGACCATGCCTTCTGGGCCCAGGACCGCACGGGCGCACTCTTCACCGACCGCTCCGGGGGCGTGCTCGGCTACGGCTACGCCCACCGCAGCGGGCGCATCGGTCCGGTGGCTGCGGCGGACCCAGCCGACCTGCCGGCCTTCGTGGGCTCCCTCGTGCGCCTGACCGACGTGCTCGAAGGCCGCCAGCTCGTGGTCCCGGGGCCCGCCATCAGCATCCTTGTGCCGCTGCTGGAGGCTGGTCTGCGCATCGACGGCACCCCTGCCGTGCACCTCAGCCAGGGCCCCGGCCCAGCCTTCGATCGCTACCTGCCCATGAGCTTCGCGCTGCTGTAGCACCCCCCACTGGAGGAGCCATGTCCCTGCTCAACCTGCCCTCGCCCGAGACCGAGATCGGTGCGGCCCTCGAGGTCGCGCTGACGGCCTGCGATGAGGCTGACGCCATCTCCCTGGCCTCCTTCCGCCGGGCCATGCGCATCGAGGCCAAGCCCGACGCCTCCTTCGTCACCGAGGCCGACACGGCCGTCGAGCGGGCGGTCCGGGAGCGCATCACGAGCCGCTTCCCCGATCACGGTCTGGTGGGTGAGGAGTACGGCGAGGAGGCGTCGGAGAGCGGTCGCCGCTGGATCATCGACCCCATCGACGGCACGCACAACTACATGCGCGGCGTGCCGCTGTACGCGACGCTCATCGGCCTCGAGATCGATGGTCGGCTGGCCCTGGGCGCGGTCAGCGCCCCGGCCCTGCATCGGCGCTGGTTCAGCTGGGAGGACGGTGGGGCATGGGCTGTCGAGACCGTGCCCGGAGGCTGGGACCGCGACTCGGGCCAGCGCCTGTCGGTCTCCGCTGTCGAGCGCCTCGACGAGGCCTCGCTCGTCTACTCCTCGTTTCCCAGCCTCGAGGCATCGGGTCGTGCGCCCGGCTTCGGGCCATTGCTGAGCAAGGTCTGGCGCGACCGAGGCCTGGGTGACTTCTACGGCTACATGCTCGTGGCCGAGGGCGCGGCGGACATCATGGTCGAAGCCGAGCTCAAGGTCTGGGACCTGGCCGGCCCGCGGGCGGTCTTGCAGCACGCCGGCGCGCGCGTGACCGACATCGAGGGCGGCACGGACATGCCCGCGCACGGCGTGCTCGCCACCAACGGCCGCCTGCACGACACGGTCCTTCTCGAGCTCGCCGGGGCGATTCACCGCTAGGGGCCAGGCGGGAGTGCTGTGCTACGCTCCCGGCCGATGAGCGACGCCGTCTTCCGGGCCGTCGCCGGGCCACACCCAGGAGTACCCCGGCCCGACCAGGTGCCTGCCCCAGCGACACCCGGACCCGTACAGCCCGGACCCGCCACGCCTGGTCAGCCGCTGCCTCCGGCAGAGCGGCCCGACTCGGTACGCCTCGAGGGCGTGAGCAAGACCTACGGTACGGGCAAGGCCGCGCTCATCGACGTCGACCTGGTCATCCCCGAGGGCGACTTCGTCTTCCTCGTCGGGCCCTCCGGTGCGGGCAAGTCCACGCTCACCAAGCTGCTCGTGCGGGACGAGAAGGCCACCGCGGGCCGCGTCGAGGTCGCGGGCCAGGACCTGGGACGGATGAAGCGGAAGCAGGTCCCACTGCTGCGACGCAGGATCGGCATCGTCTTCCAGGACTTTCGCCTGCTCCCACGCAAGACGGTCTACGAGAACGTGGCCTTCGCCCTCGACGTCACCGGCACGCCCAAGCGCCTCATGGAGCCGGCCGTGGAGCGCGCGCTCGCGCTCGTGGGTCTGACCGAGCAGGCCAGGCAGCGTCCGGACCAGCTCTCGGGTGGCGAGCAGCAGCGCACGGCCATCGCCCGCGCCATGGTCCACGATCCGCGGCTGATCATCGCCGACGAGCCCACCGGCAACCTCGACCCGCTCATCAGCTGGGAGATCATCCAGCTGCTGCTGCGCATCAACGAGATGGGCACGACGGTGCTCATGGCCACTCACGATGCCGAGGTCGTGACCGCCCTGCGCCGCCGTGTGGTGGCGCTCGAGGACGGCCGCGTCGTGCGCGACGAGGTCGGCGGCTACCACCGTGAGTACTAGGGACGCGCGCTGATGCACTTCCTGCGCTTCTCGTTCCGCCAGGCCTTCCAGGGGCTCTGGCGCAACAGCGTCATGACCTTCGCGGCCACGTTCACGATGATCCTCATGCTCATCCTGTTGAGCACCCTGGTCATCGTCATCAACGGCGTGGAGGCCGGGCTCGAGTTCATCGAGTCCCGCGTGGAGGTGCGGGCCGAGCTCTATCCGGTGCCGGAGAGCCAGATCGCCGCCTTCCAGGCGGAGCTGGAGGCGCGTGACGACGTCGGCGCGGTCTCGTACGTGAGCAAGGAAGAGGCGCTGCAGCGCTTCATCGCCGACCGTGAGGCACAGGGGCTCACGAACATCGCTGCCGCCTACGCGGACACCAACCCGTTCCCCGCGTACTACAGCATCGAGCTGGCCGATCCCCGGCGTTCGGCCGAGGTGGTCGAGGTGCTCGAGGCCGAGACCGGCCTCGTCTCGCTGGTGCTCGGGCAGCAGACCGGCATCGACCGGCTGGTGGAGCTGACCGCGCAGCTCCGCAACCTCGGCTTCATCGTGCTCAGCTTCGTGGCCCTCACGGTCTTGCTCATCGTGGTCAACAGCATCCGCATGGCGCTCATGGCCCGGGCCCAGGAGATCGAGATCATGCGCCTCGTGGGGGCGTCCGACCGATACGTCCGCTGGCCCTTCATCCTCGAGGGCGTGCTCATCGGCCTGCTCGGCGCGGCCATCACGCTCGTGCTGTTGCTGGCTGCCTCTCCGGCCATCAGCGATATCGCCAGCGACATCGCCGGTTCGGTGCCGCTCGGCTTCGACCAGTCGCTGACCTATCAGATCACGGCCATCACGGTCGGGGCCGGTCTGGCCCTCGGCGGGCTGGGCGCCTGGATCAGCGTGCGCACATACCTGCGCTAGCCCTCACACTCGAGAGATGAGACCCGCTCCAGGTATGCCCCACCAGCCGCCGCCGCCCGGTCCCCAGGAGGGCCGCGGTTCGACGACGCTGACCGCGGTGCTGCTCCTGGCGCTCGGCGCGGGCGCGGTCTTCTGGGCGGGCATGTCGCTGGGCAGCGCCACGAACGGCCGCGACGCGCAGGAGCAGGACGCCATCGAGGCCTTCACCCAGGCCTACCGCAGCATCGCCGACGATTTCATCGGCTCGCCGGTACCCGAGCAGGTGCTCGAGGGTGCGCTCGAGGGCATGGTCGACGCGCTCGACGATCCGTACTCGGACTACCTGTCGGCCGATGAGTTCGAGGCCGCGCTCGACGACGCCTACGGCGAGTTCGAGGGGATCGGGATCGAGGTCGACACGTCCGACGCGGATGGCGAGCCCTGTGAGGTCGGGCGGGATGGCTGCCGCCTGGTGATCGTCAGGGTCATGCCCGACGCTCCCGCGGAGGCGGCCGGGCTCCAGGTGGGTGATGCCATCACGGCCGTCGATGGCCGAGGACCGGAGAGCTCCACGGAGGTCGACGAGGCCACGGGCGAGCCGTATGAGGTCAGCGAGTTCGAGACCATGCTCTCGCGCATCCGGGGTCGGCAGGGCACCGACGTCACGCTGACGATCGAACGCGCCGGTGAGCTTCTCGACATCACCGTCACCCGGGACACCATCGCCATCGACGACGTCTATGGCGTTACCCTCGCGGGTGGCCGCGTCGGCTACATCGCTATCGAGAGCTTCAGCGGTAACAGCGCCTCGGACTTCGAGGACGAGCTGGAGGCCCACCTGGACGCCGGCATCGACAAGCTCATCGTCGACGTGCGCGACGATCCCGGTGGGTTCGTCGATGCCACCGTCGAGATCAGCAGCCAGTTCATCGAGGACGGCCCGGTCTTCTGGGAGGAGTACGCCGACGGCTCGCTCGTCTCGGTGGACGTGCGCGGAGAGGGTCTCGCCACCGACCCCGAGGTCGAGGTGGCTGTGCTGGTCAACAGCGGTTCGGCCTCGGCCAGCGAGATCCTCGGCGGGGCGCTGCAGGACGCCGGCCGCGCCCGCCTGGTGGGCGAGAGGACCTTCGGCAAGGGCAGCGTGCAGGAATGGAACGAGTTGCCCGGCGAGACCGGCGGCATCCGGCTCTCGGTGGCCCGATGGCTGACGCGCGACAAGAACTCCATCGACGGCGTGGGCCTCACGCCCGACGTCCTCGTCGAGCCCGACGGCAGACGCTACTGGCCCTCGGACGCCGAGGCCGACCCCAGCACCGACCGGCAGCTGCAGGCGGCCATCGCGCTGCTGCTTGACGAGCCGCTGCCGACCCCCTTGCCCAGCCCCATCCCCTCGGCGGAGACATCGCCGGAGCCCACTTCCTGACCGGCTCGTCGGCAGACGCTTGACATATCGGGTACCGTTCCCTCGAACGAAAGGAGGTGGTGTGTAATGCATAGTCGTTTAAGTAGCAGCACCGCCTCGGAGGTTCGGCGCTAAGTCGATCCGACCGAGTGGTGCTAGCCGCTAGGACGCCGGCCCGTCTGGGCCGGCGTTCGTCTGTCTGTGCGACCCTAGTGGGCCGCGCCCAAGCCACCTGAGCCACTCCGAGGAGCCCACCGATGGGCAAGACCGTCGCCACCAATCGCAAAGCCCGGCACGACTACTCCGTCGAGGACACCATCGAGGCCGGCATCGCGCTCACCGGTACCGAGATCAAGTCCGTGCGCGAGAGCCAGGTGAACCTGCAGGACGCCTACGCCCGTATCGAGAAGGGTGAGGCCTGGCTCATCGGTGCTCGCATCGCGCCCTGGGCCGGCGGCAACCGCTGGAACCACGAGCCCATGCGGGACCGCAAGCTGCTGCTGCACCGGGCGCAGATCGACCAACTGCTGGGCCGGTCGAAGTCGAAGGGCCTCACGCTGGTGCCGCTCTCGATGTACTTCAACGACCGCGGGAAGGCCAAGATCCAGCTCGGCCTGGTCAAGGGCAAGAAGCAGTACGACCGTCGGCGGGAGATCGCCGAGCGGCAGTCGCGTCGAGACGTGGAGCGCGAGGTCGCCGACGCCTTGCGAGGTCGCTAGCGGCAGGCGCGAGGTTCGCCAAGGACCGGGCCCGCGCGATCCGCTCGGCCAGGTCGGGCCTAGACAGAACAGGTGTTCGACTGCTAGGATACGCAGTCCGTGGGGATGCGTGGTCTCGACAGGGCCTGAACCCCGAGGAACGCGAGTCGAGGTTGCCATCGGGCCTCGTTAATCAGGTGGCAAAAACGAAGTAACTGGCAACAACCGCCAGCCTGCTCTCGCCCTCGCGGCCTAAGGCCGTAAGGTGAGCGTGGAAGCAGCCTC
>JBFLKP010000157.1:0-15498 GCA_040883225.1 Candidatus Limnocylindrales bacterium | reverse complement strand
TGGCACGGCCCGCGAGGCCTCGACGCTGCTCATCGGGGTGGGCGCCTGGGTCGGCACCCTGTTCTCGATCTATCTGACCTTCCTGGAGCCCTTCGTCATCGGCGCCACGTGCATGTGGTGCATCAGCTCGGCGGTGGTGATGATGGCGCTGCTGTGGGTCTCGGCAGGACCCGGCGTCGAGGCCTGGCACCAGCTGCGAGGCCAGCCCAGGCAGCACGCGACCGCGGGCGTCTAGCCCCCGTAGATCGGCCGGCCGGCAAGGCGCCGTTGCGCGGCCTGGCCTCGCGCAACGGCCGTTCCTCGCACGAGCTGAGCTCGTCGCCGACATCGCGGTCGGGCAGCCGTGCGCGCCGATCGCCGCGTGGACGAGCCTGAGACACTTGGGTTCCTCGGAGCATCTATCCGGGTATGGGGGCGATGGCGAGAGCGGCCGACCGGGATCTGGTCGGGTACGTCGAGTCGGCGGTGGCGGGCGATGAGCTCGCCTTCGCCCGCATCGTGTCCGTGCTTCACGAGCCGGTGTACTCGATCTCGATGATCGTGTGTCGCGATCGCCCCATGGCCGAGGAGGCCGAGCAGGCCACCTGGTCACAGGTGTGGCGTGGTCTCGACCGCGTCAGGCAGCCCGACCGATTGCGCTCGTGGGTCGTCTCGATCGCCTTCAACGAGGCGAAGCAGGCGCTGAGGCGGGCTCGCCGACGAGGGCGCGTCGAGATCACGATGGACGTGCCCGAGGTGGCAGGCGGTCCCGATCCGGCCACCGGGGTCGCCGGCATCGACCTGAGCCTGGCCCTGCAGGACCTCGACCCCGAGGACCGGGCCCTGCTCGCGATGCGCTACGTCCTGGGCTTCGATGCGACCGAGCTGGCGGCGACGAGCGGAATGACGCCGTCGGGCGTCCGTTCCCGCCTCGAACGCCTCCTGGCACGGCTGAGACGGGAGCTCGCGTGATGGGCGACCAGCGCGGGTTCGAGCGACAGCTCGGCGAGGAGCTACGGCGCCAGATCGGGCCCATCCCCGAGGTCGACGCGATCGAGGTCGCACGTTCAGCCGCCCATTCGCCGGTCGCCGGCTACGTCTCCGCTGTTTCGTTCGGAAGGGGGTTCTCCATGTCGACGGCACTGAAGTTCGTAGCGGCCGCCGCGGTGTTGGCGGTGGTCGCCGGCCTCGTGACCACGTATCGGGTCTTCGACCCGGAGGGACAGGCGGTTCCCGGCGCGCCGGCGGAGACCGAGCTGGTGGCGACGTCGGAGTGGACGTCCAGGGGTGACCCGGACGACCCATTGCTCTTCGGCAACTCCATCGAGATCGGGCCGGAGGGCAACGTGTGGGTGCTGGACCACCGCGGAGGGTTCCAGATCATCGCTCCCGACGGCACCTTCCTCGAGCGTTGGGGCTCGCCCGGCTCGGCTCCCGGCGAGCTCTCCTTCGCCCGCGAGATCGACGATCTCTACTACGGCGACATCTCGTTCGCGCCGGACGGCAGCTTCTACGTCGCGGAGTCGGGCAACCATCGCGTGTCGAAGTTCGATGCCGACCGGGAGTTCGTGCTGAGCTGGGGCGGCAAGGGCACCGAGGACGGCCAGTTCATCGACGTCATCGGCGTGGCGGTCGCCCCCGACGGGAACGTCTATGTCATCGACGATGAACGCTGGGATGTGCAGGTCTTCGACCCCGATGGCCGGTTCCTGTTCGCCTTCGCCGGACCGGGGGAAGGGCCCGAGAACCTGGAGGACCCGGGCAACCTCGATATCGACGCCGACGGGACCGTGTACGTCGATGACTGGGGCCAGAGCCGCATCGTCAAGTACGCCATCGACGGTGAGTACCTCGGCGAGTGGGGCGAGCAGGGCGGCCCGGACGATCCGCATGGCCTCTATAACCCTCACGGTGTCGATGTCGGGCCCGATGGCCGCGTCTACGTCGCGGACATGCGCAACGACCGCCTCAAGGTCTATGACCGGGACGGCCGGCATCTCGCGACGTGGGGTGGCGAGTACGGCGACGACCTGTTCGTGGACAAGCCCGTCGGGGTGGCTGCGGCCGCGGATGGCAGCGTCTACTTCATGCAGTACAACGAGCGGGCCCTGGAGAAGCTCTCCGTGGAGGAGGTCCCCGTCGCAGACGGGTAGGACCTGACGTTCGTCGCGCCCAGGGTGCCGGCCGACGCGGCCTGCCTCGTCGTGGCCAGCGAGCCGCAGCCGCCCCGGCCGGCCGGGTGGCGGGCGTCTAGCCCGAGCGGCGCCAGAAGTCGAAGCGGTCCCGGCCGGGCCGGAAGCCCACGGCCTCGGCCATGGCCATGGCCTGCTCGAAGCCGTAGCCGAGGCGCGCCTCGGTGTGGGCGTCGGACCCGAACGAGACGGCCGGCCCGCCGACCTCGTGCCACAGGCGTACCACCCGCCCGTCGAGCGGCAGCCGCGTGTTGATCTCCAGGGCCCTGCCCGAGCGGGCCAGCACACCCAGCGTCTCGCGGTACTCGGCCTCGAAGGCGAGGGGGTCGTGATCACGCCCCGTCGCGTGGATCTGGCGCACGAGGTAGTCGATGTGGGCGAAGACCTCGAAGTGGTCATCCGCCTCGATCATGGCCGTGGCCTCGGCGAGGTAGTCACGGACCGCTTGCGCCTCCGAGGCGCCCTCCAGCGCGTCGGTGTGGAACCACTCGTCGATCGCGCGCGGCCGGCCCTCGACACGCGCCGAGTGCAGGGAGCCAAGGACCCGCTCGAAGCGACCGCTGCCCGCGAGCTCGGCCACCTCGGCCGGGAACCAGTGTGGCTCGCCGATCTCGAGGCCGGTGAGGATGCGGAGCGACGGGTAGGCGGTCCGGCAGCGATCGATGGCCTCGAAGTAGGCCTCGAAGTCGATGGCCGGAGCGTGGAACGTCGAGCTCGAGTCGATGTAGTCGGCGCCCTCCCGCGGGAACATGTGTCGCGACTCCGGCGGCACGAACCAGGGCGTGAGGTCGAGGTGCTCGGTGAAGGCGACCGAGGGCAGGCCCAGCTCCACGGCGCGGGCGCAGGCCGCGTCCATCGAGGCGCGGCCGACGGCATCCCAGCTGAACTGGGAATGGACGTGGTCGTCAGGAGGCAAGCTCGGGGATGTCACGTCCCTACTGTGACATGTCCGGCGACGTCGCCGTGGTGGCGCTGAGCGGCGGAGCCTACGATGGGCACATGCCCGCCACACCCGACGACCGCTACAGCCACGGCCACCACGAATCCGTGCTGGCCTCGCATCGAGCTCGGACCGCGCAGAACTCCGCGGCCTACCTGCTGCCGCATCTGGCACCCGGCCAGCGCCTGCTCGACGTCGGCTGCGGGCCCGGCACCATCACGCTCGACCTGGCCGCTCGCGTGTCGCCCGCCGAGGTCGTGGCCCTCGACCGTGAGCCGGCGGTGCTGGCCGAGGTCGAACGGCTGGCGGCCGAACGCGGGGCCGCCAACGTCACCACGACCAGCGGCGACGTCTACGCGCTGGCCTTCGCCGACGACAGCTTCGACGTCGTCCACGCCCACCAGGTCCTGCAACACCTGTCCGATCCGGTAGCCGCCCTCGCGGAGATGCGCCGGGTCACCCGCGAGGGCGGCATCGTCGCGGCTCGCGACGGCGACTATGCCGGCATGAGCTGGTACCCGCTCGATCCGAGGCTCGAGCGCTGGTCGGAGATCTACCACGCGGTCGCGCGGGCCAACGGCGCGGAGCCCGATGCCGGCCGCCGCCTTCTGGCCTGGGCCCACGCGGCCGGCTTCGACGACGTCACACCCAGCGCGTCGGCCTGGGTCTTCGCCGACGAGGCCAGCCGCCGCTGGTGGGGCCGGACGTGGGCGGAGCGGACCGTCAGCTCGGCCGTGGCCGAGCAGGCCGTCGCCGGCGGCATCGCCGATCGCGAGGAGCTCGAGGATGTGGCTGCCGGCTGGCGCGACTGGGCGGCCCATCCGGACGCCTGGTTCGGCATCCTCCACGGTGAGATCCTGGCGCGGCCCTAGTTGCTGATGGAGCGGTACTTGCGCACGCCCAGCGGCGCGAAGACCGCCAGCATCACGACCATCCAGCCCATCGTCACGAGCACCGGGAAGTCCGCGGGGATGCCCTCCGAGGGGAAGGGGTTGGGGTTGCCCCACAGCTCGCGCAGCGATGCCGTGAGCGTGCTCACCGGGTTCCAGGCGGCGACCGGCTGGAGCCAGTCGGGCAGCGTGCCGATGGGCACGAAGACGTTGGACACGAAGGTCAGCGGCAGGATGACGATGAACGAGACCTGCTGGGCGACCTCGACCGACGGCAGCCGCAGGCCGAGCCAGACCCCCACCCACGACATGACGAAGGCATAGGCCAGGGCGCCACCGATGCCGAGCAGCAGCCCGACGATGCCGGTGTTCACGGTCCAGCCCACGACGAAGCCCGAGATCATGAGCACGATGAGGATGCCGCCGTTGTAGATGACGTCCGAGACGGAGCGTCCGAAGAGCACGGCCGAGCGCGCCATGGGCAGGGAGCGGAAGCGGTCGATGATGCCCTTGTGCAGGTCCTCGGTCATGCCGATGGCGGTGGTGGCCGAGGCGAACGTCAGCGTCTGCACGAAGATGCCCGGCATGAGGTACTCGGTGTAGCTGGCGCCGCCGGGCAGCGGGATGGCGCCGCCGAACACGACCGAGAAGAGCAGCACGAACATGATCGACTGGAGGATGGCGAAGATGGCCAGCTCGGGGATGCGCGGGATGCGCTTGAGGTAGCGCCACGTCAGCATCAGCCCGTCGTCGAGCGCGCCTCGCAGCCCCCGGTCGGCGGCCGGAGCGGGAGCGGTCATGCCGGCACCTCCTCGGACGTCTCGGCCGCCTCGTCGGTGGCCGTTTCGGCCACGCGGCCGGTGAGCGAAAGGAAGACGTCGTCGAGCGTAGGCCGGCGCATGCCGATGTCGTCGACGACGATGCCCTGCTCGTCGAGCTCGCGGAAGACGCTGAAGAGCCGCTCCGAGCCGCCGCCGGCCGCGACGCTGAGGTAGCGTGTGCCGGGCTTCTGCTGGACCTCGCCGTCGCCGTGCCTCGCGAGCACCTGCTGCACGAAGGCGACGTCGTCGGGGCTGCTGACGTGGACCTCCACGCGCTCGCCGCCGACCTGTCGCTTGAGCTCGTCCGCGGTGCCGTGCGCGATGACCCGGCCGTGGTCGATGACGACGATGTCCTGGGCCAGCTCGTCGGCTTCCTCGAGGTACTGCGTCGTGAGCAGCAGCGTGGTGCCGTCGCGCACGAGGCCGCGGATGACGTCCCACATGGCCAGCCGGCTTCGCGGATCGAGGCCGGTGGTGGGCTCATCGAGGATGAGCAGCCGAGGTCGGCCGATGATGGCGCTCGCGAGGTCCAGTCGTCGGCGCATGCCGCCCGAGTACGTCTTCACCACCCGGTCTGCGGCATCGACGAGGTCGAACTGCTCGAGCAGCTCGGCGGCGCGGGCGTGGGCCTCCCTCGAGGGCAGCTGGTAGAGCCGCCCGAAGAGCCACAGGTTCTCCGAGCCGGTGAGGTTCTCGTCGACGGCCGCGTACTGCCCCGAGAGACCGATGACGTGGCGCAGCTCCTGGGCCTCACGCACGACGTCGTAGCCGGCCACGGTGCAGCGGCCCTCGTCGGGCTTCAGCAGGGTGGATACGATGCGGACGCAGGTGGTCTTGCCCGCGCCGTTGGGCCCGAGCAGCCCGACGACCGTGCCTTCGGGGACCGTGAGGTCGAGCCCGTCGAGGGCCCGGACCTCGTTGCGACGGGAGCGAAAGACCTTGACCAGGCCCTCGGCTTCGATGATGGCCACGTGTAGCGATACCCTCTTCTGTGGTGTTGCCGGCCCCCGTGCGTCCTGCAGCATAGCGGGCCTGCAGGAAGACCCGATGAACGGCCCCTCGGCCGGCGGACCGGTGGGTCGCGATCGCGGCCGATCGAGGCTGGCACTCGCGTTTCGCGGACGAACCACCTGACGCGATATGGTCTGGTCTGTGGAACTGCCCATCGCGGTGGCGTCAGGCTTCGTCCTGGCGTTGCTCGTCCCTCTTGTTCGCCGCCTTGCCGGCCGCTGGGCCTACCTCGTGTTCGCGGGGTTGCCGGCTGCGCTCGCGCTGCTGCTCGTCAGCCTCGCGCCCGGGGTCATCGACGGCGAGGCCGTGCGCTGGCAGACCGAGTGGGTGCCGCAGCTGCGGCTGTCGCTCTCGTTCAGCCTCGATGGGCTCTCGCTGCTCTTCGGCCTGCTCATCACCGGCATCGGCGTGGCCGTCATCCTCTACGCCGAGCACTACCTCCACGGCCACGACGAGATCGACCGGTTCCACGCGCTGGCGCTGGCCTTCATGGCCTCGATGCTGGGGCTGGTGCTGGCCGACGACCTGCTTCTCGTGCTCGTCTTCTGGGGCCTGACCGGCGTCACCTCCTACCTGCTCATCGGCTTCGAGCACGCCATCGCCACGTCACGGCTCTCGGCGCAGCAGGCACTCATCGTCACCGTCAGCGGCGAGCTGGCCATGATCGCCGGCCTGGTGCTGCTGGGCTTCACGAGCGGCAGCTTCCGCATCTCGGAGGTGCTGGGGGCAGGGGAGGTCGTCCGAGCCGATGCCGACTATGTCCTGCTGACGGTCCTCATCCTGCTCGGCGCGCTGGCCAAGTCGGCCCAGTTCCCGTTCCACTTCTGGCTGCCCAACGCCATGGCCGCGCCGACCCCGGTCAGCGCCTACCTCCATTCGGCCACCATGGTCACCGCCGGCGTCTACCTCGTCTCACGCCTGACGCCCGTCCTCGGCGGGACCGAGCTGTGGACCGTCGTGCTCGTCGTGAGCGGCGGGCTGACGATGCTCATCGGCAACATCCTCGCGCTCCGCCAGCACGACCTCAAGCTGGTGCTGGCCTACTCCACGGTGGGTGCGCTGGGGGCCATGGTCATGCTCGTGGGCCTGGGCTCCGACACGGCCTTCACCGCGGCCATGGCCCTGCTGCTGGCGCATGCGCTGTACAAGGCCGGGCTCTTCCTCGTTACCGGCATCGTGGATCACGAGATGGGCACGCGTGAGCTCGACCGTTTCAGCGGCCTGGCGCGGATCATGCCCTTGACGGCCGTGGCCGCGGCGCTGGGCGCGGTCTCGATGGCCGGCATCCCGCCCATGATCGGCTTCGCGGCCAAGGAGATCGGCTTCAAGGCCGCCCTCGACGTGGAAGGCCCGGCGGTGCTCGTCACGGCCGCCCTCGTCGTGGCCGGGCTGGCGACGGTCGCGGTGGCTGCCATCGCCAGCCTCGGTCCCTTCAGCGGTCCCCTCAAGACTCCGCGTGCAGGTGGCCACGACCCCTCCTGGGCGATGTGGCTGGGCCCGCTCGTCATCGGCCTCGTGGGCGTGCTGGCCGGGCTGGCGCCGGCCCTCGGTCCGGGCCCGCTCGTGGCCGCGGCGGCCGACGCCATCGGGACGGGCGCCTCGAAGTACGCGGTCGAGCCGTGGTACGGCGTCGACCTCGCGCTCGGCCTGAGCGTGCTCAGCATCGCCCTCGGCGTTGCCGTGTTCTGGCGCCGGCTCGACGTCCGTGAGCTGGTCACGGGGCTCGACATGGGTCACCGCTTCGGGCCCGAGAAAGGCTACGTCCTGCTGGAGCTGGGCATGCTCAGCTTCACCAAGCGCTTCACGGCCGTGGCCCAGCACGGCAAGCTGCGGCTGTATCTGCTGGTGGTCGCCGCGACGATGGCCGCGCTGGTGTGGCTGGTCCTGCTGTACGCCGGCGGCATCCCGTCCTTCGGGCTCGATTGGGAGCTCTACCCCTGGGAGGCCATCATCGCGGCCATCATCGCCGGGGGTGCGGCCGTGGCCGTGACCACGCGCACCCGCCTGGGCGCGGTCACCGCGCTGGGCGTGGTGGGCTACGGCATCGCCCTGGTCTACGTGCTCTACAGCGCGCCGGACTTGGCCATCGCCCAGATCCTCGTCGAGACCCTGACGGTGCTGCTCTTCGTGCTCGCCTTCTACCACATGCCCAAGTTCGGGGTCGAGGCCGAGCGGCGCACACGGCTGCGTGATGGGGCGGTGGCCGTCGCGGGGGGTGTGCTCGTGACGGTCTTCGTGCTCGCCGCCTCGAGCACCGAGACCGAACCGGTCTCCACGTTCTTCAGCGAGAACAGCTTCCCGCTGGCCAAGGGTCGCAACGTGGTCAACACCATCATCGTCGACTTCCGCTCGCTCGACACGCTCGCCGAGGTGGCCGTGCTGGCCATCGCCGGGTTCGGCGTCTACGCCCTGCTCAAGCTTCGCAGCCGCCAGCGCGGCGCCGACGAGGATGGCGAGGCATGAGAGCCCTCATCCTGCCCACGGCCACGACCTACCTCATGCCCGTGCTCGTGCTCTTCTCGCTGTTCCTGCTGCTGCGCGGGCACAACGAGCCGGGCGGCGGCTTCGCCGGCGGTCTCGTGGCCGCTGCCGCCTTCGTGCTGCTCTCGGTGGCCAGCGGGGTGGGGGAGGCCAGGCGAGCCCTGCAGGTCGATCCGAGATCGCTGATCGGCGTGGGCCTGTTGCTGATGCTCGTCAGCGGCGCCATCGCGCCCATCGTCTACGGCGAGCCCTACCTGACCTCGTACTGGTGGACGATCTCGCTGGGCGAGTACGACGTCTCGGTGGGCACGCCGCTGCTCTTCGACATCGGTGTCTACCTCGCGGTCGCGGGCACGGTCCTGCTCATCGTCTTCTCCCTCGAGGAGGAAGACGCATGACGGTGCTCATGGCCATCGTGGCCGGGGTCCTCTTCGCCTCGGCCATCTACCTCATGCTCCGCCGCTCGGTGCTCAAGCTGGCCCTGGGCCTGTCACTGCTGGCCAACGCGGCCAACCTCGTCATCTTCGTGGCCGCCGGGCTCACTCGCGGTGAGCCGCCGCTGATCGCGGAGGGTGCCACCGTCCCGCCGCCGGGCGCGGCCGACCCGCTTCCGCAGGCGATGGTGCTCACGGCCATCGTCATCGGCTTCAGCGTGCTCGCCTTCACGCTCACGCTCATGCACCGGGTCTACCAGGAGGGCGGCTCCGACGACGTCGACGACCTCAGCGAGGCCGACGTCCAATGAGCCTGCTCGTGCTCCTGCCCCTGCTCATCCCGCTGGCGGCGGCGGTCCTGGGCCTCCTCGCCTGGGGCTCCGTGACGGCCCAGCGGCTGGTCGCGCTGGTGGGCTCGGGTGGGCTGCTGGCGGTCGGCATCGCGCTGCTCGTCGCGGTCGAGCGTGATGGCTACCTCGTGGTCCAGGTCGCGAACTGGCCAGCGCCCGCCGGCATCACCATGGTGGCCGACCTCTTCAGCGCCATCCTCATCGTGCTCACCGGGGTGCTGGCCGTGGCCATCGTGGTCTACTCCACCGGGTCGATCGACCACGGCCGCGAGCGCTTCGCCTACTACCCGCTGACGATGGTGCTGCTGGCGGGCGTCGTAGGCACGTTCCTGACCGGTGACCTCTTCAACCTCTACGTCTGGTTCGAGGTCCTGCTCATCGCCTCCTTCGTGCTCCTCGCCCTCGGCGGTGAGCGAGCGCAGCTGGAGGGCGCGCTCAAGTACGTGGCCCTCAACCTCGTGGCCTCGGCCGTGCTGCTGGTCACGATCGGCGTCATCTACGGGCTCACCGGCACGGTCAACATGGCCGACCTCGCGGGTCGCATGGCCGACGTCGATCCGCGCCTCGCCGCGGGCATCGCCGCCATGCTCCTCATCGCCTTCGGCATCAAGGCCGCGCTGGTGCCGCTCTTCTTCTGGCTGCCGGCCTCGTACCACACGCCGCCGGTGGCAGTCTCGGCCCTCTTCAGCGGACTGCTCACGAAGGTCGGCATCTACGCCCTGGTGCGCGTGTTCACGCTCGTCTTCGCCGATCAGGCACCGGACTTCCAGCCATTGCTGCTGACGGTCGCGGCGCTGACCATGGTCATCGGCGTGTTCGGTGCCGTGGCCCAGCACGAGATGCGGCGGCTGCTCTCGTTCCACATCATCAGCCAGATCGGCTACCTCGTGATGGGGCTGGCGCTCTTCACCGTCAGCGCCATGGCCGGACTCATCTACTTCCTCGTGCACGTGGCCCTGGCCAAGTCCACGCTGTTCCTCGTGGCCGGCACGGTCAAGCAGCTGACCGGCTCGTTCGAGCTCTCCCGAACCGGCGGCCTGTGGGTGCTCAAGCCGGGCCTCGCAGCACTCTTCGGCATCGCCGCTATGTCGCTCGCGGGCATCCCGCCCTTCAGCGGCTTCCTGGCCAAGCTGGCGCTCATCGAGGCGGGCCTGGAGGTCGACCGGGTGCTCATCGTGCTGGTGGCCCTGGGGGTCAGCCTGCTCACGTTGTACTCCATGCTCAAGATCTGGAATGCGGCCTTCTGGAAGCCCCTGCCGACGGGCCTGGAGGACTCCGGCGGTGTCGTCGCCGTCACGCCCGAGGCCGCGCCAGACACCCGACTGAAGCTCGCGCTGGTCGCTCCGATGGTGCTGCTGGTGGCCTGCTCGATCGGTCTCGCCATCGCCGCAGGACCGGCCTTCGACCTGGTCGAGACCGCGGCGGTCCAGCTGATGGAGCCCGCCGGCTACATCGAGGCGGTGCTCGGAGGAGCGGGCCGATGACGACGCCACGCACTCCGCCCGCGTCGGGCGCCTCGGCCTCGGCCATGTTCGCGGGCAACCTCCTGCTGGCGCTGGGCTGGGTTGCCCTCAGCGGCCAATTCGACGTCGTCAACTTGCTCGTCGGCTTCGCCTTCGGCTATCTGGTGCTCTTCCTGTTGCAGCGGGTCATCGGTCGCTCCCGCTACTTCACGCGCACTCTCGGCCTTGTCCGCTTCACCGCGTTCTACCTCCTCGAGGTGGTGCGCGCCAACGTGCAGGTGGCCTTCGACGTGGTCACGCCCACCGATTACGCCCGGCCCTGCATCGTGGCCGTGCCCCTCGACGCGCGCAGCGACGTGGAGATCACGCTCCTCTCGAACCTCATCACCATGACGCCGGGCAGCCTGGCGGTGGATGTGGCCGACGACCGCAGCGTCATCTACGTCCACGCCATGTACGTCGATGACGCCGAGGAGCTGCGGCGACAGATCAAGGATGAGCTCGAGCGGCGCGTGCTGGAGCTGCTGCGATGACGGTCAACATCGTGGGCGTGCCCGATATGGCCATCGAGCTGGCCCTGGGGGTGCTGGCCGTGGCCATCGTGCTCGCCTTCTTCCGCCTCGTGCGTGGGCCCAGCCTGATGGACCGGGTGACCTCGCTCGAGCTCATCGCCACCCTCGTCGCGGGCATCGTAGCGGTCTATGCCATCGGGACCGACGACCCGGCCCTCATCGATGTGGCCATCGCCCTGGCGCTGGTGGCCTTCATCGGCGCGGTCGCCTTCGCGCGCTACGCCGAGCTGAGAGAGCGACCATGAACGACTGGCTGGCCACGATCGCGGTGGCCCTGGGCGTGACCCTTGGGCTCTTGAGCGCGGTGGGCGTCGTGCGCATGCCCGATGTCTACATGCGATTGCAGGTGGCCTCGAAGGCATCCTCGCTGGGCATCGCCCTGCTGATGCTCGGCGTGGCCCTCCACTTCGGCGAGCTGAGCGTGACCATCCGCGCGCTGCTGGTGGTGATCTTCCTGTTCCTCACCGCGCCCGTGACCGCCCACGTCATCGGCCGCGCCGCCTACATCACCCGGACGCCGCTGGCACCGGGCACGACGCCCGATGAGCTGGCCGGCGCCTACGACGCGGAGACCGGGCGCCTGGCCGGGCTCGAGGACCGCCCGGCCCACGCCGAGGAGCCTCCGGCACGCACCGAGGACGCCTAGGATCGAGGGACCCAGGACCGGGGGATGGTGGCCGCGCCACGACGATGGCCGCCGACACCCAGGTCGGCGGCCCGACCGGCGCCATCGCCACGCAGGGCGACGCCCGGAGGCCTCTCCCTTGACCTCCGGGCGTCGTGGGGAGATGCGGATGGGTGCTACGCGGCGTTCTTGCCCCCGTTGCCGTCGATGCTGCCGTCACGGTCATGCGCCATGTGCATGAAGTGGTCGACCGCGCCGACGTCCTTGGTGAGCAGGCTCACGACGATGGCCGCGAGGAACGCGGACGGCACGCCGTAGAGCGCCGGGTTCACCAGCACCGGGATGCCCACGATGGACTCGATTCCGGCGTAGCGGGCGAAGGTGAAGACCAGCGAGACCACGAGGCCGACCACGAAGCCGGCGATCACGCCCTGCCGCGTCAGCCGTGTCCACCACACGGTCAGCAGCAGGATGGGCGCGAAGGTGGAGGCCGCGATGCCGAAGGTCATGGCCACCAGCTGGGCCACGTTCTCCTTCTGCAGCCAGACGGCCATGAGCACCGCCGCCACGGTGAGCACGATGCCGGCCAGGCGGGCCACGCGGACGCGCTGCTCCTCGGACGACTCCGGCCGCAGCAGGACGGTGTAGCCGTCGTGGGCCACGGTGGTGGTCATCTGGATGAGCAGCCCCACGGCCGAGCTGAGGATGGCCGCCATGGCGCCGGCGAGCACGAGGCCCAGCAGCCACTGGCCGCCGAGGAGGTCGCCCAGGTAGGCGACCGCGTTGTTCTTGGCATCGCCGGCCCGGTCGGCCGCGAGCAGCTCCAGCAGCTGCGGGTAGAGCAGCATCATGGCCGCGAAGCCCACGAACAGGGTCATGGTGTAGAAGATGGCCAGGCTGACGATGGTCAGCTCGCTCGACTTGCGGGCCGCGCCCGCATCCTTGACCGTGTAGAGGCGGATGAGCACGTGGGGCAGGCCGACCACGCCCAGGAACAGGCCCAGCACCAGGCTCAGCTGGTTGGGCAGGTCCGGCACCTCCGAGCCGGGCGTGAGAGCGGAGGCGGTGTCGGGCAGGAGATCGCCGGAGGCCTGGCTCACGGCGATGGCCGACTCGGCGGTTCCGTCATACGTCGCGAGCAGCTCATCCTGGATGCCGGCGTCCACGACCTGGGCGGGCGTGATCACGTTGTCCGCCTCGGTCAGCATGTTCAACGGGTTCCAGTTGAAGAACATGCCCGCGGCCAGCACCAGCAGGATGACCATGGCGCCGAAGATGATGATGCCCTGGAAGGCCTGGTTGTAGGACGTGCCGCGCATGCCCCCGAGGACCACGATGAACGCCGTGAAGCCGCCGGCCACGGCCACCCAGAAGATGTAGGCCGTATCGCTCCCGAGCGCTTCGGCGAGGTCGGGGATGAGCAGGTTGAAGAGGTGTCCCGCGCCGACCAGCTGCGGCACCAGGTAGAGCACGCCGATGGTGATGCCGGCGATGATCGTCAGTAGCCGGATCTCGGGGCCGCTGAAGCGTTCCTGCAGCGCATCGGCCACGGTGTACTTGCCGGAACGACGCAGCGGGCTGGCCAGCACCAGCACGACCACGACCCAGGCGGCGAAGAAGCCCAGGGCCAGCCACCAGTTGTCGATCCCCCCGATGGCGATGGCGCCGGCCACGCCCAGGAAGCTGGCCGCGCTGGCGTAGTTGCTGAACATGGCCACGCCGTTGAGCTTCCACGGGATCTGGCCGCTGGCCACGTAGAACTCGGCGGTGTTCTTCGTCCACCGGCGGCTGTACCAGCCGATGAGGAAGAACGTGGCCATGCCGATGATGAGGATGACGAGGGCGATGGGGTTCTCCACGGCCTAGACCTCGATCCGCGCGAGGTAGAAGCGCACGATGACGAGGCCCGAGATGATCATGGCCACGCCGAGGTAGAAGCCCAACGGCAGGCCGAAGATCATCGTGGCGGCCAGCTCGGCCGCGGCCTCCGAGGTCAGGACGGCGATGACGAAGTAGATCGCACCGAAGATCGCCAGCAGACCCCATGACCACTTGGCCCGCTCGGTCTTCAGCGGGTTCCAGTGCTCGGCGTCGGCCGAGGTGGCATCGTCCGCTCCCGGCGACGACTGGGGGTCGCGCTCGGTTTGGTTCGGTGTGGGGTCCAACTCGCATCTCCCTCTGCTGCAGGACGGTTCCGATGTGCACGTATCGGCTCAATCTCGCCCGGGCGCCCGCGGCGACGCATGGGCCGTCGGGCCTCGGGCGCAGGGGCCGGAACGCCTGTCTCCGGGCGCCCGATTGGGGCACCATGCGCGCATGAGCACCGCACTCCCCGCCCGCACCAGCCGACGCACGAAGCTCGTGGCCACCATCGGCCCCGCCAGCATCGACAAGGTCGACCGCCTCATCGAGGCCGGCCTCGACATCGCCCGCATCAACTTCTCGCACGGCACCCCTGAGGAGCACCTGCGCACCGCCGAGGTCGTGCGTGTGGCGAGCCGACGAGCCGGGCGCATCATCGGCATCCTCGCCGACCTGCCCGGGCCCAAGCTTCGGCTGGCCACGCTGCACGACGAGCCGGTGGTCCTGGAGTCGGGCACGACGGTGGCGCTCTCCGGCCCGGAGGTGCCCTCGACCGAGCACAACCTGCCGCTGGGAGACCCCGAGGTGGCCGGCCGACTGGAGCCGGGCGACCGCGTGCTGCTGGCGGACGGCGCGGCCGAGCTGCGCGTGGGGGCGGTCCGCGACTCCGCGGCCATCTGCGAGGTCGTGCGCGGCGGGCCCGTGCGCACTCGTCAGGGCGTGAGCGTGCCGGCGGAGCGGATGTCCCCAGACGCCCTCGACGCGGCCGACGCAGCGGTCATCCCGCACCTGCTCGAGGTCATGCCCGACTTCGCGGGCCAGTCGTTCGTGCGCTCCGCCGCCGACGTCAGGCTGCTCCGTTCGCGGGTCCCGGAGTCGATCCGCATCGTGGCCAAGATCGAGACGCGCCCGGCGCTCGATGACATCGAGGAGATCCTCGATGCGGCCGACGGCATCATGGTCGCTCGCGGCGACCTCGGCGTGGAGCTGCCCTTCGAGCAGGTACCGCTGGCGCAGAAGGACCTCGTGCGCGCGGCGCTGATGGCGGGCAAACCATCCATCGTGGCCACGCAGATGCTCGAATCGATGGTCACCGCTCCGCGGCCCACGCGCGCCGAAGCCAGCGACGTGGCCAACGCCATCATCGACGGGGCCGATGCGGTGATGCTCTCGGGCGAGACCGCCGTGGGGGCTTGGCCCCTCGAGGCCGTGCGGGCCATGGCCGACATCGCGCGCCGAACGGACGACTACAAGACGCCGACCCGACCGCCGGCCGGCACGCCGTCGTTCGGCCCCGACGTCGACGCGCGAGCGCTGGCGCTGGCGGCGGTGTCGATGACCGACTCCGACCCCGACGTCATGGGTATGGCCTGCTACACGCACTCGGGTCGCACGCCGCGACGCCTGGCATCGTTGCGCCCGGGCCGGCCCATCGTCGCCTTCACCCCGACCGCGGCCGTGGCCCGCTCGCTGACGCTGATCCGTGGCGTCTTCCCGTTCGTCATGGAGGTGGAGCCCGAAGAGCCGGCGGCCATCACCGAGGCGGTGATCTCCGAGCTGCGGAAGGGTAGCATCGAGCTCGGCCTGGGCCCCGATGACGCCATCGTGCTGGTCCAGACCAGCGTGCGCGGCGGGCCCAACGCCCTGGAGCTCCTGCG
>JBFLKP010000156.1:0-4061 GCA_040883225.1 Candidatus Limnocylindrales bacterium | reverse complement strand
CCTCCGACGACCCTCGGCTGAGCGGGACGTCGGTCATCGTCTGGAACAAAGACATCCACGTCATCGATGGCCCGCTGCGTGGGATCCGCTCAGTCGTCGAGGACATCCGAGGCGAAGGCCGCGGTTGGACGTGCCACTCGCCTGCGGTGCTGGACGGCGGCGCCGACTTCTTTGCCAGCTCCATCCAGGGATCGGAGCTGACCACCTGCGTCGGCGACGGTGCCAACGAGGGTCTGACTGCGCTGCTCGTGGTCACCTCCACCAACCAGGCGGATGAGTTCGAAGGTCTCATCTTCCCCGGCGACCTGCCGCCGCTTCCATCGCTCGGCTCGGGCGATCCGATCGATGCGCCGGACACGACATCGGCTGATGACGATGCGGACTCGCCCGGCGCCGACGCAACAGAGGTCGACGAGGAGCTGCCCGAAGTCGCCACGGTCACCGACGTCGCCGTAGTGGACAATCGCACCAGGGATCTGACCATCGCCTCGCCGGCGGTCGGCACGAAGATGGCGCGGCTCATCCTCCCCGCGGGCTTCGACGAGCAGCCAGAGCGGACCTGGCCCGTGCTCTACCTGCTCCATGGCCAGGGCGGGAGCCACCTCGACTGGACCAGGGACACGTCGATCGCCCGGAGGTTGGGCGAGGAGCTCGATGCCCTCATCGTCATGCCTGACGCGGACGCCGGCTACTACTCCGACTGGTGGAACGGCGGCGAGGGCGGACAGCCCATGTGGGAGACCTTCCACATCGACGAGCTGCGGCGGATCCTGGAGGCCGACTGGCGAGCCGGCGACCGGCGAGCCATCGCGGGCATCTCGATGGGTGGCTTCGGGGCCATGTCGTATGCCGCTCGCCATCCCGATCTCTTCGCCGCGGCGGCGTCGTTCAGCGGGGTCCTCGATCCATACGGCTCCGACTGGGGCTATGACGCCGCGCTCTGGGGCGACAAGACGGATCAGGCGGAGGTCTGGCAGGCACACGACCCGGTGTCGCTCGCGCCGGCCCTGGCCGACACCGCGCTCTACGTCTGGTGGGGTGATGGAAGGGAAGAAGTCGGCGGTCCGGTGGTGGACGGCCTCGAGGCGTACCTCGCACCCCACAGCGCCATGTTCGTCGAGCGGCTGGAAGAGCTGGGCATCGAGGCGACGGTCGAGTCGGGCCCTGGAGTCCACGATTGGGCCAGCTGGGACGACGCGGTGCTGCGCGCGCTTCCGACGCTGCGATCGGCCCTCGAGGGCCAGCAACTGAGCAACTAACAACCGCCCCGCCGCAGAGCCCTCCAAGAGGGATAGCACGCCGCTCACGCTCCGACTGTTAGAAGGCGGCTGCTCTGTCCACTGAGCTACGGGGGCGTGACGGGTCCCAGTCTACGCACGAATCCTGACGCTCGGCCATGGGGCGGAAGCCCGTATGGATAGCACGCCGGCAACTGAGCAACTGCCCGACACATCCACCATCGCTGAAGCCTCGGCGTGCCCTGTGCTTGACAGATACTCGCAAGGTTAGTATTACTCTCATTATGAGTATTAGGCAGGGATAGACGCACAAGGTGATCGCTGGCGCGAAGGAGCAAGGAGACAGGACATGGGCATCCCGATCGAGACGCTGCCAATCGAAGTCCAGGATGGTGAGTTGATGACACGGTATGTCGAACTCGGTCCGATGGCCATACGACACGCGACTGTGCCCGCTGGCGCCGACTTCGGGCCGGTCCTACAGGGGCTTCCTGACGACCGCTGCCCGAGCGACCATTGGGGCATCGTTCTCGAAGGCGCAATCGAGCTGACCCATGCCGATGGAACGCGCGAGATCGTCTCGGCTGGCGAGGTCTACTTCTGGCCAGCGGGCCACACCGCGCGAACGACCGAGCGGACGGTCTTCCTCGAGGTAGGGCCACAGGCGGAGATGCGGCAGTTCTCCGAGCACGCCAAGGCACTGTTCGCCAAGGTCTGAGCTCAGGTGCGCGTGTGGCGGGCCACGACAGCCTCTAGCCTTGCGCGCGTTGCACTCGTGAGAGACGGCGAGGTCGGTGATTCCCAGGCAGCGATTTCGGTTGCCGTCGCATCAGCGAAGTCGGCGAGCGCCTCGAGTAGGCGTGTGGTCCCATCGATGACGAGAGCGATCACGTGTAGGCGTTCCGGGTACATCTCCCGACCGCGCCACTCGATCCGGGCTCCGGCTCCTCCGACATCATGCTCGAGCATCCATAGCGGCCCGTCAGCAGCGATGTACTCAGCTGCGAAGCCCACCAACTCTTCGAGCATGGTTCGTGCAGATCGCGATGTTTCCTCCATCGCGGCAGCCAGCTCCGAGGCGCTGCCCTGGCTACCGTAGAAGAGCCGCAGCATCCCTTCGATCTCGAAGCGAGGCGGAGCCGGGGACGTCCGGAGCCAGGCGGCGAGCGCCTCCTCGCCTTGTGCGGTTATCAGGTATCGGTGACGCAAACGACCATTAGAGGTTTCGTCAACGACACGAGCCCAGCCCAGATCTACGAGCCGTTTCTGCTCGCGGTAGAGGTGACCCTCGGACGAAGGCCAGACGTAGCGGAGAGAGCGCCGCAACTGCTGGGTCAGCTCATACCCGGTCCAGGAGCGAACCGCGAGCATCCCCAGGAGGCCATACGTGGTCGGCGAGGGCTTCGTTGCCATGTCCGCAATATACTCGCATAGCGAGTAGGTCAGGAGGAATCGCATGAGCATCGGACGGTGGAAATGCGTCGCGGTCAACGTCACAGACTTGGATCAAGGCGCGGCGTTCTGGTCGGCTGTCCTGGGCTGGCGCAAGTCACGTGAGCCATGGCATGGCTGGCTCGGCTACATCGCTGACCCCGGGTCAGACAACTACATGATCCTGGTGCAGACCACGACGGCCCCGGTCGCGACATCGTCGCCGACCCATCACGAAGCCAATCGGATGCACATCGACATCTGGCCGAACGAGGGCATGGACAAAGCCATCGAGGACATCGTTGCCTTGGGCGGGACGGTCAAGAAGGCACCGAGCCTGTACCCCCGTCCACGGTCGTACGGCGACGAGCCGCCCTCTATCGACTGGGCCGTGATGCAGGACCCATTCGGTAACGAATTCTGCATCGTGGAGATGCTGACCCCCGACCAACAGGCAGCCGCAGCCGCGTCTGGCGCGACGGACGATCACGAGCTCAGGGTTGCCGCTGGCGTAACGCCTCCCAGCACGTCCTTGCGGGCCGACACGGCAGTGAAACTCGGGCCGGCCAGCAGGGATGGGGACTCGCTCCGACTGAGCGACTAACGAGGGCCTCGCCGCCAAGCCCCCCACGAGGGATAGCACGCCGCTCACGCTCGGACTGTTAGAAGGCGGCTGCTCTAGTCCACTGAGCTACGGGGGCTCGCGGAGCCCCCAGTCTACGCACGAACCGCTGCTGTGGCTTCACCTCTCGCGACCGGAGCCTCAGACGAGGCCGCCGTGCGGCCGGGTGGCCGCGGCCCGCTGGCTCACGTGACGGGTTCGGGGCTCGAGGTCGCAGCCGGGCCCTCGACCGTGAGGGTTCCGACCATCCCCGCTCGCGCGTGGCCGTAGATGGAGCAGTAGAACTGGTAGGTCCCCGGTGGCAGGTCGCTGACGTCGATCTCGGAGGTGATGCCCGGTCCGACGTGCAACTGCAACCCAAGCTCGTCGATGATGAGGTTGTGCGCGGCCAGGCCGACATCGGTCAGCGACAGCACCGTCTCCTGCTCGGCGTCGATGGTGATCTCGGTCGGTGAGAACCACACGTCACCAGCCTCGACCGTCACGGTCAGCGGCGACGGCGACGGCGATACGACGGCTTCACCAAGCTCGTCGGGCACGACTGGTGCGGCGAGGGTCTCCGCCAGCTCGACGTCAGGGGTCGGGCTCGGCTGGACGCCAGCGTCCTGCGCCAGGGCGCTGAGCGACAGGCTCAGCACGATGAGGATGGCGGCCAAGACGGCGGCCATCGGATGCAGCTTCGAAAACGCGGAAAACGCGGTTACAGACATGCGTGAAGGCGGGCCAGCGGCCCCCCCCGCCCTGTAGGAAGGGGGGGGTGGCGAGCGCTG
>JBFLKP010000155.1:0-10244 GCA_040883225.1 Candidatus Limnocylindrales bacterium | reverse complement strand
GGATCCGGCCGGTCGCGCGCGGGCGTCTGCGCTGGCTGCTCCCGCTCGTTGGCCGCGGTGACGTTCTCGCGGGCCATCAGTCGTCGTGCTCCTCGTCGTCCTCGTCTTCGTGTTCGCGCCGCTCCTTGGCATCTTCCCGGCGTTCCTCGCGGCGCTCCTTGGCCGACTCGCGTCGGTGCTCGTGCCGATCCTCCGCCTCGTCGTCATCGTCGTCGTCGGATCGCGACGCGCTCCCTCGCGTCGTGCTCCCGGCGGCGGTGCTGCCGCTGCGCTGCTGCACGCGCTTCTTCACGACCACGGTCTCGGGCTTGGGTGCGGGCTCGACGTAGATGACCTCGCGCTCGACGTCTTCGACCGCGCCCTCGATGGCTGCGGACGGGGGTTCCTCTGCGGTCGCTGGACGCGGCTCGGGGCCGAAGCCGGCGGCGGTAAGCCCGACGGCCAGGACCGCGGCAGCCACGAGGCTGCTGATGGCGATGGCAAGACGTTGTCTCATCGTGGGGGACTCCTATTGCTCCCTATGTCGCCTACCTGAGGGAGCTTCCGGCCAAAAGGTTCCATCGCCGCCCCGATCGGATGGAACCTTCACGGCCATCAGGCCCTCAGGTAGGTGTCGAGAACCGGCGTCCAGATCCGGCCGAGCCGGGCCGCAGCAAGCAAGGTGGAGATGAAGATCGCAGGAGATGCTCGGAGTGGAGCACGGTGTTGGCCCCGGCCGCCACGCTGACACGTCGGTCGCGAGCGACCTACAGTGACCTCGATGGCAGCGATGCGGTATCGATGACACTGGAGCCGACGGATCGCGTCCTCGTCGACGCCGTGATCTCGGGCGATGACGAGGCCTTTCGAGTGCTGGTCGATCGCGAGAAGGCGAACGTGATCGGCCTCTGTCGCCGTCTGCTTCGTGACCCGGCTGAGGCCGAGGACGTGGCCCAGGAGGCGTTCATCCAAGCCTACCGATCGCTGCCCACCTTCCGTGGCGACGGGCCGTTCGGCGCCTGGCTCGGCCGCATCGCGACGCGCATGGCCATCGCGAGGCTCAAGCGTCCCGCCGACCTGCGTGCCGACCCCACGAGAGAGGAAGGTTGGCTGGTCGACCCTGCCGGCGGCATCGATCCGCAGCTGGCCACCCTCGATGAGGAGCGTCGCGCTCAGGTCCAGGAGGCGATCTCCACGCTACCGGAGCACCAGCGCCGCATCGTCACCATGCGCTTCTACGGCGACATGTCGCTCGACGAGATCTCCTCGGCCACCGGGGCACCCCTCGGTACCGTCAAGTCGCGACTCCATCGGGCACTGGCGGCGTTGCGCGGGAGGCTCGGCTCATGACCAGGGGACGAGAGGGCCGGCCGCTCGATCCCGGGCATGCGCGGATCGGACCGGTCGATGGAACGACGAGGCTGCGACGAGCGGGGTCGCCCGCGGACCGCGGATCGTTCACCGACCGCGTCATGACCCGCATCGCAGCGGAGCCGACGCCGTCGCCTGGTCGGGTCTTCCTGCGTTCCCTTCGCCGGCTCGCCGTTCGCGATGCCCTCGCCGCGCTGGCGGCCGCGTGGCGTCTGGCCTTCGAGCCGGCCTCCACGGTGGCGACGTCGGCCCGCGCCTCCGCGGCGGCGCTGTTCCTGAGCGTGATCGTCGTGCTCGGCGTCGGGGGCGCGTTCGTCGCTGGTGGTGCCCTGTCACTCCTGGGACCCGATGGCGCCGTGCCTCCAGACCTTGCTCCGGCCGCCGCACCCACCCGTTCGTCCGCTCCGGTCGTCGAGTCCACGCCAACGCCGTTGCCAACGCCCTCGCCTTCGCCGACGGCGGTCGCAACGCCATCGGCATCCGAACGAGCGCAGGGCGAGTCGGACGTCCGAACGGAGCGCGAGACACCCGAGCCTACGGATGCTCAGCTGGAGAAGAGGAAGCGCGAGACGCCGGAGCCGAAGGAGGAGGAGCGCGACGAGCGCGACGAGAAGGACGAGCGCGACGATGATGACGAGCGCGACGATGATGACTGATGGGTCGGGCTTGACCCATCGCGAGCATCGCGCGCGCCCCGGCGGCGGATGGGCTTTCGGCTAGGCGCGTCGGCGCCCGCCCTTGGGCCCTGGCGGCTCCGCGATCTCGCCGCCGCGCGACTCGACGATGCGGACGAGGTCACGATCGAGACCGTCTGCAGTCGAACGGCCTCGACGGCGAGCAGCACACCTGCATCGTGATCGAGTTCGACGGGGACAAGATCACGCGCGAGACCCGCTACTACGCGCCGAGCTCAACGCCGCGCAGCAGCTCCCGTCCGCTGCCGACCTCCATCGACGGCGCCGCGAGGAAGCGCGGTCCGGCTGCGCTTCGATCCAGGGCCGGCGAGCCAGGGTCGCGGTCGATGGCCTCACGCACGACCGTCGCCACCGACACTCGTCGTCTGCGTACAGTCGCCTTGAGCCACTCGTAGCGCTTGTCGTCCAGGAGCACCTGGAGCCGCCGATTCAACATGCTCATACTGTGGCATGCACCGGTTTGACGACCGCCTCTGGGAGCCGCCGTGGGGACCGAGGAGCAGGCCGTGATCCGCGTGCGATCCGCGAACCCGGATCGGTCACGTCGCGGCGGTCAACCACTCCGCGATGTCACCGGCGGTCGGGATCCGGCCCGCTGACTTGACCTCGCCGTCGATGACCAGGCCGGGCGTGTTCATGACGCCGCGCGAGGCGATCTCGGCGTAGTCGGTGACCTTCACGACCTCTGCTTCCACGCCGGCCATGCCGACGGCATCACGGGCGTTGGCCTCCAGCTTCTGGCAGTTGGCACAGCCGGAGCCAAGGACCTCGATCTTCACCATGGATGGACTCCTTTCCGATGCCGAGGCATCACATTCCGAGGGCGTTGAAGAGGTAGCCGACCGCCAGGATGCCCGCGACGACGACCCCCAAAAAGATGGCCAGCAGCGTCGGTCGGGCGACGCGCCGGAGGATGAGGAACTCGGGCAGGCTGATGGCGACGGTGGCCATCATGAAAGCCAGCACGGTGCCCAGCGGCAGGCCCTTGTCCAGGAGCGCCTCCACGATGGGGATGACGCCCGCTGCGCCCGCGTACAGGGGCACCGCCAGCAGGGTCACGAGCGGCACGGCGAGCGGATTGTCGGCCCCGCCGATGTCGACGATGACGTCGGTGGGCACGTAACCGTGGATGAAGGCCCCGATGCCGATGCCGACGACGACCCAGGGCCACACCTTGCGCACGAGCGACCTCGTCGAGTCCCAGGCGTCGTGGAGCCGCTGCTCGGTCGTGAGCCGGACCTCGGCGACGTGGGTGCTGCCGCCGGCATCGCGAGCCTCCAGGACCCACGGCTCGAGCCAGCGCTCCAGTGGGAGGCGACCCAGGATGAGCCCGCTGACGATCGCCAGCGACAGCCCTGCGACCATGTACACGAGCGCGATCTGCCAGCCGAACAGGCCCCACAGAAGGACGAGCGCGACCTCGTTCACGAGCGGTGAGCTGACGAGGAACGCGAGCGTCACACCGACCGGGATGCCCGCCTGCAGGAAGCCGATGAACAGCGGCACGGCCGAGCACGAGCAGAAGGGCGTGACCACGCCGAACGACGCCGCCGCCGCTGTGCCGACCACCACGCCTCGCCCGGCGAGAGCGGCTCGGACCCGATCGGGTGGGACATACGAGCGCAGGAAGCTGACGACCGTGACGACGCCGAGCAGCAGCAGCAGCACCTTGGGCACGTCGTAGAGGAAGAAGGCCACCGCCTCGCCGAGTGGGCTGCCGTGCACGAGGCCGAGCAGGTCGAAGGCGACCCACTGGCTCAGTGGCCAGGCCGCGAACCAGGCCACCAGCCAGGCGATGACCGCGAAAGCGACCAGCGGCCAGAACGGCAGGTGATGACGCTGGAGTGTGAGCGTGCCCATCAGAGGACCTGCGTCAGTGACTCGATGGCCGCCTCCACGGTCTCCTCGTCGCGCTCGTAGTAGCGCCAGCGGGCGTCGACCTTGTGGCGGCTGGCTCGCACGAGGCCAGCCTCGCGGAGCTTGGCCAGGTGGTTGCTCAGGTTGTTCTGCCGTACATCGAGCGCAGCGGCCATCTCGCAGACGCAGTGCGGACCGTCCTGCAGGATGGCGAGGATGCCGGCGCGCACGGGCTCGGCGACCAGCGCCGCGATCGCGACCGCCTCGGCGGTGTCCGGCCGACGGTGCTGCCGCAGGCTGGGGCGTAGCTCCAGCTCGGCCGCGTCGAGCTCATCGGCCGCTCGGTCGAGGCACGTCTCGCAGCCGGTGCTGGCGCGGTTCATCGGAGACGGGCTTGCCGCAGCGGCCGCTCGGCCGCCCGCGACGCGTGAAGGTTCGTGTGGTCCAAGGTCCCCCCGGTGTTCGGTACGTCACCACCCAGTGTGTCATCGCACGCTGAGATATCTCAGGGCCACGGGTCACGCCCATCGCGGTCCGGATGGCCTTCGGCCACTGTGTCCCTGGCCTGCTCGCTTGGGTATCAAGCGGGTGGGAAGACCTCGACGACAGCACGGTGGCCCGGCGCTCGAGCGAGTCGAGCGTCGCAGGTGATGAGCGGTACCTCGAGGATCTCAGCGAGCACCACGAAGGCCGCATCGTAGGCCGTCGTGCTATGCCGCAGCTCCCACATCCTCTCGGCGAGCGGGACATGCGGATAGCGCACGATGGCCAGGTCAGCGAAGTCGGTCAGGGCGTCCGCGGCCCGGTCGTCGGTGATCGCCCCCGTTCGGGCCAGCCGCCACAGTGCGTGCTGGAACTCGACGTCCAGCACGTGCGGCGCGTAGGTCGTCGCCGGTCTGCACGCGGTCGACGAGTCCACCGAGCGGAGGCCGGCTGAGGAGGACGGCCAGGATCGCCGATGTATCGACGACGATCAAGGGCGATCACGACCCGATCGCACGGCTTCTACCGTGCAGCCTGCCGGTTTGGACGCGGCGGGATAATCAGACGTAGCGGGAGGCGACGACGCGCGGCCCGTCGATCATGGCCGCCGAGGACCGCGTCGAGCCACTGGCGAACCCGGCCCGCTCGCGCAGGGGGGCGTGTGATGGGGCTGCGCCGACGCTGGTGGATGACGTTCTTCGGGATCCCGCGGGGTCCGCTGGGGCGCTTCGGCGCGTGGTTCATGCAGCGGACCAACGGGACCTTCTACCGCGCCATGGCCGCGGAGCTCGACCTCCAGCCCGAGGATGAGCTGCTCGATGTCGGCTGCGGGTCAGCCCGTCTCTTCGCCGACCACGCCAGGGACGTGCGCTACGTGGCCGGCCTCGATGCCTCGGACGTGCAGGTGGCGATGGCTCGCAAGCGCCTGGCCCAACGGATCGCCGCAGGCACCGCGGAGATCGTCGGTGGCGCCGCGGGCGAGCTGCCCTGGGAGGATGGGCGCTTCAGCGTGGCCACCTCGGTCAACGCGCTGAAGTTCGTGCCCGACCCGCTGGCCGCGCTGCGCGAGATGCACCGGGTCCTGCGTCCCGGTGGCCGGATGGCGGTGACGATGGGCGAGGCCGAGGAAGCCCCGCCCGATGCCACCGAGGGCATCGTCGACGTCTGGGGCCAATGGCAGTGGACCGACGCTGCCGCGCGGCAGCTGGTCGAGGAGGCCGGCTTCGCCGACGTCGAGATTCGGGTCCTGCCCGTGTTCTCCAAGGCCCTGCTCGCCCGCGGCACGAAACCTGCTTCGGGGTTGGCCGACGCTCCGCCCGAGAACGCGGACCCCATGGCCGAACCGGTGGCGTGAGAACGGTGCCATGCGACTCGCCCCATCCCTGCACCGGCTCGGCGAGTCCATCGTCGCCTGCTACCTCCTGGAGGAAGCCGGCGAGGTCACGATCGTCGATGCGGGCGTGCCCGCGTACTACGCTGACCTGTCCGCCGAGCTCGTGGCCATGGGCTGCACGATCGAGGATGTCCGCGCGCTCGTGTTGACCCACGGCCATGAGGATCACATCGGCTTCGCCGAGCGACTCCGAGTCGAGCGCGGCGTGCCGGTCAGCATCCACGAGCTCGACGCCGCCCTCGCGCGCGGTGAGACCGGCAATCCGAGCGCCGGCATGGGAGAGCGCCGGCTCCGCTCGCTGCTCCACTACCTGCTGTGGTCCGTGCGTCACGGTGCCATACGCACCACGGCACTGCTGGAGGTCGGCACCATCGACCCGGGCACGACGCTCGACGTGCCGGGCGCCCTGCGCGTCATCCACACCCCCGGGCACACGGATGGCAGCGTCACGTTCCACGCGCCCGGGCACGACGCCCTCCTGGTGGGCGACGCGCTCGCGACCGACGCGGTGATCACCGAGCGTCGCGGTCCCCAGGTCTGCCCCTTCGCGGCCGACCCGGATGAAGCGCTGGCCTCGCTGGCGAACCTCGAGCAGATCGAGGCGCACTGGCTGCTGCCTGGTCACGGCGAGCCCTGGACGGACGGCGTCGCCAACGCGGTGGCGGCCGCACGCGAGGTCGGCATCGGCCACCTCGCAAGAGCGAAGCCATGACGAAGACTCCCACGTCCCCCGGAGGTGACGAGATGAGCGACCGACAGTATCGAGGTGGCGTGCACGTGGAGGAGTCGGGGGTTCCGGGCTCACCCGCCATCGTCTTCATCCACGGAGCCGGCCAGAGCAGCCGAGTATGGCGTCAGCACATGGAACGGCTCTCCGACTTCCACTGCCTGGCGCCCGATCTGCCCGGGTTCGGGCGCAGCAATCACCTCGGGTCGGCGACGAAGGAACGCGTGGCGGACCTGCTGGCCCGCCTCATCGAGGAGCGCGTCCCGGCAAAGCGCGCCAGCGTCGTGGGGATCTCCTCTGGCGGGCTGCACATCCACGCCCTGCTCGATCGCCACCCCGAGCGTGTCGAGCGCGCGGTCATCGACGGCTCGCCCCCGTTCGGCACGCCGCGGATCGGCCGCGCGGTCATGCGCTTGTCCATGCTTGCCATGGCGCCCTTCATCCGGACGCGCCCGTTCATGGCGTTCTTCCGCGACACCCACGCTCCAGAGGACTTGCGGGTCGCCTCACGCCTGGAGTTCGGGCGCGTCGTGGGGGAGTGCTTCGGGCAGTTCGCGGCCCTCGATGCGCCAAGCCCCGCCCTGCTCATCGCCGGCGAGAACGAGCGCATCGTCCGATCGATGAATGCCGCTCTCGCTGAGGTTCTGCCCAGGGCTCAGGCCTGGTACGTTCCCGGCCTCGGCCACTGCTGGCAGAAGGCGGATCCTGACCTGCACATCCGCACGGTCGAGGCCTGGGTCGGCGGGCAGGAGCTGCCGTCCGAGCTCCGCCCAGAAGCCGCTCCCTCGCCGGCCAAGGTGGAGCAGGTGCGACGCATGGGGCCTGGGCTCTGGTACGTCAGACACAAGGGCCGGCTCATGCGTCTGGTGAGGTTCTACTTCCGGCCCTTCCGCAAGCCCCTCGCCGAGGCCTATGGCAAGCAGGTAGGGGAGGCCATCGCGAGGGACGCGCTCGCGCGCTTCGAGATCCTGCTGCCGGACATCCCCTACATCGGCGGTGGCCAGAACGCCTTCACCATCACCCTCGTCAAGGTCGCGGCCAAGCTGGCGATGTACCGAGCGCTGCGGGCGCAGGGGGCATCGGTCGAGGGGGCAGCGCGCCTCGTCCACCTCGGGGAAGTCGCGTTCTACCGGAGCGTCCCGACACGCTGGCTGATGCGCTTGCAGGGCCGGGGCTTCCTCAGCCAGCGCGGCATCGACACCTGGAGGCGCATCGCTGCCGCCAGCCAGGAACGCCGCTATGCCGGGGATTGGGTGTACCAGATCGTCGATGGTGACGGGGACGACTCCACGATGGCACTGGACTGCATCGAGTGCGGGGCCATGAAGTACCTCGATCGCGAAGGGGCACCGGAGCTCGCCCCGTTCCTCTGCTGGATCGACTATCCCCAGTTCGCGGCGATGGGCCTGCGGCTCGATCGGAGCGAGACGCTCGCGCATGGAGGGCAGCGCTGCGACTTCCGGGTGAGTCGGGGTGAGCCGGTTCACGTCGAACCCGAGTTCCTGCACGCCTGACGAAGCTTGCTCCGGAGATGTGCAAGCGGTTCGGGGCGACCCAAGGACTGCTCCAGGTACGAATAGGCCCGAGTCTTCAGGAGGAGTGAGGAGCGTTGTGGTCGATGCCACGCGGGATCGACCGGTACGGGTTCGATGGGCCCGAGCGCCCAGTATCGTCCCGTGCGGGTGATGACATCGTCGGTGGCATCGCGTACCGTCTAGGCTCGGGTATCGGTGTCGGCGTTCGTGTTCCGCTTCCGCCACCCACCCAAGCAGGAGGACACCCATGTCGACCGGCCCACTCGAGCTCGTGGTGCTCAGGTTCCCGGGCAACCAGTTCAAGGGCGAGATCATCCCCGAGATCCAGCGTGTCGTGGACGCCGGCGTCATCCGCGTCATCGACATCCTCCTGGCCATCCGCATCGGTGACGAACCGGTTCGCGTGCTCGAACTCAACGAGCTCGAGGATGAGGTCCTGCAGCGCTTCGAGCCCGTCGTGGGTGACGTCACGGAGATGCTCACGGAGCAGGACGCGTATGCCCTGAGTGAAGGTCTCGGACCCGACTCCTCCGTGGCCCTGCTGCTGTTCGAGCATGCCTGGGCATCGCGCATCAGCGACGCCATCGAGAACGCCGGCGGCTCGGTCGTCATGAACGAGCGCATCCCGCGGGCCGTGGTACGGCAGCTCTACGCCGAGATCGAAGCGGCCCAGGCCTAGGCCTCCATCGCCGCCCTACTCAACGAACGAACGGAGGAACAGAACGATGATGCGACGACGAGGTGGACGAGGCATCGTGGGCACCATGGCCACGACGGCCGTGGTGGCCGGCACCGCCGGTGCGGTCCAGCACCGCCAGCAGCAGAAGTACGCCAACCAGGCGGCCCAACAGCAGGCACAGGCGGCTGATGCGCAGCAACAGGCGCAGGCGGCGCAGATGCAGCGCCAGATGGAAGAGATGCAGGCTCAGCAGGCCGCGGCGGCAGCAGCGGCACCCGCGGCGGCAGCAGCTGCCGGAGCGGGTGCGGGCGACGACCTCATGACGCAGCTCAATCAGCTGGCGCAGCTGCACCAGGCCGGTGTGTTGACCGACGAGGAGTTCTCGGCGGCCAAGGCGAAGCTTTTGGCCTAGTCGGCACGCGGGGGAGGTCGAGCTGCCGGCGCGCGCTACCGGCAGCGCCCCTCCGGCAACGCCGAGCGACGACACCGCAGGCCCGTCACCCCCTGACGGGCGCCCACACGGACAGGGTTTCGGGGGTTCGACGGGGGTGCACGCCTGCAGATGTCGTCCGGACCTGATCCGGGCGCTCGGCACGAGCGACGCTGGGGCAACCACCGCCGCGAACGCAGCGGGTCACCGACCACCCAGCCGCGACACCGGAAGGGCAACACATGTTCCAGGACCTGATCGATAGCCTGCCCATCCCTGGCGTCTTGCTGGCCTTCGCCTTGTTGGCGCTGATCCTGTACGAGCTGGGGTTCCGGTTCGGGCGCTGGTGGCAGGCCCGCACACCCGAGGAGAAGGAAGGACCCACGGGCATGCTCGTGGGCTCGATCCTCGCGCTCATGGCCTTCCTGCTGGCCATCACCATGGGCATGGCCACTGACCGCTTCGACACCCGCCGCGGGCTGGTGCTGGAAGAGGCCAACGCGATCGGGACGACGTATCTGCGTGCGGGCTACCTGCCCGAGCCCGCCGGCAGCGAGAGCCGGGAGCTGCTGCGCGAGTACGTGCCGCTGCGGATCGCGCCGCAAGGTGCGACCGTGGCAGGTCTCGCCGACGACATCGCCCGTGGCGCGGAGATCCGGAACGAGCTGTGGGCCGTCGCCGAGGAGCTCGCGCGGACGTCGCCCGAGTCCGACCTCCTTGCGATCTACATCGAGTCGCTCAACGAGACCATCGACGTGGCGTCGACGCGTGAGGTGGCGGGCATCTATGCCCGCGTGCCCGAGACCGTCCTGCTCCTGCTGTTCGTCGGTTCGGCGCTCACGCTCGGGATGGTCGGCTACAGCGCCGGCCTCACCGGACGACGCAGCCCGCTGACGGCCATCGCCCTCATCGTCGTCCTCGGCGCGGTCATCACGCTCACCATCGACATCGAGCGCCCGCAGGGCGGCACGCTCACCGTCAGCCAGCTGCCGATGGTCCAGCTGCAGGAGCAGATCGGACCGCCCGAGTAACGCCGTCGCCCGCCGTTTCGCCACGCCGGTGCGGGACGGCCGCGATGGTCTGGCAGCGATCGGG
>JBFLKP010000154.1:0-11229 GCA_040883225.1 Candidatus Limnocylindrales bacterium | reverse complement strand
GCGACCGAAGGAGAGGACGCTGCCCTTGGCCGGCGGATAGCGCGGCGGGGGACCAGCCTCGCCGAAGACGGCTGAGGCCGGCGTGGGCTCGGTCTTGGATCGGACCGACCAGGTGCCGCCCTCGAACTTCATGTTGGTGGCGCCGGGCATCGACTGGCGCGCGTGGCCGACGAGCTCGCCCTCCTTCGAGACCCCGATGATCTCGTCGTAGCGTGCGCGCTTCTCCTTGTGGGAGAGGACCGCGTAGGCCTCGTTGATGCGGGCCATCTGCTGGGCGCCCTCGGGGCCGGCGTAATCGGGGTGGTACCGCTTGGCCAGCGTGCGATAGACCGCGTTGATCACCTCGGTGGTGGCGGTCGGATGCAGCATCAGCACCTCATAGAGCGTCCGCTCCTTCATGGTGTTGACTCTAGCGGGCGCGAACAGCCTGACGTACTAACCCTTTGGTCATGCAGTCACCGCACCATACGGGTACCACCGACACCCCCGGCGCCGCCCTCGCGCCGGACGATGCGGGCCGGGCACCACCTCACTGCGCTTGACAGTGACTAGGCGAACGAGGGTGTCGTCACCAGCAGCTCGAGCTCGCCGCTGAGCGTCGTCGGGGCCGTGCCGGCGAGCACGGTGAAGGTGTCGCCGGAGCGCAACTCCAGGGCACCGTGGGCGGTCTCGGCCAGGCCCTCGCCGCCGGTCACGATGTTGACCGTGTAGACGCCCCCGTGCGGCCATGCCACCGAGCCCTTGACCGATAGCCGGAAGGCCTTGAAGTAGGGGTCGCTCTGCGGCCCCCAGATGTCGTCCTCGGTCCAGCCCTCGCTCTCGCTCGACGCGATCCGACGAGGCGGTGCGCACAGCTCCGAGAGCTCGTCGGACGAGACGGCGCCGCGGTCGATGACCTCGAGCATCGTGTCCCAGCCCTTGTGCATGTGGGCGATGTCGGGGTCGATGGGATAGCCCGCGTACTCAGCCATGATGCTGAAGTCGGTGGGCTCCTGGGCCTCGACCAGGAAGACGCCGGCGCCCGTGGCGTGGAGCAGGCCCGGCCGGACGAAGACCGCATCGCCGGGCGCCACCTCGACCTCGTTCATGGCCCCGCGCAGGGCCTCGGTGTCCTGCTCCTCGACCCAGCAGCGCAGCTGCTCCGGCGAGACGTCATCGCGGAAGCCGAGCCACACCCGCGGGGAGGGGGCACCCGCGATCTGGCGTGTGGCCACGACGTACCAGGCTTCAGCTTTGCCGAACTGCGAGTCGAAGATGCGGCGGGCGAGATCGCGCGTGGGGTGGACGTGGACCGGCAGCCGCGACCCGGCGTCGAGCAGCTTCACCAGCAGCGCCGTGGTCACCCCGTAGCGCTCGACGATGCGTGCGCCGGCGACGTCCTGCGGCCGCTCCACGAGCAGATCGGCGAGGCGGTAGTCCTTGCCGCCGACCTCGACGGTGCTCAGGCCCTCGCCGTCATAGGTGTGCTCGGGCGGGTTGATGGCCGGCGTCGCCGACCCGACCCAGTCCTCCGGGAACATCGTGTCCTCAGGATGCGGCAGGCCCCGAAAGCGGTCCATGAGGTCTCCGCCCTTGTAGAAGCGGTAGACGCGGTTGGGGGCCAGTCGAAGCGGAAGGTGCAGCAGCTCGTCCATATGTAAACGATGACATCATCGCGCGAGCCCGGCTGGGCGGCCTCGCACGTGGTCGCGCGTCAGCCTTCGTCGGCGGCCGTATCCGTCGTCGTGCGCCATCGCGGCGCCGGCCGCGTTCGTAGCCACAGGTCGCCGGAGTCGACGCAATCGGCTGGACCACGGTCTTGTTGTAGCCACATGTCGCTGGGGGCGACGCAGTCGGCCGATCCACGGTCTTGTTGTAGCCACATGTCGCCCATGACGACGCAGGCGGCTGGACCACGGTCTCGTTGTAGCCACATGTCGCCCGAGTCGACGCTGTCGTCGTTGGCGGCTACTCGCGGCCCCTGGTCGCAGCCCTCAGAGGCCACGAGGATGCCCAGCCACACAGGACGGAGCCCACGCGTCCATGGCGTCCGCTGCGCGGGCTGGCCACGGACGTGGCTACGGTCGATGCCGGGGACACCGGTCTACAGGACCGTGATGATCGCCCCCAGGCGCCGACGGGTCACCCCTCGGCCGGCGCTTCCTCGGCAGGCTCTGTCTCATCCTCGCCCTGCGCCTTATCTTCGGCCGACGCCTCGTCCTCGGCCCGCGCCTCGTCCTCGGCGGCGACCGGCTCGGAGAACTCGATCGAGGTGGCGACGTCGGTCCAGAATGGCTCGCCGAACTCGCGCGCGGCACAGGTCAGCAGATATCGCTCGAAGGTGCCATCCGCCTGCGCCGGACCGTCGAACAGGTACAGCCCTCGGATGCGCCCGGTGGCCTGGTCGAAGGCCTCGATGCGATAGGACGGCCCGACCGGCAGCTCCTCCTCGGCCACCATCATGGCCACGTCGGGACCCTCGTTCTGCTGCATGTAAGTCACGAGCGCATAGGCGAAGCCCTCGAGGCTGGAGCCGGCGGGAACGTCCAGCCAGGCGTCCGCGTCACACCAGGTGCCGTCGCCGCCGTTGGCATAGAAGACGGTGGTCTCCATCAGCGGCGTGCCATCGTCACGGTCGACGGCGGACTCGCGCACACCCTCGATCAGGCTCACGCGCCACTCGGCCGGCACCGACACGGCGATGCCCAGCGCCGGGTCCTCGATGCGCTGGGTGGTGGCTTCATCGGTCGCGGGCTCCTCGTCCTGGGCCAGGACCGGCGTGGCGCTCAGGAGCAGGGCCACTGTCAGGGTGGTGACGATCGGTCGTCGCATGGTCTGGTCTCCTTCGGATGCGCTAGTTCGCGTGGATGGCGTCGAGCGTGGCGTCGATGGTCGCGAGGGCATCGGCCGTGCGAGGACCGAGCTCGATGGACGCAGCGATAGTCTGCCAGTCCTCGGCCGAACCGAGCTCGTCGGCACAGGTGAGCAGGATGCGGTCGCCGGCGTGCTCCAGCAGGTAGAGCTTCAGGGAACGCTCCTTGAGCTCGTCATCGATGTCGATGCGATAGGCCAGGCCGGACGGCAGGTCGACCGCCTCGTAGCCTCCGCTGACGCCGTAGAGGTGGCCGCTCACGTGCCAGTGCTCGAGGAACGCCGCGTGCTCGTCGAACGGCCACGGGAAGCTCTCGAAGCGGTCGATGCCGCACCACCGCCCGCCACCGCCGGTGGCGAAGACGCCGGTCCAGGCGTACACCGGGGTCGAGTCATCCGGGCCGACGTCGAACCATGATTCGCGCGGCGTCATGGGCGTGAGCACGTTCCAGTCGGCCGGGAAGACCGCCACCAGCCCGATGTCCGGCAGCTCCACGCGCTGCGGCTGGTCGGTCGCCTGGGCGGCTGCAGGAAAGGCCCCGCAGGCGAGCATCGCCAGGGCACCCAGGACGGTCGGTCGCATCTGCTGGTCCCTTCTCGGCGTGGCTGGTCATGGCCGGAGGCCAGCCTGCCACATCGTCGGCCAGCATCACGTCCTCCGACGCTACCATCGCGGGCATGCACCCGTTCAAGAACTTCGTGGTCACGCTTCGGACGTTGCTGGCCGATGAGTCCTTCCGCGCGGCGTTGAGCATCCTCGCAGCGCTGTTGCTCGTCGCGACGATCTTCTACACGGTGGTGGAGGGGTGGAGCCCGCTCGACAGCCTCTACTTCGCGGTCATCGCGGCAGCGACCGTCGGCTTCGGCGATCTGGCGCCCACGACCGACCTGGGCAAGGCCTTCACCATCGTCTACGTGCTCATCGGCGTGGGCCTGCTGGTGATGCTCCTCAGCCGCATCGCCGCGGGCATGGTCGAGCGAAAGCTGGAGGAAACAGCCGGCAACGAGCCGCGCAAGCGGCGGAGGGTTCGGCGCCGGCCGAGGGCTTCGGTCACCACTGATGAGGCCGACTGACGCCGACCGCGTCGAGGTTCACCGCCGCGTCATCCGCAGGCACTACGCTCGGGCGGTATCGCACCAGCTTGAGGCTCCCATGTCCGTTCACCCGTCGGCCCTTCGCTCTGCCATCGCGACGGCGGTGCTCGTTGCCATCACGACCTCCGCTGCGTACGGCGCCACCAGCGACGCGACGCCGACGACCCCGACCGAAGTCGCGACGCCACCGGCCGTGACCGAGGCGGGGGAATGCCGGCGGCTCACGGACTTCGGCGAGGACGACAGCGAGGGCTGGTTCGTCGTGAACGACGGCGTCATGGGCGGGCGTTCCCAAGGCGGCGGGTTCATCGCCGACTCGGTGCTGCGGTTCGAAGGCACCGTGGTCACCGCCGGGGGCGGGTTCACGAGCGCTCGGCTGCGGCTGGAGGGTGGTGAGCTGGCGGACACCACCCGCATCGACATGCGCGTCCGCCCGGATGGACGGACCTACGGCGTGACCCTCGAGGATGCGGCCCAGTTCCGTGGTCGCCTGGTGTCGCACCGAGCCGATCTCGAGATCGGTCCTGTCGACAGCGAGGGTTGGGCCACCGCGACGGTGGCCTACGAGGAGCTCGTGCCGTCCGTGTTCGGGCTGCTCGTGGATGCGCCGCCGTTCGATCCGGCCACGGCCCGCGAGTTCGGCATCATCATCGCGGATGGCATCGACGGCGACTTCATGCTCGACATCGACTGGATCGACGCCTGTCCCTGAGCCGCGCACGCCCGCTGCCGCGACACCCGCGACGGCGCTACTGTTCTGATTGCCGTTCGATCACGGGCCGGTAGCTCAGCGGTCAGAGCAGGGGACTTTTAAGCATTTCGAGCTCAACGCTGCAGCCCCCTGCGTGGAGGGGCGAGCGTAAGGGGCACAGTAATCGTCTGTTGACCAGCGTGCGCCTCGAAGCTCTCTGGTTCGCGGGGAGCACGTTCTACCCGGACACGCTCGTATGGGCTGCCGATTCGGGCGTCACAGCAGCGGAACGGACAAGGACTACAAGCCGAGGATCCCGATGAGGTCGGGGAAGAGCTGGAGGGCAACGGCCTCTGCCGAGGTCAGAGAGCCCGTCTCGTTGACGATGGCGACGAAGGCAGCGCCGGTCTCGGTGTTGTAGGCCACCATCGACTCCCATCCGATGAGCTGTCCTGTATGGCCTACCCAGCCCTGGTCGTAGTCGAAGAGCCCCAGGCCGTACTGACCTTCGGGGATGGCCTGGAAGTCGAAGCGCTCCGCCGCCACGTCCACGGGCAAGAGGCTCGTACCCAGGCCCGATCCGGCCCATGTGCCGAGATCCTCGATCGTCGAATACATGCCGCCGCCAGCCTGTCCCCAGCTGGGCGTCCAGTCGGTCACGTCCGTCCCGGCCGGGATATCCAGCCCGAGCGGTTCGAGCGACATCCTTCCGGGTGCTTCGACGTAGCCGTTGGAGGCCGGCTGCGGCATCAACGTTTCCTCGGGTGGCTGCAACGCCGTGTCCTTCATGCCCAGGCTGGCCGCGACCTCGGTCACCACCTGCTCGGCCGGCTGGCCGGTGAGCTCTTCGAGCATCAGGCCGAGGATGATGATGTTGGTGGTGGAGTAGCCACCGACCTCGGGGTCCATCAGCGGCAGGCTCATGCCAGCGGCGATGAGGTCAGACTCGGAGAACACGCGCTGCGGGTCCTCGATCACCTGCGCGACGGTCACGCCGGTGTTGGCGTAGTCCTGGATGGGGCTGCGCATGCCCGCGAGCTGCTCGACGGTCACCTCCGCGATGTCCGGATACTGCTCGGCAAGCTCCGGCAGGACATCGCTGATGGTGGAGTCGAGCGACAGGTTGCCCGCCGCTACCTGCTGCAGGATCGCCGTCACGGTGAAGGTCTTCGTGACGCTGCCGATGCGCCCGTGCTGCTCGACGGCCGCTTCCTCGCCACCCTTGACCGCCTCACCGTAGGCCTGCAGGTAGTAGCCCTTGTCCGGATCCCAGACGCCGATCCAAAGCCCCGGCAGGTCCGGCGATTGCGACAGCACGTCCTCGACGACCTGGTCGACGACCGCCGTGTCCGCCTCGGACATCGCCGTGGTCGTGAGCGCCGGACCGCTCCAAAGCTCGGCGTCCTGGGCCGCGACTGGAACGGCTACCGCCAAGGCCAGCGCCGCGGCGGTCAATGGGATCAAGCGGGGCATCGGGTATCTCCTCGAAGTGCGGTCCGATCACAACGGGTGCATCTGGCGGGTTGCTATAACTGGGCGTGGCGAGTCTATCGTGAGCCTGCGTGACTGAGCTCGCAGGCGCTGCTCGAAGGCGGCCAGTTCCGCTCACTTGCCCGAGTCAGACGTAGCATTTCATGAGGCCGGGGACGTCTGGCCTTCCGCACTGGCACTACAGTTACGCTCAGCCAGACCAAGACTCATGTGCTCTACCTGAGCACGAAACATGGGCCGGTAGCTCAGCGGTCAGAGCAGGGGACTTTTAATCCCTGTGTCCTGGGTTCGAATCCCAGCCGGCTCGCCAGATCTCCTCGCGATGCGTTCGCGGGCACGTCCGTCTCCCCGGTCAGCGCGGCGTGGCAGCAGCTGACGGGACGGCTTCGCCGAGCGGACGGTCCGTGGCGCCAGCGACCCCTGCCCACGCCGACAGTCGAGCGAGACGCTTTTGCAATGCGAGACGCGGCTGTCCTGATGCGGCTTTGTCACCAGCCATGTTGCGCTATGTCGGACAACGTCAGGGCAGCCTCCACGCTGCCCGATCTTGAGTTGGGGGACACGTGATGAGCGAACGAATCACGCCGGCCGATCAGTCGGCGCCTCCGGTGGTCGCGACGCCGGATGCGCACGATATAGATGCAGCGGACAGCGCGCCAGGAGGCAGACCGACCAGTCGGCTCCGGGCTGCACTCGGGCGGCTGTGGGACGAGCGCCTGCTCGGGTTCACGGGCGCCATCGTGCTGGCGCTCGCGTGGGGCCTGCTTGCGGCATGGCTCACGCCGCGGGGTCCGCTGACGACCGGCGAGGCGCTCTCGTCGATGGTCATCAGCCTCGCCATCGGAGCCGCCGCCGGATTCCTCACGCGGTCCCGCTCGATGATGCTCATCGCTCCGGTGGCCTTTGCCGTCGCATTCGAGGTGGGCCGGCTCGATCTCAGTGGCCCCATGGTCGATGGGGTCCAGGTCAGCTTCTATGGTCTCATCGCCCTGATCACCGGCCGGGGTTTCCACGCCCTTCTGTCGCTGCTGTGGATCGCGCTCGGTGCGTACGTCGGGTACGCGATCGCCCAGGCGATCGCCGCTGGCCCGGGTGCGCAAGGGACGAGGAGCAGGGTCGGGACGTACGGCCCATGGGCCGCCATCGCCCTCATCGCCATCGCCTTCGCCGGGCTCTTCGCCGTGGTCGCCCAGCCGGCGAGCACGGACCCCATCGTGAACGAAGACGGCAACGTCGTGCCTGGCAGCGTCGCTGAGCTCACGACCATCGACGTCAACGGCCACGACTTGGCCCTCATGATCCGCGGCCACGATGTCGACAACCCGGTGCTGCTGTTCCTCGCGGGCGGTCCGGGTGGGTCCGAGATGGGCTCGATGCGTAACCACCTGTCCGGACTCGAGGAGCATCTCACGGTGGTGACCTGGGACCAGCGAGGCGCGGGCACGTCGTATCCCGAGCTGGACCCGACCGACACGATCACCCCAGAGGGCTATCTCGACGACACGATCGTGGTCACCGACTACCTGCGGGAACGCTTCGACGAAGACCGGATCTACCTGCTTGGCCAGTCCTGGGGCACCACGCTTGGGATCTGGGCCATCCAGGAGGCACCCGAGCGCTACCACGCCTACATCGGCACCGGCCAGATGGTCAGCCAACGCGAGACCGACCGCATCTTCTATCGGGACACGCTCGCGTGGGCCAGGGAGAACGGCGATGATGCCCTCGCCGAGGAGCTCGAGGCCATCGGGCCGCCGCCGTACGAGCGGATGCTCGACTACGAGACATCGAACTCCCACGAGATGAGCGTCTACCCCTACGACCACAGCGTGAATTCCGAAGGCGAAGCCCAGATGTCGGAGAACATCATCGCCGACGAGTACACGCTCATCGACGAGGTGCACCTCCTCGGGGCGTTCGTGGACACGTTCGCGGCGCTCTACCCGCAACTTCAGGACATCGACTTCCGCGAGACGGCCACCGAGTTCGAGGTTCCGGTGTTCTTCGCGCAGGGCGCCCACGAAGCCGACGGTCGAGCCGAGCTCTTCGCCGAGTGGTACTCCATGATCGACGCACCGATCAAGGAGCTGGTCACGCTCGAGACCTCTGGCCACCGCCCGCTGTTCGAACAGCCCGATGAGTTCGTCGAGTTCATGGTCGACACCGTGCTCGCCAGGACGGCCCCGTCCGCCGCCGCATGAGTGGTCGTCAGAGCTGTCGACCACCCGCGGGGACGCCGCGGCCGGCCTCCGGGAGCCGCGTCCGCAGGTCGGCCGTCAGCGTCCGGGCGTTCGCGATCGAGTCGCCGGTGAACGTGGCTGGGACAAGCGCATGGCCATCACGAAGTCTCGCAAGGCCTTGCGCCCACGCTCTCCACGCAACCGAGCCTGGAACGTCTGGCTGCCGACGAGCACGTCGAGCCGGTACAGGTCGTCCTGCGGGCCCACGGGTGGTCCGGGGTCGGTGATGCTGACTGTGTCCCACGCGGCCCAGCGCGTCATCCAGTGGCGAGGCGGCACCCGCACCGGGATCAGCAGCGCGAGCACCGGACGCGTGGCCACGAAGAGCGTCTCGCGGGAGCTGGCAGCATCGAGCACCGGCAGGACCGTCAGGACCTCCTCGTACCGGAACTGGTCATGGACTCTGTTGATGGGCAGGCTGGTGAGGCCTCTCAACTCGCCGAAGCGCACGGTCATACCTCACGTGGCAGTCCTCACGGCGGAACTGCCATGCCGAGCGTACCTGCATCTGGCAAGGAGCACGAGATGAACGGCCCAGCGCCGGCGCCGAGCCTGCGGGTCGGCCTCCAAGCGGGCGAACCACGTGGGTTCGCGACGGAGCTACTGGAACGCCGGTCGTGGCTCCGCGGCCGGCGCACGCTCGACGCCGTGGAACCAGTGCCAGTAGAGCCAGGTCCCGAGGCTGTAGAGCACGATGACCGTGACGAAGTTGACGGCATAGCCGGCATCGAACCCGAGGCGGGCCTGCAGCAGGCTGTACCAGGGCCCGGCCACCGCCCACGCCAGGGACCAGAGCAGGCTCGCCGCCGCCGCATACGCCGCGCGCTCCGACGCTGGCAGCCGCTCCATGGCGAAGGCGTTGGCCAGGGGATGGCCGGAGTTCATGAGGGCGGTGCGCACGGTCATGGCGGCGATGACCGTCCACACGATGGGGCTGAACCCGAGCACGAGCAGGAAGGGGATGCTCAACCCCTGCACCAGCACCACCGTACCGACCTTGCCGAAGCGGACCGCCAGGGCCGGCTGCGCCATCATCGCCAGCACGGTCCCGAAGCCGGCGATGGCGAAGATGAAGTTGAGCGCGGTGAGGTCGAGCCCGAACTTGCCTTCGAGGAAGACGTTGAGATAGGGGATGACCTGGCCGGCACCGAGCGCGATGAGGAAGTTCGGGATCAGCAGGCGGACGAACATCCCCGGGTCGGACGGACGCGGGATGCGCGAACGCCGGCCTCGTGATGCATCGCCGACGCGTGGCGCGTCCGCCCGCCTCGACCGCGGCCGGTCATCACGCAGCGCGACGACGGCAACGCCGGCCAGCACGGCCGCGACGGTCATGACGGCCAGCAGCGCCCGATAGACGTCCGTGTCGTTCTGGTCGACCCCGAGGGTGGAGCTGATGATCGCCGCCACGACGCCGCCGAGGACCGCCGCGCCGATGTTCGTGGCGGGCATGATCGCTGCCTGCAGCGAGAACAGCTCGTTGCGGTGCTCCGGTCGGCTGTGCTCCATGAGCAGTGGTGACTGGAGCACGAAGAACGTCTGGCTGGCGGCGCCCACGGCGGCCGAGCCGGCGATGATGGCCGCCGGTCCGGTGAAGACGATGAGGCCCGCCGTCGAGACCGCCGCCACCGCCGCCCCGACGATCATCACCAGCCGCCGCCCCAGCCGGTTGGAGGCCACGCTGAGGGGCAGGGCCACGATGACACCGGCCAGGGACCAGGCCGCTCCGGTCAGGCCGATGAAGGCGGGCTCGTAGCCAAGCGCCGTGAGGTAGAGGTTGAAGTCGACCCACCACAGGCTGAAGAGCGTCCCGAACGCGACCGAGGCCAGCAGGAAGATGCGCGCGTCCCGCTCGAAGCCGGTGAACGAGCGCGCGTAGCCCGCCAGCGCACGCACCGGTCTCACGAGCGACGACTCCGGCGGGCGGCGTCGATCAGGCAGGTCTGGACAGGGTCAGACGAACAGGGAACCCCCACCTCGCCATCGTAGCCCCCCTTCGCCCACGCGGCCGACGGCCATCCGGCAGGTCCTCAGAAGAGCTTCGTCTCGATCCCGAAGACCCGCACCATCTCTGCGCTCTCCTCGTCCGTCAGGCCCTCGCCCTGGCCGCCGGCCATGAGGTCGAGGTACTCGTAGCGCGCACCCGCCTCGGCGTACTCGATGCGGTCGACTGCGCGCGTGACCGAGATGTCGCTGCGGGCCATGACGCCGTGCTTGGACCAGACCGTGATGCGGTGCTCGCGCAGCGACGCCACCGTGGCCTCGGCCAGCTCGACAGAGCTGGGCAACATGAAGGGCAGGATGCCGATGCCTGCCGGCAGCTGCACGATCGTCTCGGGCTGCCAGCGGATGAGGCGACGGCTGAAGCGCTCTCCGTCCTCCCGGTAGGACGGGATGTGCGAGAGGTAGACGAGGTTCGGCGGTTGGGCGTGGACCACCGCGTGGAAGTTCGTGCCGGTACGGCCCACGGTGTCGTCGTGCACCGCGAGGTGCGAGTTCCACTCGGAGGTGAGGGCCTCGAACTGGCGCACGTTGGCGGTGTAGAGCGTGCCGCGCGTTCCCTCGTCGCCGATGACCACCGCACCGATCGACTGCAGCGGCAGGCGATCGAGGTCACGCAGCCGCCGGCCGGAGCCGGTGACGAGGACCGTGTGCCCGCGCAGGTTGGGTGCCGGCAGCGGCAGCTCGATCTCCTCGGCCATGGGGAACTGGCGGCGCACCTCGATGGGCCAGCCGATGCAGACCGAGACGTTGCCGGCGCCGCCCTCGGTGGCATCGATGGCCGCCAGCCGGAGGCCGCCCGCTCCGATGGAGTCGAGGATCTCTTCGAGGCTGGGCAGGGGATCGGTCAGGGTCATGTCG
>JBFLKP010000153.1:0-6171 GCA_040883225.1 Candidatus Limnocylindrales bacterium | reverse complement strand
CTTGGCAAGGTGATGCTCTACCAACTGAGCCACTTCCGCCCGATCAAGAGCGTGCCCACCGGCCTCCCCGAGGTGGTGCCGAGAGCCAGATTCGAACTGGCGACCGCACGATTTTCAGTCGTGTGCTCTACCAACTGAGCTATCTCGGCTCGCCGGTGCGACCCACCCATTACACCACATCTGTGGGCAAGCGCACAATCGCTCTGGCCCGGACCGGTGCCTGGAGCATCGATTACGGAATCTTCACCGCGCGCCGGGCGATTCGAGCATGCGCGAGCGCTAGAGTGAGGAGTGGCCGAACCCCCGCTCGCGGGGGACGGGGGACCCATCCTCTTCCGGGGCGAAACGCGGATCGTCCGCGCAGGCCGCCACTCGTGGCAGCCGAGCCCGTCAGCTCACCTCGCAGGCCAAGCCGACGTCCGATCGAGGTCTCCTCATGGCTTGGCCGCATTTCACGACGCTCCGGAGCGGTGCGCATCCGCTCGGACTGGCTCGTCCGTCGACGGTCACGCGCAACCTCTCGCTCGACCTGACCAGCGCCGTGGGCATGGGCACGACGATGGCCATCGTGAGCGTGCTCCTCCCATCGGTCGCCCGAAAGGAAGGGATCGACGCGATGGGCCTGGCCGCGCTCTCGGCTCTGCCCTTCCTGGCCACGCTGCTCTCGATGTTCGCCGGGCGGGTCGGCCCACGCATGCCGGCGCGCCTCGCGCTGCTCCGCGCGGTCGGTGCTCTCGGGCTGCTCTTCGTGCTCCTGGCCCCGCACCCGCTGCTCATCGCCATGGCCACCTTCGTGTTCTGGGCCTCCATCGCGCTCGGCTCTCCCCTCGAGCAGCGGATCTGGGCGACGGTCTATCCCAGCCGCGAACGGGGGCGCTTGCTGGGTCTCGTGGGCACGGGCCGGTTCGCCGCCGGCACGGTCGCCCTCGCGGCCATCGCGGTGCTCGCGACCGGCGACAACTGGATCATGGTCGTCGGGCTGGCCGCGGTGTTCGGGGCCTTGACGAGCATGGCCGTCGGGCGCATGGAGGTGCCCGATATCGCCTCGGGCCAGCGCTTCGGAGCGCGCGCGTCGCTGGGGGCGGTCGCGGGATCGCCGATCGTGCGGCGGTTCGCCATGGCTCAGCTGCTGTTCGGCGGCGGTGCCTTGCTCGCGCCGGCGTTCGTGGCCATGATCCACGTGGACCGCCTGGGCCTGTCCGTCGGCGACATCGCCCTCGCCGGCTTGCTCAGCTATGGCACGACGGCGGTCACCATCGGCCTCTGCGGACGCCTCGCGGGCGGTTGGGGGCCGCTCATCACCGTGCTCCTGGGTGCGACGCTCGGCACTACCGCGTTCGCGGTATTCGCCTGGGCCCCCACGTTCGAGATCGTCCTGGTGGCGACGGTGCTCCTGGGCCTCTCGAACGCGGCCGTCAACGCCAGCTGGCCGCTGCTCATCGCCGACCACGCGTCCGAAGGCGAACAGGCCCTCGTCGCCGCCGGCCTCAACGCCGTCATGGGCTTGCGCGGGTTGGTGGTCCCGTTCGTGGTTATGGTCCCCGTCAGCGCCGGCGTCATCGACGAGGCGGGCGGGCTGTTGATCTGCGTCGCGGCGGGCATCGGCGGGATGCTCGTCTACGGCCGCATGGTCGGGCTGGTCCGGCTACCGGATGGCACGGTGGAACGCATCCGCGCCTTCGAGGGCCGAGCGGCGCTGGTGGGCGCGCCTCAGCGCAGGCCGGCGATGGCGGCGATGCCGCTGTCGTCGATCTCGGGCTGGCCGGTCAGCTTGCGCAGCCGGTTGATGCGATCGACGATCGCGGGGTGGGTGCTGAACAGGCCCCTCGCGCTGTGCTCGAGCTTCTTGACCGGGTTGACGAAGTAGAGGTGCTGCGTGGCCTGGTTGGCCCCATCGAGCTTCTCGGTGTCGGTCGCCAGCTTGGCCAGTGCCCGCTCCAGACCGTACGGGTTGCGCGTGAGCTCAACGCTGGTGGCATCGGCGAGGAACTCGCGTTGGCGGTTCACGGCCATCTGCACCAGGCGCGCGAAGAGCGGTGCCAGGATGGCCACCAGCAGACCGATGGCCAGGATGATGACCTGCCCACCACCGCCGCCGCCGCTGCGGTTGCTGCCGCGGCCACGGGTGATGGAGCCCCAGATGGTCATGCGGGCCAGCAGATCGGCCATGAGCGCGATCGAGCCCACGAGCACGCCCACGAGCAGGCTGAAGCGGATGTCGTAGTTGGCGACATGTGCGAGCTCGTGGCCCATCACGCCCTGCAGCTCCTCGCGATCGAGTCTTTGCAGCAGCCCACGCGTGACGGCCACGCTGGCGTGGTCGGGGTCGCGCCCGGTGGCGAAAGCGTTGAGCGCGGTGTCCTCGATGACGTAGACCTTGGGCTCGGGCAGGTTCGCGGCCAGCGACAGCTCGCGCACCACGTTCACCAGCTGCGGCTCGTCCGCGTCGGTCACCTGCCGCGCGCCGGAGATGCCCAGGATCATCGAGTCGCCCCCGAAGAGCGCGCCGAGGCTGATGACGGCGGCGATGATGCCTCCGATGGGCACGAAGAAGACGGCCGCCGCGGGATCGCCCGCGAAGTAGAAGCCGAAGAACCAGGCGAGCACGGCGAAGAGCAGCACGACCATCCCCATGAGCAGGATGGAACGTCGCTTGTTCTGGCTGATCTGCTCGTGGAACGTCTCTCGGGCGACCGTCATGGCGTGCGCCTACCGACCGGCTGATGTGCTGGCGAGGGGTGGTCCGTGGCTATCCCTGCTGCCGGGGTGGCGGCGGGGGCGGCGGAGCCTGGCGCGGCGGCGGGGGCGGCGCCTGCTGCGCGGCTTGTGCCGGAGCCGCTGACGCTGGCGGCTGCTGCTCGTCCTTGCCGAAGCCGAGGTCCACGTCCGGGACCTGTTCGGCCTCCGGCTCGGCGTCGAAGAACTCGCGCTTGCTGAAACCCAGCGGCCCAGCGATGACGACGTTCGGGAAGGTGGCGATCGACGTGTTGTAGTCGAGGACCGTGGCGTTGTAGTGCTGCCGCGCGAAGCTGATCTGGTTCTCCGTCGTGGTCAGCTGCTCCTGCAGCTCGAGCACGTTCTGGTTGGCCTTGAGCTCGGGATAGTTCTCCACCGTGGCGAACAGCGAGCGCAGCGTGCCGGTGAGCATGTTCTCCGCCTGGGCCTGCTCCGCCGGACCCTTGGCCCCGGCGGCGACGGCGTTGGCGCGCGCCTCGGTGACCTGGGTCAGGACGGACTGCTCGAAGCCCATGTAGCCCTTCACGGCGTCGACCAGGTTGGGGATCAGGTCCCAACGGCGCTTGAGCTGGACCTCGATCTGGGCGAAGGCTTCGTCGATGCGCAGCCGTCGCTGGACCAGGCCGTTGTAGATGAGGATGCCCGCGGCGAACACGATCACCACGACGATCCCGACGATCAACAAGATCTCCATCAATCCCTCCGATCGGCGTCAGGGGGCCTTCGTCGACCGACCTGCGACTCCAAGGGTACCCGCAATGGCACTACGGGCGCAGTGGCCCGCTTCCCGCTCGCGGGGCGTGACCATCGGCGGCTCATCGGCAGTCGGTGCAGCGCACGTCGTCCGGCGTCTCGCCCTCGACGAGCCGGGTGATCCAGTCGACGAGCCGAACGCCGTCGACCTCGACCTCGTAGAGCAGGTCCCGCCACAGGAGGGTGTGCTCGTTGCCGGGGGCCGTGTAGCTGGCCACCGGCACACCTTGCGCCTCGATGTCCGCCTCGACCCGGTCCATGAGGCTGACGAGGTCGGCGGCGGCCACGCCCACGAGCTCGCCGTAGAAGGCCTGCGCGTCGTCGTAGGCGAAGTCGAAGCGGGCGAACGTGACCTCCGGCGCGTGCTGACCGGCCTGCACGTAGAGGCCCGGCACGCTCCAGTCGCGGACGGAGAGCCCAGCGCTTCCGGGCCAGTCCGGCACGGCCTCCATCACGCCCCAGCGAGTGCCCAGGAACGCGTTGATGACCGGGTCGTCCGGGTAGCTGCCCGACCCGTCACCAAGGGTCACGATCCGCGCCTCAGGGAAGCGGTCCGCGAGGAGCCCGGCGTAGAGCGGCGTGGGCACGGAACCGGCACTGATGCCGGTGACCACCAGCTCCCTGGCATCGGGGAACCGCGAAACGAGGTGGTCCAGCGCAGCGCCGGCGTTGACGGCGCCCCGGTGTTCGACGATGAGGTCGCCATAGGCGCTGGTGGTGTCGCCGAGGTGGAGGTCGCCCGTGCAGTAGGGCACGTAGACCCAGGAGTGTTCGGCCAGCGGGTTCTCCGGGTTCGAGAAGTCGAAGACACCGCCGCGCTCGCCCAGCGACTCGGCCGTGAAGTCGCTCGCAGAGCGGTACGGCGCGTCGGGATCGTCGAAGTCGCAGGTCTCCTCGCTCCAGCAGGCTCCGCCGCCCTCGAAGTACATGACCACGCGCTCAGGGTCGGCCACACGCTCGCTGAACGTCGGCCGGCTGCCATCGGCACAGACCGTGTCAGGACCGGTTTCGAACGGCGCCCACTGCGCCACCGCGCCCGCCGGCACCGCGAGGCCCAGAAGCAGGGCGAAGACCAAGGCCACAAGGCTCCGAGCGCGCATCGCCCTACTCGACCGGGGCACCGGCGCGAGCGAGGTCAGCCAGGCCGGCGCCATCGGTGATGTCGCTGAAGCCGGCCGCGGCCATCTGCTGCGCGGCCAGATCGCTGCGTCGACCGGTGCGGCAGTAGAGCAGATACGGCTCGTCAGGGTCGAGCTCGGCGATGCGCTCAGCGAAGTCAGGGGCCTCCACGTCGATGTTGATCGCGCCCACGACGTGCGCCTGCTCGAACTCGGCCGGCGTGCGCACGTCGATGACGGTGTGGGTGCCGGCCTCGATGATCTCGACGGCCTCGGCGGGTGAGACGCCGAAGTCGACCCCGGCATCGACCGTGGCGGCGTCAGAGGTCCCCTCGTCGTCCGGGTCGGTGGCTGGCGCCTGTGGCTGGGCCAGCGCCTGCTTGCACAGCTCGAGCTCGTCTGGCAGGACGGCGCTCGTGCCGACCGTGCCGAAGAAGCTCGTGATGTCCTCGCCCTCACCACCGAACCAGGCCACCATCACGGACTCGTTGGAGTCGCGGTAGACGCAGGGCGCGGCCGAGCGCTCGCCTTCGGCCTGCCACTTGTTGCCCAGGAACCAGACGACCTCGTCGAGGCCGTTGCCGTCGGGCAGGCGCGCTTCGATCTCCATGAGCGCCGTGGCGATGGCGTCGAGCTCACCCACACCATCGTCGGCGCTGGTGCCGGCAAAGAGCAACTGCACCGCCCCGCTGCCGTCGTCGATGAGCTGGAGCGTGAAGGGCTCGAGGCCGGCGCCATCGGGCAGGTCGTCACCCTCGATGACGGGCTCGGTGAGCGTCCACAGGGCAGGCAGGCTCGACTCGAACGCCGGCAGCCGGGCGCGGCCGGCGCCGTCGAAGGTGAAGCCGTAGCCGATGGCCTGCAGCTCTGCGCGAAGGGCGTCGGTCGATGGCCAGGCCGGCTCGTCCGAGGCGTCCTGCGCCAGCGCGGCGGCCGGCAGCATGATGATCAGGGCGAGTGCAAGCACGAGCGAGCGGATGGGTCCGTCCTCCGATGATGTCGTGACTCCATCGTAGACCGGGCGCCGATTCTGGATCGGCGTACCCTCCCGAGCGGATCGACGCGCATGCGGAGCGGCATGGCGTCCGTCCGCCGTCAGACCGCCCGCATGCGGTTGTTGCGGGCGTTGTGCTCGAGCTCGGCCAGCCCCAGGGCTTCGAGCACGGGCGGCACGTAGTTGCCGAAACGCCCCCGGTAGCCCTTGCGCAAGCCGTACCAGCCGCCCACGGGATTGCTCTCGTCGCGAGCCCAGGCCTCGACCGTGTCGGGCTTGGCTTCCTGCTGCTCATCGGCGTTGCCGAGGGCCATCCACTCGCCTCGGGCCTTGAGCATCGCGTGCAGGTCCTCGATACACCTGAGGTGATATCGCAGCGTGGTCGCGCCGACGACCACGACCAGCGCCGGGGGCTCGGACTCGGGGTCGCGGTAGACCTCGTACTCGGACTTGCCCGGGGGCGTCTGCAGGATCCACGGATCGTCAGCGGTGCCGCTGCCCTCGATCTCGATGTCGCTCACGTCTTGACCTCCGTCTTGTTCATCGTTGGTCGGAGGCACCATAGGCAGT
>JBFLKP010000152.1:0-14266 GCA_040883225.1 Candidatus Limnocylindrales bacterium | reverse complement strand
CTCGTGGTCATCCTGGCGGTCATCTTCGACACCTACCGCTCGCGCATCATCGCAGGGCTGCGAGCTCGCTGACCCGCGCGTTCGGCTACAGGCCGGAGTAGGAGTGCAGCCCGCTGAAGAAGAGGTTGCCGAAGTAGGTGAAGAGCACCGCGCCGAAGCCAAGGATGAGGATGAGCGCGGCCGGCCGTCCACGCCAGCTGGGCTGGCTGCGAGCGTGCAGGTAGACCGCGTAGATGAGCCACGTCACCAGCGCTGACGTCTCCTTGGGGTCCCAGCCCCAGTAGCGACCCCAGGCGATCGAGGCCCAGTAGGAGCCGAGGATGAGCATGGTGGCGAAGATGGGGAAGCCGATGACCACCGAGCGGTAGGCCACCTCATCGAGGACCTTGTGGCTGGGCAGCCAGCTGTAGCGGTCGCCCGCGCCCTGGGCCAGATAGCCGACCGCGGCGGCGAAGGACACCGCCAGGACTCCGTAGGCGATCATGGCCATGGCCACGTGGATGGTCAGCAGCGGTGGGTTGTCCAGGGCCGGCACCAGCGGCTCGATGGTCGCCGGGAGCGTCGAAGCGTAACCCGCCAGGAAGAGGGCCACGCCCAGCGGCAGGAAGGCGATGCTGCGGATGGGATAGCGCCGCTGCAGGAGGAGGTAGCCGCCGAGGATGCCCACCGCGAAGGCGATGGAGAACTCGTACATGTTCCCCCACGGACCACGCTCGACGACGACCGCGCGAGAGGCGAGCGACCCCACCATGAGCAGGAAGCTGGCCCACGTCAGGCCGTGGGCCAGCGCGGCCACGGTATCGCTACCGGGGACCGGGATCGGGCCGTGGATCGCCGGTGCCGCGCCGCCGGGGCCGGCCGCGGCCAGGCGCGGAGCGGCCACCGTTCGTCGGCCGACGGCCAGGAGCGTGGTGTAGGCCACGCTCAGCACGAAGGCGAAGAGCAGCAGCAGGGCGCCCGTCACGAAGAGATAGTTGGAGAGCGTGGCCACTAGGCGACGGCTGCTCCACCTGTCGGCGGGCCGTCCGATGAGAGCACGACCGAGCCGCTGGAGGCCGCGCCGAGCTGGAACTTCGTGCCACAGCCGCTGCAGGTGTCGATGGCCGCCTCGCGGACGGTACCGTCGACCGGGCAGGTCACCTCGAGCGGGTCTCCGTCGACGGAGCAGGTCTTCGCGCGCGGCGGGAAGACGAGCCCGTGCGCCTCGCAGTACGGGTGGTTCACCGGGTACACGGGCGCCCCGTCATCCCCAAGCGGCGCAGCCACCGCCTGCGCCTGCCCCCGCTGGACCTTGCCGCGCCGGCGGCCGATGAGGTACCAGCCCCACATCAGCACGATGATCGTCAGGATCGGCCCGGCGACGCCGGCGATGATGACGTACGGCAACAGGCCGATGAGCTCGCCCCAGGCAGGCACGAGCACGGTGGTCAGCCAGTCGAGGAAGGAGGTCCACGGGTCGGTCGCCATGGCGAGATATTAGCGCTGCCGTGCGCCTTTGGGGTTGCGCTTGGGATTGCCCTTCTTCCTCGTGGCCCCGCGGCCAGGCTGCCAGGACGCGTCACCGTCGTCCTGTGGGGCATAGGGATCGTAGTGGCCGCTGTGCGCCGGCTTGCCCCGCCCGATGGCGGCCGGCCTGGCGTGCCTGCTGCTGCCCTGCGAGGGTCCGGACACCTGGCGCATGAGCCACGCGACCGAGCGGGTCGAGCCGCCGGCCCGGCTGGCGCGAGCCTGCAGGGCGCGGTCCTTCGTGACCACCGCGGTACGGCTGCGAGTGGCGTACGGCTGAGCCCTGAGCAGGTCGATGAGCACGTCGTCAGCGCTGCGACGGCCGGCGTGATGGAACTCGATCCCTCGCGTGGCCTTCTTGCGGCTGGCCTCGCCGAGTGCGGGGTGGCCGTCGAGGCCGACGATGATGCGCAGGTGCTCGGGTCGCCAGGCCGAGAGCCGAGGCAGCAGCCAGGCCACCCCACCCTCGTCGCGCGCGCCACGCACGTCGTGGAGCAGGTTGTCGCCATCGATGAGCAGCAGGTCGAGGTCGTCGATGCTGGCTACCATCGGGTCATGCTCCTTCTCGTCGATCTGGATGGTGTCGTCTACCGGGGGACCGAACGCATCCCCGGCATGCCCGAGCTGCTGACCGAGCGCGCCGCCGACGGCGACATCATCGTCTATGTCACCAACAACTCGCGCTGGCATCGTACCGAGTACCAGGCTCGCCTCGAGGGCATGGGCGCGCCTGCGCCGCTCGAGCACATCCTCACCTCCGCACGCGGCACGGCGCTGGCGTTGGCCGCCCTGCCCCGACCGCCCCGCCGCACCATGGTCTTCGGCGGTGATGGCCTGCGGCGCGAGCTGGAGGACGTCGGCCTGGAGACCGTCGAGTGCTCGTACGCGGGCGTGGAGCTGGGACCTGACGCGATCGCCTGCGGCGTGGACTTCGACCTCTCCTTCGAGCGTCTCTCGGCCGCCTCCATGGCCGTCCGCGACGGTGCCTTCTTCGCGGCTACCAACCGCGACCCCATCTTCCCCATGCCCGACGGGCTCAAGGCCGGGGCGGGCTCGATGATCATGGCCATCGTGACCGCCTCGGGCCGTGAGCCTGACCTCGTCATCGGCAAGCCCGAGCCGGGCCTCATGCGCGAGGCCGCGGCCGTGGCCGGCGTGCCGGTGGAGGAAGCCGTGGTCATCGGCGATGGCCTCGTCACCGACATCGCGGCCGCCCACGCCGTCGGCGCCCGCAGCGTGCTGATGCTGACGGGGGTGAGCACCGCGGCCCAGGCGGCAGCCCTGCCGGAGGGCGAGCGGCCCACGGTCGTGGCCGAGGGACCAGCCGCTTTGGCCGCGGCCCTCGACGCGCTGGCCGCAGCCCAGCTGCCGCGGTCGCTGAGCCGCTGACGCGGTTGGCCTGACTCAACCGGGTCGCGCCGGAGCCGGGTGCTCGGCGAGCCAGCTCTCGAAGCCGTGCTGCAGCTCGGCGCGCAGCTCTTCGTCGTGCTGCAGGAAGGCCGCGGCATAGGCTCGACGCATCGCGTGTGCCACCTCCGAGGCGCTCAGGCCGAGCCATTCGACCGCCCCTTCCAGCTCGCGCACGAGCGTGAGGTCGGAGACCGTGCGATCGTCGGTGTTGATGGTGACCGGCACGCCGAAACGCAACAGCCGGGGCAGGGGAGCGCCCTCATCGTCCGAGCCCACCCCGATCTGCAGGTTGCTGGTGGGACAGAGGTCGAGCGTGACGTCCCGCTCGGCCAGCTCCTGCATCAGCGCCGGGTCGTCTGCAGCCGGGGCTCCGTGCGCGATCCGCCAGGGTTCGATCTGGAGCGCCTGCCACACCTGCGCGGAACCACCCCACTCGCCCGCGTGGCAGGAGATCCCCAGACCGCCCGCGCGTGCCACCGCCACGGCCTCGCTGAAGACGCGTGGGTCGGGCGCATCTCGCTCCACGCCGGCGATGTCGAAGCCGGTCAGGCCGGCGTCGCGAAACTCGAGCGCGGCCCGCGCCACCTGCGTGGCCACGGCCGGCGCATGCGTACGCAGGGCCACCGCGATGAAACGGACGTGGATGCCCCGCGCGGCCGCGGCCTCGGTGCCGGCCTCGACCACGGCCGCGATGCCCTCGGCCAGGGAGAGGCCCTCCTGTCGGTGCAGCGACGGCGCCCAGCGGACCTCGACGTAGACGGTACCGTCGCCGGCCACGTCCTCGATCATCTCGGCCGAGGCGCGGGCCAGTGCGGTCGCGTCCTGCAGCAGGGCGACGGGCAGGTCGAAGGCCTCCAACAGCTCGGCTTGATCGGCGCAGCGGCGCGGGGCCACCAGCCGGCGGCGCATAGCCTCGACATCGGAGGGCGTGTCGTCGAGCCGGCGCTCGCGGGCCAGCTCGAGAGCCGTCGCCGGGCGCAGCGAGCCGTCAAGATGCAGATGCAGCTCCGCCTTGGGCATATCCTGCAGCCAGGTGCGGAGCGGGCTCGATCGTGCCGGCATCAGCCGATGGTAGGCCACGTACCGGCCGAGACGAAGCGTAGAATCGCGGCCACAACCCCCGCCCTCCATGCCCTGCGACCCCGCCCGCGGCCGGTCGCCCGAGAAACGAAGGAAGTACGGACCACCCATGCGCCCGAACGTCGTGAACCGCCTGCCCTGGGATGTCGAGACCGATGTCCTCGCCGTCACCGTCCCCTCGGATGAGACGGTGCCCGAGTACCTTGCCGAGATCGATCGTCGGCTCGGCGGTGCCATCGGACGGCTGCGCGAGGTCGGCGCCCTGCCGGGCAAGCTGTGGGGCGCGCGACTGCTTCCGGCGAGCGACATGGGGGCGCGTTTCGTGTTGGTCGTGGGCGTGGACGACGGCAGCGCCATCGACGAGCTCGGCGCCCGCCGCCTCGGCGCGGTCATCATCAAGGCCCTCGTGGGCATGGACGTCGGAAGCCTCGCGGTGCACCTGCCAGACGAGCTGGTCTCTCGGGGTGCAGCGTCGCAGGCGGCCATCGTCGAGCTGCTCACCCGCGGCCTGATCGAGGGCGCGGCCGATCCCAGGTCCGTCTACACCGAGCCTGGGGACGTCGCTCCCGAGCTGGACTCGGTGACCTTCGTGGTCGAGTCGGGAGAGCGGACCGAGCTGGCCGAGCGAGCCGAGCGCGGCCGAGTCATCGGTGAGGGCGGCAACCGGACCCGGCGCCTGGCCCATCGCGCGGCCAACGACGTCAGCCCCGAGGTGCTCGCCGACGAGGCCAGCGATCTCGCTGCCGCCCACGGCCTCGAGCTCACGGTCCTCGGGCCGACAGAGGCGCAGAAGCTGGGCATGGGCCTGTTCATGAGTGTGGCCCAGGGTTCGGACAACGAGCCGCGCTTCATCGTCCTGCGCAGCAAGCCCGAGCTGGGGCGCGATGCCAGTGGGCGCCTGCTGGCCATGGTCGGCAAGGGCGTGACCTTCGATACCGGCGGTATCAGCCTCAAGCCGCCCGCCAACATGGGTGAGATGAAGACGGACAAGACCGGCGCCTGCACGGTCCTCAACGCCATCGCGACCGCGGCGCAGCTGGCCCCGGAGCTGCCCCTGCTGGCCGTGGCTCCGGCCGTCGAGAACATGCCCGGCCCGCGCTCGACCCGCCCGGGCGATGTGGTCAAGGCCATGAACGGCAAGACCGTCGAGATCAACAACACCGATGCCGAGGGTCGGCTCATCCTCGCCGACGCGCTCACCTGGACCGAGCAGCAGGGCGCGACCCACGTCGTCGACGTGGCCACCCTCACCGGGGCCATGGCACGTGCGCTGGGTCGCTACATGACGGGCGGCTTCGGCACCACCGACTCGTGGTGGGAGCAGGTGGCGTCCGCCGCGGCTCGCCAGGGTGAGCCGTTGTGGCGGATGCCCCTCGTCGAGGACCTGCGCAAGGACCTCGACTCGCCCTTCGCGGACCTCTCCAACATCGGCACCGTGCCCGAGGGCGGCGCCATCACCGCGGCACTCTTCCTGCGGGAGTTCACCGACCTGCCCTTGGTCCATCTCGATATCGCCGGCACGGCGTTCCTCAGCAAGGTCGACCCCTTCTCCACGAAGGGCTCGACCGGCGTGATGCACGCCACGCTCGTGGAGCTCGCGTTGGCGGGCGCCCAGACCCAGGCCGGGGGCGCCGAGGCCTAGGCCGGGGGTGCCATCACCGCGGCCGCGACTCCTGCCGCGATCAGGGCCGGACCGAAGGGCACGGCCGTCTTCATCGAGACGCGCCGGCCGAGCACGAGGGCCAGCACGATGGCCGCGAACGCGATGGTGCCCACGAGGAAGCCGGCGAAGAGCTGCGTGACCCCGAACATCAGGCCTAGGCTCACGGCCAGCTTGAGGTCGCCCAATCCGAGCGCACCGCGGAAGAGGCGGTCGGTGACCGCCAGCAGGGCCGGAGCTGCGACGGCCGCCAGCAGCGCCGACAGATCGCCCTCGGCGATGAACACCTGCGTCTTGCCCGCCAGCACCGGGTTGAGCCCGGTGAGCAGGACGAGCAGCGCGTAGCCCATGAGGGGGAAGGTGATGAGGTCGGGCAGCAGCTTCTGGTCGAGGTCGGTGGCCAGGAGCACGATGAGTGCGGCCACGTAGACCCCCAGGACGAGGAGGTCGAGCGGGTCGGACCAGCGCCAGGTCAGGGCGGCCAGGGCGCCGCCGCCTGCGAGCGTCACGGCCGCGGTGCGCCAGTCAAGGCCGCGCAGGTGCTCGTCTTCGTGGAGCGGCCAGCGCGACGAGAGCCGGTCGGCCGCGAAGCCGAAGACCGCGCCCAAGATGGCAGCGACGAGGACGGCGCCGGTCACGGCAGGGCCGCGGGCCGGAAGCGGCCGGCTTGGCTCGGATGCATGACGCCAGCCTGCCCGGGGCGGTGTCCCGACGCACCGGCTCGAACGTACTAGGCGCCTCGGGCGAAGCACACCGATCGGGAACCGCGTTTGCGGCGTCTCCCTAGCGGGAGTAGCATGGGGCGAACGACCGAGTGCCGTGTTTGGTCGTCCCCCGTGCCCGGGGCGCTGCGTACGGCAGCAAGTGGGAGTTATATCGAACGTGCCTAGCGTGAATGCGCGAGCACACGGAGCCGCCGTGCCTTGGCTTCGATTGTTCGTGCTGATGTTCGCCGTCGTGCTCGCGGTACCGGTCCTGCCGGCACCCGCGGCCGAAGCCGCCAGCCTCAAGGATCAGATCGACGCCGCCAAGCAGCGGCAGGCGGCGCTGTCGAAGTCCATCGCCAAGTCCGAACGGCTCGTCGCCGAGCTGCAGCAGGACCAGAAGGACACGGCTGCGGACATCAACCGCACACGGGCGGACATCGACCGGCTGAGCACGGACCTGCAGAGCACGCGCGAGCGGATCGCCAAGGTCAGGGCCCGCATCAGGAAGATCGAGGCCAAGCACGCGAGGCTCGTCGAGGAACAACGCCAGACGGACTTCACCCTCGGCCTGCTCGAGGAGGAGCTGGCCAACGGCGAAGCGGACCTCAAGGCTCGGCGGCAGGCCATGGGCCTGCGTTTCGCGGAGGCGTATCGCACCAACGAGACCGGGATGGTCGAGCAGATCTTCCTGGCTGACTCCTTCTCCGATGTCCTGACCGACACCTCGGCCTACCTCTCCTACGGCGAGCAGGACGCGCAGCTGGCGGCGCAGATCACCCAGGACCAGCAGGCGCTCGACACGCTCCGCCTGCTGACGACCTCCACCCGGCTCCAGACCGACCAGCTTCGCCGCGCCACCGAGGACACGTGGGACCAGGTCGTCGGCCTGAAGAAGGAGCTGAAGAAGGCCGAACGGCAGATGAAGAAGCTGAAGGAGCGCAAGAAGAAGGCGCTCCAGCGACAGCGGGCCGCCTTCGCTGCCATCATCGCCAACAAGAAGGCTGCGGCGAACGCCGCCGCCGCGATGCGCTCCACCAAGGCCAGGATCCAGAGCAAGATCAACTCGCTCATGGCCTCCGCGCAGAGCCGGGCGAGCCAGTCCTTCGGCGTCAAGGCCGGCAGCGGCGGTGGGCACTTCGTGTGGCCGGCCAGCGGTAACATCAGCCAGGGCTACGGCTGCACCAGCATCACCTTCTACCCGCCCGGCGGGGGCTGCGCCCACTTCCACGACGGCATCGACATCAACGGCATCGCCGGATCGTCCATCAAGGCAGCGGCGGGCGGCGTGGTGGTCTACGCGGGCCGCAACCCGTACGAGGGCAACAGCGGCGCCATCATCGTCATCATCGCCCACGGTGGCGGCGTCTCGACGCTGTATGCGCACCTCAGCTCGGTGACCGTCGGCGCCGGGCAGACCGTGAACAAGGGCAGCACCATCGGACGGATGGGTGCCACCGGCTACACCACCGGCGTCCACCTTCACTTCGAGGTCTGGAGCGGCGACTGGAACCCGGTCAACCCCTACGCCTACCTCTAGGTCCGGTCACGCCGGCCCGAGCCGAGCGCGGCCCGCCGGAACCTAGCGTCCGGCCTTGAGCGGGTCGACGTTGACCCCGTGGCGCCTGACCTCCCAGTGCACGTGCGCTCCCGTGGTCAGGCCGGTCATGCCGATGGTGCCGATGACGGCACCCCTCCTGACCTTCTGGCCGGCGCGCACTTTTCGTCGCGGCTGCAGGTGGGCATAGACCGATTCATAGCCGCCGGCGTGCCCGATGATGACGACGTAGGCGCGCGCACCGCGATCCCACGGGCTCCAGCCCACGTATGCGACGTAGCCATCGGCCGAAGCCTTCACCTTGGTACCCACGCCCGCGACGATGTCGACGCCGTCGTGGAAGTGCTTGCACGAGCCGCGGCGCGGGTTGGTGCCGTACCCGGTGCAGCCGTAGGCCTGGCTGAGCTTGCCCTTGACCGGCTTGACGAAGCGCCTCACCGAGGCCGTGCCGAAGCGGCCGGCCCGGTCCCGCGAGAGCGCCGTCATCTGGTAGATGGCCACGCTGAGCTTCGACTCCGCGCGCTCACGCTCGCGCTTGCGCGCGGCGAGCCGGGCCCTGGCGGGCTTCTTGACGCGCGACTGCTTGAGCGCCCGCACCTTGGCTTCCTTGCGCTCGGCCTTGCGCAGGCTGGCCTCGAGCCCGCGGACCTTGCGCTGGAGCTTGGTGACGCGCACCCGCAGCTTGGGCTTGTCGATCCCCTGTGTGCCGGCAGGGTTGGGCCGTACCCGAGTCTCACGCGTAAGCGTCAGCTGCAGGCCATGGAGGCGGGTCGCGGCCTTGTCGGCCCGGTCATCGGCCGCGCGCCGGCGGTCGATGGCCTTCGCCAGCTTCTTCTTCGCGGCCTTGAGCAGCTTGCGGTGGTTCCCGCGCTGCTTCTGCAGGCGCTCGATCTGCTGATCCGCCCGGCGCATGGCCGACTCGGCGGCGAGCTGCTTGGCGCGGACGCTCGAGACCACGCTGGCCCCACCAGCCTCGACGGGGTCGGGCGCGAGCGCGCCCGTCGATAGCACCAGCGCCACCGCCAGCAGCGGCGTCAGCAGGCGCCAGGTCAGCTCGACGCGGGGAATCGCTCGGCGTGCTCGGAACATGCCAGCGATGTTCCCGAGCGGGCCGGGTCGGCGGCACTACCTCGAGGAGGGACCCCCGGGGTACCATCGGTCGGCGGGCTCGTGCGGTCTAGAGCACTCCCAGTGGGTCGAGCGTAGTACGTCCGCGCCGAAGCTCGAGGTGGAGGTGCGGTCCGGTGCTGTTGCCGGTGTTGCCCATGTAGCCGATGACCTGGCCTTTGCGGACCTCCTCGCCAACGCGCACGATGCGCTTCGGCTTCAGATGCCCGTAGAGCGTCTCGTAGCCGCCCGCGTGCGTGACCACGACCATGAAGGCACGGCCGTGCTCATCCCACGGGTTCCAGCCCACGTAGGTCACCACGCCGAAGGCCATGGAGCGGATCGGGGCGCCGTCGTAGCGCACGATGTCGAGGCCGTCGTGGCCGGCGTGGAAGGACTGGCTGATGGAGCCCCGCACGGGCCACGCGAACGGGGAGTTCACGCCCGGCCGGACGTCGGACTTCTTCGTTGCCCGCAGGCGGCCATAGCGTGTCATGGCCAGGATCCACGCACCCAGGTTCCGCTCGGCGCTCTCGCGTCGGGCGGTGGCGGCCCGCGTGGCGACCTCGATCGAGCGCACCCGGCCCTGCAGCGAGCGCGCGTTGCGAGCTCGGCGCTTGGCCTTGCGCTTGGCCTGCTTGAAATCGCGCTTCGTCTTCTTCACCTGGCGCTCGAGCGTCTTGATGGCCTTGTCGCCGATCTGCGTCGACGTCTCCGCCGGCGCCTCGGTCGGCGCCTCGGTCGCGTCATCCGCGACCTCGATGGTGCGGATGAGCGAACTCGGCGCGAGCGTGGGCGGTGGGCTCGCGACGAGGACCCCCAGCGCATTCGCGGCAAGAGGAGGCGGCGGGACCGGGGCCAGCGCGGCCTTCACCGCTGCTCGGGTCTCGTCCAGCGCGGAGCGGGCGTCCTTGAGCTTGCGCTTGGCGGCGCCGCGGCGCTCGACCGCAGCCCGGAGGTTGCGCTTGACCGACTTCAGCTTGCGTTCCGTCTGCTTCTTCGTCCGCTTGAGGCTGCGCAGCTCGGCATCGGCAGAGCGCATGATCGATTCCCAGTAGACCTGAGCGCGGCGGGTGGCGCCGATCTGGGGCCGCCAGTCCTTGGCCTCCGCGGTCGGAGGGAGGGCCGCCGCGCCGATCGAAGCCAGGAAGAGCAGGGTCAGGGCCAGGCCCAGCAGGCGCAGAGGGCGGGTGCGGGCGAGAGCAGCGCGGGTCCCGATGGCAGGCACTCGATCTCCGTCCCTTCGCGCGGCGCTCGACGACCTCGGTCGACGGCTCTTCCGCCTCCGGGAGCGACCGCAGCGCGATGCTACGGAGTCGCCGGCCCCGCCCGATGTGGTTCATCGGTCGCCCCCGTGCTGGGACTTTCGGCCGGGTCGGACGACGAAGGTGCACCGGCGGAAGTGTTGCGGGTGGACCGATCCGGGGACCTGCGGGCGGTGTAGCATCGCGGCGTGAGCCGAACACTGGCGGTCGTCCTCGCCGGCGGCGAGGGAGAGCGCCTATCACTGCTATCGGGAGTGAGGGCCAAGCCGGCTGTGCCCTTCGCGGGCAAGTTCCGCATCATCGACTTCACGCTCTCCAACTGCGTCAACTCGGGACTGACCAACGTGATGGTCCTGACGCAGTACGCGCCGATGTCGCTCAATGACCACATCGGCGCCGGCCGTCCCTGGGACCTCGACCGCAACTCGGGCGGCATCCGCATCTTCCAGCCGTATCTCTCGCGCGGACGCCCGCGCGAGTGGTATCTCGGCACCGCCGATGCGGTCACCGCCAACCTCGAGCAGATCCGCCAGTCGGGCGCCGACGTGATCCTCGTGCTCGCCGGCGATCACATCTACAAGATGGACTATGGCCCCTTCATCCAGCAGCACCGGCGCAAGCGCGCTGACGTGACCATCGCGGTCAAGCCGGTGCCCATCGAGGAGGCTCATCGCTTCGGTCTGCTCGCGCTCGATGACAGCGACGCCGTCATCGAGTGGCAGGAGAAGCCCAAGAACCCCACGACCGACTTGGCCAGCCTGGGCATCTACGTCTTCAGCCCCAAGGCCCTCGACAAATGGCTTGGCGGACGACATGACTTCGGCAGGCACGTCATCCCGGACATGCTCGAAGCCGGCGCCCGGGTCTACGGGTATCGCTTCGAGGACTACTGGCAGGACGTGGGCACCGTGCACTCCTACTGGGAGACCCAGATGGAGCTGCTCGATGACCACCCGCCGTTGGATCTCTACGACCGCGACTGGGTCATCCACACGCGCTCGGAGGAGCGCGGACCCGCGCGCATCGGCAGCACCGCCAACGTCCATCGCAGCCTCATCAGCCACGGCTGCCAGATCTCGGGCACCGTCGAGCACTCGGTGCTTTCGCCCGGCGTGCGCGTGGACCCCGGGGCCATCGTGCGCGACAGCGTGGTCATGTTCGACACGCACATCCGGGCCGGCGCGGTGGTCGACCGCGCCATCCTCGACAAGGAGGTCAACGTCGGGCCTAACGCCATCGTGGGCACGGGCAACGACTTCGACACGCCCAACGTCGATGAACCAGAGCGCCTGAACACCGGCATCACCATCGTGGGCAAGCGAGCGCAGATCCCGGCCTCGGCCCGTATCGGGCGCAACGTGCGCATCGCCGGCGACGCCCGCCCGGCGGACTTCAAGTCGAAGCGCGTCAAGAGCGGCAGCAGCATCGACGTCGGCACGCGACGACGGCGCAAGAGCCGGAAGGCAAGCTGACCGGCGATCCCGTGGCTGGGCCTGTAGCCGCGACCGTCGACGCCTGGCTCGAGGAGCTCGGGCTCGAGGTCATCGACCGTGGCGAACGCGACGGCATCACCAGCTGGGATCTGCGGCTCGACGGCCAGCGACGAGCGGACATCCGCCTCACGCTCATCCTCGACCCCGCCAGCGTGATGCTGCTGTGGGTCCACTTCGCGCCGCCGCTGAACGACAGCTTCCGCGTCTCCTATCGCCAGTTCCTGCGCTGGAACGACGAGCTGCCCTTCGTGAAGTTCGCCCTGTCGGCCGACGACCGCCCGGTGCTCGCCTCGGAGCTGCCGGTCGAAGGGCTCGAGCAGGACGGCCTGGGGTTGGCCATCGGTCGGCTGCTGGCGGTCTGCGACCTGACCCTGCAGCGCTCGGTGGTCTGGCTCTACCCGGGGCGCAAGACGCCTCCGCCGATGGGGCGCCCGTCGCGCCAGAGCGCGCTCTTCGAGCGCTATGCCGACGAGCTGGCCGAGCTCCTCGACACGCGCCTCGAGACCGACGGTGAAGCGCCGGACTGAGCGCTTGGCGGACTTGGGCTAGCATCCGCCCCAAGCCCGCGCTCGTCGTCACGCGGGCGGCAGGCCTCGCCGTGGGCCAGGGGATCGCTCAGTTGCAGCAACGACCACCATCGATGCCGGGGCCCGTCGCGCCGGTGATCGTGCGTCAGGCTGCCGGTGCACGACCGGCACCGGTGCCGTCTGCGCGCGGCCGCTTCCGTCCGGACATCGAGGGCCTGCGCGGGCTGGCCGTCCTGCTGGTGGTGCTGTTCCACGCCTGGCCGGACCTGCTCGCGGGTGGCTTCATCGGGGTGGACGTCTTCTTCGTCATCAGCGGCTTCCTCATCACCGGCCTGCTCTACCGCGAGCTGGCTGCGACCGGCGGCATCGACTTCCGTGGCTTCTATGCGCGGCGGGTCCGACGGCTCTTCCCGGCCGCCGCCCTGGCCCTGCTGGTGACCTTCCTGCTCTCGGCCTGGCTGCTCTCGCCCCTGGCGCTGCCGCGGGTCACGGGCGACGGCGTGGCGGCCGCCTTCTCGGTGGCCAACATCCGCTTCGCGCTCGCGAGCGGCGACTACTTCACGGTGCTGGCCACGCCCTCGCCGTTCCTGCACTACTGGTCGCTGAGCGTGGAAGAGCAGTTCTACCTCGTGTGGCCGGCCACGCTCCTGCTCGTGGCTCGGCTCGGTGGACGGCGCCTGCTGGCGCCCGCCGTGCTGACGGTCGCCCTCCTTTCGGGCGTGCTGGCGGTGGCCGCCACCGACGTTGCCGCCGGTTGGGCCTTCTACTCGCTGCCCACGCGGGCCTGGCAGCTGGCGGTCGGCGGCCTGCTCGCCATCGCCGCGGTCGAGCGCTTCCGTCGCAGCGGGATCTCGGCGCTGCTGGGACTGGCCGGTTGGGCCGGCCTCGGCGGCGTGCTGCTGGCGGGACTTGCCTTCGACGAGCTGCTGGCCTATCCGGGATGGTGGGCGCTGCTGCCCACGCTCGGAGCCGTCCTCGTCATCGCCGGCGGCGACCGTCGTGGTGGGCCAGGGCTCGTGCTGGGTCTGGCACCGCTGCGCTTCCTGGGCCGCATCAGCTACGCCCTCTACCTGTGGCACTGGCCCCTGCTGGTGCTGCCGGCCGTGGCCTTGGGTCCGGAGCTGCCGCTTGGAGCACGCCTGGCGCTGGTCGGTTCGGCCGTCGCCATCGCCACGGCCAGCACGCTCCTGCTGGAGGAGCCCATCCGCCGCGGTACCGCGGGCTTCTCCGGCCGGGCCCTGCGCGCAGCGACCCCGCCGCTTGCCGGCCTGGCCCTCGCGGTGGTGGTCGGCGTCGGGATCAGCGCCTGGGTCAATGGGCGCTCGCTCGAAGCGCTCGGAGGCACCGACGTGGCCGCGGCCGCACCACCGAAGGACGTCGAGGGCGAGGTGGTCATCGAGGGGCTGGCGGAGAAGCCGCGGCCCACGGTGCGGCCGGCACGGGTCGCGACGCCGCGCGCCTTGCCCGCGCCGGCGGTCTCTCCACGGGCCCGAGCCGAGGCGACGCCCAAGGTCACCAAGACGCCCAGCGTCACCAAGCAGCCGCGCAAGGCCCCCAGGTCCACGCCCAGAGCCACGAAGAAGCCGCGCAAGACCCCCAGGCCGCCCCCCGACTGGGGCCTGCCGCAGGGGGTCAGACCCAACCTCGTGGCGGCGGCCGAGGACTTCGAGGCGCTGAAGCGGAACGGCTGCCTGCACGACGAGGCCACGGCCTCGCCGCGTACGTGCGTGTTCGGGAAGGCTGCCTCTCGTCACACCGTCGCGCTCGTGGGCGACTCTCACGCCTCCCACTGGTTCCCCGCGCTCGTCCGCGTGGCCAACGATCGCGGCTGGCGCCTGGAGACCTACGTGAAGGTCTCCTGCCCCTTCACCGACATCCTCGTGCGCAACCTCGAGAAGAAGAAGCGCTACAAGGAGTGCCTCGCCTTCAACGCCAACGTCGTGAGCCGGCTCAAGG
>JBFLKP010000151.1:0-19919 GCA_040883225.1 Candidatus Limnocylindrales bacterium | reverse complement strand
CCGGTGGGCTTGTCCGAGGCGCCGAAGGGCGTGGCCCGGATGCCCTTGACGATGGCCCGCTTCCAGGCCGGTGGACGCTGCTTGCGCTTCTTGCTCATGGTCGGTGCCAGCCTAGCCGACGAGGCGTGGTCGGCGTCTCGACCGCGCGCATCTCGGCCGAGGACCCGACCGGTGTCTCCTTCTTGGCGATGGTGCGGATGGCGACCTGATTGCCCACGTCGTGCCCCGCCGCTTCGGACAGCAGCCAGCGCACCTCGAGCAGGTCGCAGTAGGCCTGCACGGGATCGATGTCGTCGCCCATGACCTCGGTCAGCTGGCCCACGACCGGCTCGAAGATCTCGAGCATCCAGCGGGCACCGTCCGCACGCGTCAGGCGCCGGCCGCTCTCGCCCTCCTTGGAGTCCCAGTCGCCGGCCCAACCCATGCCCGCCCAGGCTGTGAGGTCGTTGAGCAGGATGGCCGACTGCCCCTCGCCGGCCTCGATGCCCGCGAGCTGGCGCAGCCGACGCGAGTGGTAGTCGCGACCGGCCACGGCCACCCGCAGGGTGAGCTCACCGGTACCGTCGGCGCCGGGCTCGAGGATGACCTCGTCGACGACGTAGCCCAGCTCGTTGATGTCCTGGAGCCGCCTGGTCACGTGGTGCTGGTTGCCCGGGTGGACGGTGACGTTGCCGTGGAGCACGTCCCACAGGCGCTCATATCGGCCCTGGATGCTCAGCGCTGCCTCGAAGTCATCGTCCATCTCCTCCATCGACCGGCCGTTCATCACGCCCATGTCGGCGAGGTCGCCGGCCACGTTCTCGATGGCGATCTCGATGTCGGCGGCGCGCTGGCCGTCGGAGATGTGCGGATACAGCTCGCTCGTCTCACCGTCGACGAGGTAGGCCTGCAGCCGCTGGCCGTCGCGCATGAGCAGCGTGTTGGCCAGCGAGCAGTCGCCCCAGAACATGCCCATGCGATGGATCTCCACGAGCAGGCCGGCCATGGAGTCGAGCAGCTTGTCGCGGTAGCGCACCTCGCCCTCAGGCAGGCGCATGAAGAGCCGACGGAACTGGAAGGAACGCGCCAGATAGCGAGTAAGGATGATGGAGGCCTCGTCGCCGGTGCGCGTGACGAGACCGTAGGCCCTGACCGCCGGCGCGCCGCGCGCCTCGAGCTCCCGCAGGACGTCGTACTCCTTCTGGCCCACCTCCAGCGGCAGCTCCTTGAGCGCGATGATGTGACCGTCGACCATGGCGAAGCGGACGGTGTGGCGGCTGGCGCCCACGGGCAGGTCCACGAACTCGAGGTCGGGCCCCTCCCAGTAGGCCAGCGGCTGGTCCCACGGCATCGAGACCAGCTGCTGGTTCGACTCGCGGAAGCGCATCGTGATGCGGCCCGGCTCGAACGGCTCGATCTCGCTGGTGGGGATGGCATCCGGGTCGGGCTCGTCGGGCCCGCGCATGGGCTCGCCATCCCACAGCAGGGTGGCGTCGCTGAAGGGTTCGTGCCGGGCATGCTCGTCCATCGGGCGCCAGTCTAGGCGCTCGAGCCCCGACCGACGCGCATCATCGATACGATGGGGGCATGCCCACCCCTGCCCCGACCCCCTTGACGCTGCCTGGTCCGTGGGAGGCCGTCGTCTTCGACATGGACGGCCTGCTGGTGCACACGGAGCGCCAGTGGCTCCAGGCCAAGCAGGAGTTGTTCCGACGCTACGGCCAGGAGCTGACGGCGGCCGACCGGGCCGCCGTCTTCGGCTTCTCCGACGTCCAGAGCGCGACGTACTTCGCCGGCCGTCTCGGGCTCCCGGACGAGGACGTCGAGGCGCTGCGGGTCGAGTACCTCGACATCGTCGGGGCGCTCATCGACGCGGGCATCGAGCTGACCGACGGCGCCACGCTGGTGCTCGAGCGCGTGCGTGGGCAGGTCCCGATCGCGCTGGCCTCGAACACGCGCCGGGCGCTCGTGGAGCGGATCCTGAGCCAGACGCCGTTCGGGGACTGGTTCGATGCCATCGCCACGGGCGACGAGGTGCCGCCCAAGCCGGCGCCGGACGTCTACCGGCTGGCCTGCGAGCGCATCGGCGCAGACCCCGCCACGACCGTGGCCGTCGAGGACTCGCCGGCCGGGATCACGGCCGCGCGGGCCGCGGGCCTCCACACCATCGGCGTCCCGAGCGACGCCGCCCACCCGCTGTCGGAGGCCGACCACCAGGTCACGTCCCTGGCCGAGCTGCTCTAGCGGCACCGATGACCCGGACCCTGATCCGCGTCGCGATCATCGCCACGGCGCTGCTCATCACGGCCCTGCTGGTGCCGGACATCGTCGTGGAGTGGGCCGACGGGACCGACGGCGTCGTGGCCACGCTGCTCATCCTCGCGCTCGTGTTCGGCCTCGTGAACGGCTTCATCCGGCCGATCGCGCGCCTCGTCTCGATCCCGCTCAACGTGGCCACGCTGGGGCTCTTCTCGATCGTGCTCAACGGCGCCCTGCTCCTGCTCGTGGCCCTCGTCGTGGACTTCCTCTTCGGCCCGCTCATCGTCGTCGGCGGCTTCCCGCCCGAGCTGGGCCTCCAAGCCATCGCCGCGGCTGCCGTCGGCTCCTTCATCATCAGCGCCATCAGCGCCGCGCTGACCATCCTCATCCCCGACGCCTGAGGAGGCATCGATGACCCACCACCAGGAACGCCAGCTCGTCTCGTCGGGCTCGCCCTACGAGGAGCCTATCGGCTTCAGCCGCGCGGTCCGTGTCGGCGACCGCGTCATCGTGGCCGGCACCGCGCCCAACTGGCCGGACGGTCACGTCGACCCGGACGTGAAGGTCCAGACCGAACGCTGCATCGAGATCATGCTGGCCGCGCTGGCCGAGGCTGGCGCCTCCGCCGACGAGGTCGTGCGCACCCGCACGTACCTCGTCGCAGCGACCGACTGGGAGGCGGTGGGCCGGGCACACGGACGTCACTTCCGGGCGGCTCGGCCGGCCTCCACGATGGTCGTCGTGACCGGCTTCGTCGACCCGCGCTGGAAGGTGGAGATGGAGGCCGAGGCCATCATCGGCTCGGGCGCCGAGGGCTCGCCTGCCGGAGAATCGCCCGAAGCGGGCTGACCCGGTAGCATCCGCGCATGACGCGGCGCATCATCGACTTCGAGCTGCCCGAGAGGTTCGCCACCGGCACGATCAGCGAGGACGGGGAGCGCACGTTCTTCCTGCAGGCGGTGCAGGGGCGCGAGGTGACGACGGTTCGACTGGAGAGGGAGCAGGTGGCGGTCCTGGCCGACCGCGTGCTGGCCATCATCGACGAGGTCGAGCGGCGCGGGCTGACGGCCATCGATGCCGGGCCCGCGGGCGAGCTCGACGAACGACCCCTTGAGCAGCCGCTCGATGAGGAGTTCCACGTGGGCACGATGATCATCGCCTGGGATGACGATGTCGACCAGGTCGTGGTCGAGGCGCGATCGATGACCTTCGACGCGGGCGCCGGTGACGTGGCCGTGCGTGACGAGGAGGATGTCGATGGGGACGAGATCCCCGACGACGCGCCCATCGGCCCCGACGTGCTGCGCGTCCACCTCACGCCCCACATGGCGCAGCAGTTCGCGCGCCGCGCCAACAGCGTCGTCGCCGGTGGCCGCCCGACCTGCCCCTACTGCGGTGCCGTGCTGGAGCCATCCGGGCACTTCTGCACACGCGGCTTCGACGACCTCGTCCACTGATCACGGAGACCAGCTGCACATCGACGTGGGGCAACCATCGTCAGAGAAGGGTGGATCATGCATCGGACGTCAAAGGCCATCGGCATCCTCGTGACCGTCGCGCTCGCCGCGGGGGTCATGGCGGCGCCATCGAGCGCTGCCTCGGCCGACATCTCCCTCAAGCGCGTCCTGAGCGGCTACTCACGGCCTGTCCTCGTGACGCATGCGCCAGGCGGCGGGCGCACGATCTTCATCGTCGAGCAGACCGGCAAGATCAAGCGGGCCACGTATGCCAACGGCAGGTGGCGCAAGCTGGGCGTCTTCCTCGACGTCACCAACCTCGTCGTCAACCCCAACCGCTCCGGCAACGGTGAACGTGGCCTGCTGGGCCTGGCCTTCCACCCGGAGTACCGCGACAACGGCCGCTTCTACGTCGACTACACGCGCAAGGGCAGCGGCTCGAAGAAGGGCGACACCGTCATCGCCGAGTTCCGGCGCTCGAGCGCGGGCAAGGCCGACAAGGGCTCCAAGCGCACGCTCATGGTCATCGACCAGCCCGCCCCGAACCACAACGGAGGCCACCTCGCGTTCGGGCCGGACGAGCTGCTCTATGTCGCGATGGGCGATGGCGGCGGCAGCGGTGACCCCAACGGCAACGGCCAGAAGCTGTCCACGAGGCACGGAGCCCTGCTGCGGATCGACCCGCTCGACCCCGACGGCGCGGGGCCCAAGCGGTACCGCATCCCGGCGGGCAACCCACGCGTGGGCAAGGCCGGCCAGAACAGCCTCTGGGCCTGGGGCCTGCGCAACCCGTGGCGATTCTCGTTCGACCGGGCGAACGGCGACCTCTGGATCGGTGACGTCGGCCAGGGCGACCGCGAAGAGGTGAACCGCTCGCGGTCGAACGCGGCCGGCATCGCTGCGGGCAAGGGGCGCAACTACGGATGGAACCGCTGCGAGGGCAAGCGTCGATACCCGAACACCGGCGCTAGCTGCACCTTCGGGACGCGGCCGGTGCACGACTACGCGCACGGCGCTGGGCGCTGCTCGGTGACCGGCGGCTACGTCCACCGCGGACCGGGCGCGCCCACGTGGCGTGGGCTCTATGTCGGCGGCGACTTCTGCGGCCGGCTCTTCGTGCTCAACGGCAAGGGCATGGTCAAGCTCTCACGAACCACGAATCGACGGATCGCGTCCTTCGGCGAGGACGCGGCCGGGCGCATCTTCGCGACCGACCTGTCCAACGGCAGCATCTATCGCGTGAGGATGACCGGCCCTCGGCCGTAGACGCGTCGCGGCTGGCGGCTCGTTCGTGACGATGCCATGCGCGGCGGCCCGTTGTTGCGAATCGTTGCGATAAGGTCGTCGGGAGGCCGAGCCAGTATCCTTCTGGGCGATGACCACCGAGACCCACGCGCACGTGCCACAGGTGGACTGGGACGAGGTGCGCGAGCGGCTCCACGAGCGTGGGCTGCGCTGGACACCCCAACGCCGGCTGCTGGTCGACGTGCTGGCCGGAACGGACGGCCACATCACCAGCGCCGAGCTGGTCGAGCGCTGCCGGGACGAGGACCCGGAGGTCACGCCGTCGACGGTCTACCGCACCCTCGACGTGCTCGAGGACATCGGCCTCATCCGCCACGCCCACGGGCTCGACGGCCGCGAGGAGTTCCACGTCCAGCCCGCACGCGAGCACGGTCACATCCATTGCTCGGTCTGCCATGGTGCCTGGGAGATCGGTGCCGAAGAGGTGGCCGACCTGGCCTCCGAGCTCGACGACGCCCGGGGGTTCCGCATGGACCTCGGCCATCTGAGCATCGTCGGCGTCTGCGCCGGGTGTCGAGAGGAGTCGGAGGACTAGCGGACCGACTCGAGCGTCCACGGAGTCTCCACAGGATGGAGCCAGGAGTCGACGCCGGCGGCAGCAGGCCGATCGACGCAGGGTGTGGCTCCTCCGACCGGTCTCGCCGGGCGAGAGCTCCCTTCCGATGGCGTCAGAAGCCGGCGGCGAGCTCGCGGATGTCATCGAGCAGGACGTCGAGGTCGGCCTCGGTGGTGGTGTGGTTGAGGATCCCGGCTCGCAACCACGTCCGGCCGCGTAGCCGTGTCGTGGTCAGGAACGACGAGCCGTTCAGCTGGAGCGCCGACTGCAGCGCGTCCTGGTGGACGTCAAGCGCGTCCCGGGCGGCGGCGTCCTCGCGCAGGCGGGCGGGCAGGTGTCGGAAGCAGACGACCGAGAGGTTCGATTCCTCGGCCAGCTCGAAGTCGGCAGCCTCACGCAGCCTGGTCTTGAGGATGTCGGCGAGATCGACCGTCCGCTCCACCAGCCTGGCCAGCCCCGGCGTGCCCAGGTGCTTCCACGAGAACCACAGCTTCAGCGCCCGCTGTCGCCGCGTGCCCTCGATGCTGAGGCGGTAGAAGTCGAGCTCGTCGGAGTGTGCATCGGGGGCTCGACGGGGATCGCCCGACCCGCGGTAGTACTCCGGCCGATAGGAGAAGACCTGCTCCAGCAGCGCGCCTTCGCGGATGAGCAGGCCGCCGATGTCGTAGGCCTGGAAGAACCACTTCTGCGGGTCGATGGTGACCGAGTCGGCGCGCTCCAGCCCCGCGACCGCCGGGGCCAGCCGCTCCGACAGCTTGGCCGCCCCGCCGTAGGCCGCGTCGACGTGGAGCCACAGTCCCTCGCGCGCAGCGAGGTCGGCGAGGTCGGACAGGGCGTCGACCGCGCCGGTGTTGGTGGTGCCTGCCGTGGCCCCGATGGCGAAGGGCGTCAGGCCCTCGTCGCGGTCGCGGGCGATGGCCTCGGCCACCGGCGTCGCCTGCAGCCGCAGCCGGTCATCGGCCGGGACCTTGACCATCGTGCCCTCCGGGAACCCGAGGGTGTCGAGGCTGCGCTTCAACGAGAAGTGCGCCTGCTCGCTGACGTAGACCCGTGCCCGCTCGAGGGCTGCCCCACGCGGCGGCCGGTCGAGTCCGCGGACCCGCCGCAGTCCGACATCGCGGGCCACGTTCATGGCCATGATGTTGGCCATCACCCCACCAGAGGTGAAGAGGCCGAACGAGCCTTCACCGTAGCCCACGAGGTCGCACAGCCAACGCACGACCTCCTCCTCCACGAACGTGGCCGAGGGGCTGCAGTGCCAGACGTCCACCCCCTGGTGCACGACCTGGCCGAGAAGCTCCCCGACGATCGAAGCCCACAGCGGGACCGGGGTGAAGTAGGCGAACGCCCGGGGATGCCAGGCGTTGGCCTGGTGTGGCGCGAGCCGGACGCGAAACTCGTCGATCAGCGCCTGCGCGTCGTGCGGCTCGGATGGCGCGGGCGCGGGGCGTCCCGAGGGTCCGAAGAACTCGCGCCGCAGCTCGTCATAGTCGGCCGGCTGCCCGATGGCGCGCTCGAGGCCGTGCTCGTAGACGTAGTCGAGCGCAGCAGCCCAGGCCGCCTCTCCCAGCGCCTCGAGCGCCGGGCGTGAGGCGCCCTCGTCACGGACATCGAGCAGCTCCGGCTCGGGATGCCAGCCCTCGCCGGTCCGGCCCGGCGGTCGGTCGTCAGCGCCGGCCATCGCTAGCCGGCCACGCCGGCTCGCTCCACGAACCAGTCGACGACGGTCGCGACGAAGCCATCGATGAACTCGGGCTCCAGCTCCTGGTACTCGCCGATGGCGCCCGTCACCGCCTCCTGGAAGAGATGGTTGGCGTCGGGGATGGTGAGCGTCGTGACGTCCTCGTTGCCCGCGACCGCCAGCGCCTCGCGCAGGGCGGTCTCGTTGGACTCCGCGATGACCTGGACGTCCTTGCCTCCGAAGACCGCCAGCACCGGCACCTCGACGGTCGACCAGTCCGGCCCGGGGTCATAGCCCAGCAACGAGCGGTACCAGTCGGACTCGAAGGTCGGGAACTGTGCCTCGAGCTGCTGCTCGATGAAGGCCTCGCGCTCGCCGGCGAACGCCTGTTCCTCTGGCGTGAGCTCATCCCAGAGGCTTCCGTAGAAGGTCGTGGAGACGTCCCTCGCGGCGTCGAGGTCGCCCTCGAGCACGAGCGGCATCACCTCGGCGGTGTACTCGCCGGCCGCCTGTACCTGCTCTTCGGGGCTGCCGGCCGATCGGGTCAGGGCCATGTTCTGCTCGACGATGAGGTCGATGCCGTCGATGACCGCGGGCGCCATCATGCCGATGAAGGCCACGCGCGGATCGGAGGCACCGAGGATCGCCGCGTAGAGCCCACCTTCGCTGTGTCCGAAGAGCCCGATGCGATCGGGGTCAACGTCATCGCGGGTCTCGAGGTAGTCGATGGCCGCCCGGGCGTCCTCCGCCAGCTCCTGCACGGTGGCAGCGCTGTAGTCACCGGTCGAGCCACCGACACCGCGGTCGTCGTAGCGCAGCACACCGACACCGGCGCTCGTCAGGGCGTCGGCGATGACCGCGAACGGCTCCAACAGGGTGAGCGGCCGAAGCGACTCGTTGCGGTCCTGCGGGCCCGAACCGGTCATGGTGATGACCACCGGATGCGGACCGGCTGTGTTGGGCAGGGTCAGGGTCCCGGCCAGCTCCACGTCCTCGGAGCCGCCGGCGAAGGCGACCTCCTCCGAGGAGTAGTCGAAGTCCGCCGCATCGGGCGTCGGCTCGGGCGCCAGCGGGGCGAACGCATCGAGCGCGGGGAAGAGCACCTGGTCACCGAGCTCATCGAGCTCCTCGGGGTCGGCCTGGAGCAGGACGAGGCTGGTGGTGCCGTCGTTCTCCGACAGCGCCAGGTCGACCGCCACGGTGACCCCGCCGGCCGTGACCTCGAAGCGATGGAGCGTCCAGTCATAGGTCCCGCCCTCGTAGGCGCCGCTGACATCGGGCACATCGCTCAGCCCGAACTGCGGTACGAGGCTGGCCCAGAGTCGATCGATCGTGGCCGGTGCCGACTGGATGGCGATGAGCGCGAGGTCTGCCGGCGGCGTACCGCGGGCGTACGAGCCTCCGCCAAGGTCCTGCCATCCCTCCGGCACCTGCGAGGTCACGCCGTAGAGCGGTTCCTCCACGGTGCGGTAGCCCTCGTCCTGCGCGCCGGCTGCGGCCGGGGCCAGGACGAGCGAGAGGGCGAGGAGAAGAGCCGCGGATCGGCGCATGTTCAGGAGTCCTCCGATGGTTCGGGTGAGCGATAGGCGATGACCTCGACCGGCTCGAGGGTGATGAGGCCGCCGTCGACCATGGCGTCGATGGCGGGCAGCACGGCACGCAGACGGTCCTCCCGGTCGACCACCTCGACGAGGATGGGCAGGTCCTCGGACAGCCGCAGGATCTGGGCCGTGTGCACGCGGGCCGCTCGGCCGTAGCCCTCGATGCCGCGCAGGACGGTGGCGCCTGCGACGCCCTGCTCGCGCAGGCGCTCGACGATGGCCTGGTAGAGCGGCCGGCCCTCCCAGCGGTCGGACTCGCCGATGTAGATGCGCGCCAGCAGCGCGGGACCGTCGATCCTCATGGCAGCAGCCTCCCGAGGGCCAGCCCGGCCACGACGGCGACCATGCCGACGACGACAGAGCCGGCGATGTTGAGCAGCACGTGCGCGATGTCCCCCTCCTCCACCAGCGTCCACGACTCGAGCATCAGCGTCGAGAAGGTGGTGTACGAGCCGATGAAGCCGACCATCAGCGGGATGCGCACCTCCGGCGACAGGATCGCGCGATCCATGGCCAGCGCGAAGACGAGCCCCAGCAGGAAGGAGCCCGAGATGTTGACCGCGAACGTACCCCACGGGAATCGCCCGCCGGCCAGGTCCTGCACCCAGCCCTGCACGAGATAGCGCGACACGGCACCGAACGCGCCGCCCACGGCGAGGAAGAGCAGGGTCATGCCGGTATCGTCGCATCGACGAGGCCAGTACGTTTCGACCACCCGGTACGCCTTGACCGCCCCGAGCCTCGGCCCTACGTTGCCAGGGTCCGAGCCGGCACACCCCCAGTCGGAGGAACGAGCTTGTCCTGGTCCAGTCGCCTGGTCGCTCCGCTGTCCCTTGCGTTGCTCGTGCTGTCCTCGGGCGCCGTCGCCGCTCAGACCGGCACCGCGTCGTGGGCGGTGAGCGACGATGGCCTCGCGTTCGCCACGAACGACGCCTTCGGTGCGGTACCCGAGTGGAGCGCGGTCACGCCCGACGAGTCCCCCGCGGCCATTCGCGGGCTCCCCAGACCCGACCTGCTCTACCGAATCGAAGGGACGCTCGACAGCGGTACGCGCGCGGGCCGGATCGTGGTCGTCGAGGACACCGCCGGGTTCGAGAATGGGCGGACGCCGGTGGTGGCGACAGCGGTGGCTGACGACGATGGTGGCGTGGGCTGGGCACTCGAGCAACACATCGTGGCCACACCCTTCGATTGCGTCGACGGCGACGGCTGCATCGATACGGCGGTCGTCGCCGAGCTCGCCGACCTGGCCGCACCCCCGAACACTCCCGTCGACCCCTTCCCGTTGGGGTCGGTGGCGCCGGGCCGCATCGTCAGCACCAACGTGCTGTCGAACGACGGCACGCTCTTCAGCCTCGGAGGCGACGCCAGCGTGGGCACCACCGTTCGCGTGCGCGACGACGGCAGGATCGTGTTCCAGGGCAGCGCCGACATCGGCGACAGCCTCGGTGGACGGCTGCGAGGCTTCGACGTCACGGTCATCGATCCCGAGGCGCGGGTCCCATGGGCCGGGCAGCCGACCTGGGACAGCCTGCAAGGTCGAGCTCGCGCCGTACGCGACATGGGAGCCAGCTCGAGTGGGTTCGATCGCTGGGTGTTCGATTGCCCTCCGGGTGGCGAGGGCGTGGCTCTCAGCCAGTTCCTCATCGGCGGCTTCGGGCGCAACGTCGGGCCGGCGATCCACCCCGGACTCGAGGGCGGGGTACCGGTGCTGGTCACCGAGGTCATCGCGTTCGACTGCGGTCGCGGCCTCGCTGGCGATCTGGTCATCGAAGCGTTCGATGAACCGGTCGCCGGCGTGGTCTGCGCCTGGGCCCAGCCGAGACATCAGCCGTTCAGCTCGGAACGAGGCGGGCGCCAGGTGACCAGCAACAGCTCGTTCGTGCAGCGATACCTCGTGGCCACGCTGGGCCTCGCGCCGAGGACCCCCGAGGCGACCCTCATCGCGCGTGTCGCGGACGCCAACGACGGCCAGCTCTTCTCGGTCGAGATCGAGGGCATCCAGCTCGACTCGGCCGTCGGCGCCGACGTCTGGCTTTGGGTCGGCGAGTCGCAGGTGGGTATCGACGCCTATGGGCCGAAGCGCTATGGCAACCTGGACCTCGTCGTCGACGGCCACACCTTCGACATCGCCGAGCAGTGGCGCGAGCTCATGGGCGATGCCTTCGATATGGGCCCTGGCCAGACGCCGGTCTCGAACTGCCCCGATGTCGAGTTCACGCTCGCGGGCGCCCAGCGGGTCTTCGCCGACGGCTTGGGGTCACACGACGTGTCCGCGTGGAGCACGGGTCGGCCTGACTGAGTCATGCGGCCGTTATCGAGCAGCCGGTAGGCTTGCGGCCATGAATGACGAGAAGACCGCGGCTCCCATGCCGCAGACCGACGACGAGTGGCGCGAGCGCCTCACGCCCGACCAGTACCGCATCCTGCGGGAGAAGGGCACCGAGCGCGCCTTCACCGGCGAGTACGTGAGCGAGAAGCGAGCGGGCACGTACCGGTGCGCGGGCTGCGGCGCAGAGCTGTTCGCCTCCGACACGAAGTATGACTCCGGCTCAGGCTGGCCCAGCTTCTGGCAGCCGGCAGCCGAAGGCGCCATCGCCTACGAGACCGACACCTCCTTCGGCATGGTCCGGACCGAAGCGATGTGCGCCAACTGCGGTGGCCACCTCGGTCACGTCTTCGATGACGGGCCCGACCCGACCGGCCAGCGGTACTGCATCAACTCCGTCTCCATCGAGCTCGACCCCGACGAGAGGTAGGCAGGCTAGCTAGCCTGCCCTTTCTGCGGGCACGGTGGGCAGGATGAGCATGTACCGGCCGTCGCGCTTGGGGTGGCGACGCCCAGGCCGGTCGTAGCGCAGGTAGTCCCGGGCCAGCGCCCGCACGGACACCGTGGTGTCGGGCGGCCGAGACGCACCCCAGATGCTGCTCACGGCCGGGAACCAGGGGTCCTGGATATGGACCCGCTTGACCTTGTACTCGTTCGTGTACGCGGGGTCGGCGGTGGCTTCGAACCCGGACATGACCCAGGCGTGGGCACCGCGCCAGACCACCAGGCCGGCCGGCTTGCCGGTGAGGCGGATGGCGCGCGCCGCCTTGCGGATGGCGTGCTTGCGAGTGTCGGCGCGGTCGACCTCGTAGGGCCCGAACCCGTTGTCGTTGAGCAGGCCGACCCAGTCCTGAAGCCCGAGCCCGTGATGTCCCTTGCGCCAGCGTTCGCCGCTCATCCGCGCGCGCCAGTAGTCGTCGTCTTCCTGATCGAGGCGGCGCGCCTGGAACTGCAGGCTGCGTTGTGTCGCACGGCTGCGGTCGGGCTGGCCCGGCTCCATGATGTTCATCATCGTCTGGACCGATGCGACGACGCACCAGTACTCGGTCTGTTGCGAGACGAAGTCACCGGGCCGATACAGGTTCATGCCGAACGGGCCGGGCCCCGGAGACGGCCGGAGCTGGGCGCTGGCCGAAGTGCCTGCCGATGTCGTCGACGAGGCCCCGAGCGATGCGGGCGCTTGTGCAGCCACCTCGCCGACCCGCCGGACCGGATCCAGCAGCCAGGAGGCGACATCGGACGACTGGGACGCCGCGCTCGCGGCCGCCCCTGGACTGACGCTGCCGATGGTCAGGGTGGCGCCAAGCAACGACGCCATCAGCACCGCTGTGACGAGGCGGAAGGCCAGGAGTCGATCTCGACCCGCCTCGCCGCGTGCGCGTATCGGAACCCATGTGCTCGTTGACATGGGTGGGGACGATACGTGAACGCTCCGGCTCGCGAGACGAACGTTGGCCATCCTTAACCCAAACCGTGGCGAAGCCCGCGACCTCCTCCCGGCTCAGTCCTGGTGGTAGATCTCGGTGGCCCTGAAGTTGCGGCCGTCGTGTCCGGTGAACGTGGTGATGACGTTCTCGAACGCATGACCCCAGCGAGCGGCGACCTCGGTGGCGTTGATGCGGGCGATGACGGTCTCGAAGTCGGGGTAGTAGCGGCCGACATAGACGACGTGCGGGCCGCGCCGGAAGCCGGTGTAGTCGCGGTAGCCCGCGGCGGCGATAGCCTCGAGCATCTCCGGCCACGGGTTGGCATGCAGGTTGTCGTAGTACGTCGCTGAACGCGGATCGATGACGAGGCTGAAGCAGCCGTGCTCCCACGGCCCTTCCGGCTCGGGGGCGTCGGTGTGGAAGACCTCGTCGTACCAGATGAGCCCGCCCTTGGGCGCCTCCACCTCGGCGATGACGTCGCGGAACTGCTTGCCCCAACGGCGGTTGGCCCGACCCATGGCGTAGCGGCGGAAGGCGGCCGTGCGGTCGGGCTCGCAGCGGGCGTACCACCACACGTCGGTGCCGCGTCGATAGCCGGTGATGTCACGCAAGCCGGCATCGCGCATCTCGGCCGCGACATCTTCGGGGATCTCGGCGTGGAGCCGGTCGTAGCGCTCCTCGGTCCCGGGAAAGAGGCGCACGTAGTAGAGGCTTCGTTCCATCGTGACCTCATCGTATCCGGCTTGCCCCTGGGTGGCCGCCAGCGCGTCGATGGCTGTGCCCGTGGGCGGCTGTCCCCCGCTGGGTGCCAATCGACCGACGATGGTGCGGCTCAGCCATCGGATGGACCACGAGGAGGGACAGGCGAAGAAGATGGCACCCGATTTGGGCCGCTCGCGGTCGATTGGCACCCTGTGGAGGACACTCGGGCGTTGTGTTCCCCTGCGTGCCGATGGACGGCCGGCGCACTCCGTTGCGGGACGCGAACCCGGACGCCTGCCGCACGCCGTTGCGGGACGCGAACCCGAGAGCTACGGCTGCAGGACGCGAACGCGGGCCACGGCACGGTGGCCGAGGCCCGTGGGCACGAAGAAGCGGGCGCCGGTGTCCCGGCGCCCGCCTTGCGTGCGAGATGCGCCCGCGCTGCTAGATGAAGAGCGGGCCGAAGATGAGCGCCACGATCGACATCAGCTTGAGCAGGATGTTGATCGAGGGGCCGGAAGTGTCCTTGAAGGGGTCCCCGATGGTGTCACCGACGACGGTCGCCGCGTGGGCCTCGGAGCCCTTGCCACCCATCTGACCGGACTCGATCCACTTCTTGGCGTTGTCCCAGGCGCCACCGGTGTTGGCCATGAAGAGGGCCAGCAGGAAGCCGGAGGCGATGGAACCGGCGAGCATGCCGCCGAGGGCCTGGGCCCCCAGCACCACGCCCACGATGATCGGCGACAGCACCGCGATGGCGCCGGGCAGGATCATCGAGCGCAGGGCGCCCTTGGTCGAGATGTCGACCGCGCGGGCGGCGTCGGGCTCGACGCCTTCGGCCCCCTCGCGCAGCCCGGGGATCTCCCGGAACTGACGGCGAACCTCTTCGATCATCGCGCCCGCGGCCTCGCCGACGGCGTACATCGTGAGGCCGGCGAAGAGGAACGGCAGCATCGCGCCCAGCAGGACGCCGATGAGCACCTCGGCCGTGGTCAGGTCGAGCCCGGTCTCGTAGATGCCGGTGACCTGGGTGTACGCGACCAGCAGGGCGAGGGCGGTCAGGACGGCGGAGCCGATGGCGAAGCCCTTGCCGGTGGCCGCGGTCGTGTTGCCCAGCGAATCGAGCGCGTCCGTGCGCTCGCGCACCTCAGGAGGCAGGTGACCCTGCTCGGCCAGACCGCCCGCGTTGTCAGCCACCGGGCCATAGGCATCGGTGGCGAGGGTCACGCCCAGCGTGCTGAGCATGCCGACGGCGGCGAGGGCGACACCGTAGAGACCGGCGAAGTGGTTGGCCACGAAGATGCCGGCCACGACCGCGATGGTCGGGATGACCACGCTGACGAGACCGACCGCGATACCGCCGATGACGACCGAGGCCGGACCAGTGGCAGCCTGCTTGGCGATCCACTGGGTGGGGCGGTACTCGTATGAGGTGAAGAACTCGGTGGTGTTGCCGATGACCTGGCCCACGATGAGGCCGGTCAGGACGACCCAGAAGAGCTCGAAGGGCAGCTCGAGGATGAGCAGCAGCGCCGCGGTGGCGACCAGCACGAGGCCGGCCGCACCGAACACGCCGTATCGCAGTGCCCACAGCAGCTGACTCATCTTGGCGTCGTCCTGGGTCCGGACCAGGTAGGTGCCACCGATGGAGCACAGGATGCCCACCCCGGCGACGACCAGCGGCAGCACGGCCAGCGCGCCGTCCCAGGCGCCGTCGAGGTCGGTGCCGAGATCGGCGAAGAAGAGCACGCCGATCGCGACCAGCGTCAGGGCGGAGACGATGCTGCCGACGTAGGACTCGAAGAGGTCCGCGCCCATGCCGGCGACGTCGCCGACGTTGTCACCGACGTTGTCGGCGATAGTGGCCGGGTTGCGCGGGTCATCTTCGGGGATGCCCGCCTCGACCTTGCCCACGAGGTCGGCGCCGACGTCCGCGGCCTTGGTGTAGATGCCGCCGCCGACGCGCGCGAAGAGCGCGATCGATGACGCGCCGAAGGCGAAGCCGGCCACGATCGACGGCTCCTGGAAGATGACCCACAGGATGGTCACCCCGAGGAGGCCGATGCCGACGACGGTCATGCCCATGACGGTGCCGGTGCGGAAGGCCACACGCAGGGCCGGGTTCAGTCCGTCCATGGCGGCCGCCGCGGTGCGCGTGTTGCCCTGGGTCGCGATGCGCATGCCCACGAAGCCGGCCGTGCCCGAGCCGATGGCGCCGAGCACGTAGGCCAGCGCGGTCCACGGGCCTTCGCCGACCGAGCTCTCAGCGTTGGACGCAGCGATGGTGGCGTTGTCGGTGATGTTGAAGTCGATGAGTGCCGCGATGAGCACGGCCACGATCACGACGAAGCCCGCGAGGATGGTGTACTCGCGGCGCAGGAAGGCCATGGCGCCCTGCTGGATCAGCCGACCGACCTTCTGGATGATCTCGGGTCCGGCGTCCTGGGCCATCACCCATCGCGCCAGGTAGGTCGCAAAGGCGAGACCGACGACGGCAGCGCCGGCCGAAAGGATGAATGCGGGTGCTCCAGCCATCAGCAGGGGTACCTCGTTGCGAGCACGGGCGTTAGCCTCCCTCTCGTGCGGATCTTGGGCATAGCAGGGCACAGGTAAGTGCAGATCAACGATACGGTCTGTGTCCCAAGCACACGCGTGCCATGTGTCCCCCGCACGCGCACCAACCGGCCCCCGGTGCTCGTCCAAGTCTACCGCCCCTCGCGACCGCACCGTGGGCCAGGCATGCTCCAGTCCCCGATCGAGGTGGCCGACACCGGGGACGCGGGCCGGGGCTCGTCAGTCCTCGCCCGGCCAGCGGTCGGCGGGCCGGAAGCCCAGGACCTGGCGGGCTTCCTCCAGGTCCCAGAACCGGCCCGGCGTGTCCGAAACGCCATAGGCGATCGCGAACGCGACGTCGGCCGACAGTGCGCAGCGGAAGAGCTCGACGCAATCGCGGTGGCTGAGCCAGGTCGCACGGATCCGGAGCTCCCAGGGTCCCGGCGCCCAGGCCGGGGCAGCCTCCACCAACGGCGCCGTCGGATCGTCCACGGCGAGCACCGTACCGATCCGGAGGCAGATCACCCGGAGACCGTGCGTCTCGGCGTAGTAGCGCCCGAGCGCCTCGCCGAACGCCTTGGACACGCCATACAGGGAGTCCGGCCGGATCGCCGCTGCCTGGTCCAACGCCGGGCGCTCGCGGTCCGTGTAGATGGAGGGCGCGCCGTCCCGCTCGTACATCCCCACGACGTGGTTGGAAGACGCGAACACGACGCGCGGGACGCGGGCGGCCACGGCCGCATCGAAGACGTTGTGCAGCCCCACGATGTTGGACTCCAGCACGGCATCCCAGGCCGCCGCGACATCGCTCGTGGCGGCAAGGTGGATCACCGCTTCGGCGCCGCCGAACGCACGCACCAAGCCGTCGCGGTCGGCCAGGTCCACCAGCGTCAGCGGAAGGTCTGGATCCGGCCGGCGATCGAGCAGGACCAGGTCGTGCGAGGCGGCGAACGGGGCCGCCAGGACTCGACCGATGATGCCAGCCGCCCCGGTGATCACGAGCCGCCCTCGCCGGTCAGACACGGAGGTTCGTCCGATCGCCTTCAGCGGTGGCCACCTCGTGGAGATCGTCGGCCGGGGCCGAACCTCCGCGTGCCCCCGCGCCGGCCGGCGCGGGAGTGCCGTAGTACTCCCGCAGGGTTCGTCCGTAGCGGATGAGCCGGATCACGCCCAGCGTGGCCAGCCCGATCGGCACCACGAAGGGCCCGATCACGCCAGCGAACAGCGCCAGGCAGAGCCGGACGACGTTGCCCTGAACCTCGGTCTTCACCGCGCTCTTCTCCTTGGCGGCCCCATACATCTCGAACCGGCGCGCGGCCGACAGGCTCTGGATGGTAAAGGCGATGATGGCCGCCGCGACCAGCCCGGGGACCACGTACGCGAGCGGCAGAACCTCTGGCAACACGTTCCACGGCGCCGGGATCGCGACCGCGGCCATCCAGAACGCGCCCGCCACGATGATCAGCCCCCCGAACAGGCGGGTGACCCGGCTGAGCGCCGCCTGATCTCGCTGGCTCGCCGCCCGCGTGGCTCGCGGTCCGAGCACGCTGCCGAGACCCTTTTGGAGGACCGCGACCGGCTGGCTCACGATCCGTGCCGCGTGCACGTATCCGAGCGTCGCGCTGCCGGCGATGGTGGTCACCAGCCAGGACACGACGAACGTGGTCACGCTCGGGACGAGGCCAACGGCGAGCAGCGGTCGCCCTGAACGCAGCAGGCGCTCGCGGCTGACGGACTCCTCCGTCGTCGGCGCGAGGAGGTCGCGGCTGCTGAGCAGCAACCCGACGGACAGGGAAGCGGCGTTGGCCATGATCAACGCACCGAACGGAACGATGGGGGCATCGACCTCAAGGCCGGCGAGAACGACGATGGCCACGAGCGTCGCGAGGATCTGGACGATGGCCACGGCCACCGATCGCCACGACTCGTGGGCCAGGTGGAGCATCCGCCGCAGATGATCCTGGAGGGGAGACAAGAACGCGGCTCCGGCGCCCGACACGACGAGCGCGCTGAGGGCGGCCCGGTCTAGTTCTGCAGGCGCGATGAGGATCCAGGCCGAGGTCGCGACGGCGGCGAGCAGCGAGACGATCGAGCCGCGCATGAGGCTCTGGCGCAGCAGCTGCAGCTGGTGGCCGCGCGGATAGTCGACGGCCGCGATCTCGGTGGGCGTGAACACGAGCATGGCCGAGATCAGCCCCGAGAGCACGAACACGCTGAAGGCGAGTGCATAGGCACCGAGGATGGCCGGCTCCAGGTTGCGAGTGGCGTAGAAGCCGACGATGAACGTGGCAAGCGAGGACAGACCCGCATCGACGACCCCCGCCACGATCCGGTGCTGACCACGCACGCTCGCGAGCAACTGACCGGGCGAGGCGGGCCGGCGGTTCACCTGTCCTCTAGTGACGGACCGGAAGGGTTGGCACCGCCGGTCTCTCGGAGCAGATGCTCCCGGGCAGCGATCTCTCGTCGGTGAGAAGTTCCTCGCGCGGAGAGCCGCTGGCTCGAGTGCTGGAGGTAGGTGCGGAAGACCTCGATGCGGTCGGCAGCATCGAGACCGGCCGCGGTCGCATACGCGTCGAACGCACCGCCGACCCAGCCGTCGCCCCGGAAGCCCCGGATGATCGTACGGCGGGTCGGTCGGCCGAGCAGCGCGTTCGACTGGACCAGCCAGTGGAAGAGATCCTGGAACGGCGTGCCATCGCTGGTGGCATCCTCCCAGTCGATCACAAGCCAGCGCTGGTCATCGAGGGCGAGCACGTTCCACGGCGCGAAGTCACCGTGCGCCGGTCCGCGGTGCGCATCGCCGCCGCCGTTTCGGTAGAACGCGCCGAGCGCCGAGGCGATGGTCCGCGGGAGCTCCCAGGGACGCGCCCGAGGTCGCCAGTCGGCTGACCGGCAGCACAGGGCGCCCGGTGCCGACGCGATGATGTCCGGCGCCACCAGCGGGGGCTCCAGCAGGGCCCCGAAGGTCTCGATCCGGTCGGCTTCGCGTCGCAGTCGTTCCGCGCCCTCCGTGTCATCGGCGATCTTCACCGCGCCGAGGACGCCTCCGGCATGGTCCAACACGAGGCCGCTCCGGCGCGTTGCCCCTCGCGAGGCCTGGACCGCCAGGATCCCTTCGGGGAAGAGCGAACGCATCCCTGCGAAGTCCGGCGGCGGCGCTGCCGCAGGCAGCAACCTGAAACCACCCAGCCGCGCGACCGTCCGGGCGAGCCTCCACCCGAGCAGCCCACGTCGAGTCACCGGCTGATAGAGGGTCAGGCCGGCGTAGGCCAAGCTCCGACTTCCGGCCGGCAGCACGAAGCGCGGGCGTCGCGACGACGGCAACGCAACGTAGCGCGCTGGAGCGCTCATGTTCGCCAACGTGCCCGCCGACCCCTGGCTGGCCTCGACCGCCTCGAGCACGGCGTCCACCAGCTCCGGTATCGGGCGTCGCGCGTCGAGCACGACGCTCGGCCCGGCACTCGCGATCCGACGCCACGCCTGGGCTTGGCGCTCGAGCTCCGGGCGTGCGAGCTCTGCCTTCCTCGCCCGGATGACGTCCGCGGGGGCCTCGAGCACGACCAGCAGCGTCGGCCGCGGCAGGATGCGGGCCAAGCGCCGGGTCAGCCCGCCGACGGCGGCCAGCCGGTAACGGACCGGGTCCACCTCCAAGTCACCCCAACCGCGCTCGAGCACGACCCAACGGCCCCGCGCCATCGCCGGCCGTACGCGAAAGGCATAGCCCGCAAGATAGTCCGCGGCCAGGTACAGGATCTTGAGCATGGACAGCCAGCTCGGGTAGGGCCTCGCCGCATGAGGTCGGTCGGTCGCCACGCGGCTTGATGCGCGCCGTGGCAGCAAGCCGATCCGGTGGTGGAGCCGGACCGCCGGCTGGGCCATCGGCCGCGCCTCCAGCGCGTCGGCCAGGGTCGACTTGCCCACGCCATCGGCACCGGCGATCACGACGAACGGTGCGGGGTCGGTGCCGCCGCTCCGTCTGTGGCTCATGCGCCCGACCGCATGTCGATCACGGTGTGGCCACCGTAGCTCGCGACCTCGGCCAGCCAGGCGTCCCGCTCGCTGGCGGG
>JBFLKP010000018.1:0-2587 GCA_040883225.1 Candidatus Limnocylindrales bacterium | reverse complement strand
CGACGCCGCACCCCGCGACGCCCCACCGTCCGGATCGCTAGGACGGCAGGGTGCCCACGGGGATGGCTCCGGCGACGGCCCGGGTGATGGCGTCGCCGACGCCCGAGAAGGAGGGCAGGGGAGTGCCCGTGGCCTCGTCCAAGTAGAGGCCGCGGCGCACCTCGATCATCACCGAGCGGACGCGCTCGTCGGTGCCGTAGAAGCCGCCTGGCACGAACGTTCCCGCGAACGGCGCATCGCGCCTGACGACGTAGCCCTCGGCCGCGAACGCCGCTTCGAGGGCATCGGCCAGCGCCACGGGCGTATGCAGCTCGTCGGTGCCGATGCAGATGTCGGGTCGGTCGGGCGCCTGGTCGAGCTCGCTGGGCAAGGGCTCGCTGGGGAACGAGTGACCGTCGACGATGAGGCACACGCCGAAGGCCTCGAGCACCGCTGCCACCAGCGCGTCGAGGGCGGCATGGTACGGCCGATAGCCCTCCTCGACGTACCGCTCCCGCAGCTCGGCCGAGGCCGAGCGGATGGGCTGCCCCCGCGTGCCCTGCCAGTAGACGACCCCCTGCCCACGCGCGGCCATCGGCTCGGCCGAGTCCTCGAGGAAGCGCTCAGGGTCGAAGACGAAGCGCGAGCGGTCGTTGACGAAGAGCGTGGCCCCCAGCTCGCCCAGTCCGGCGAACAGTGCGTCGGTGTGATGGTCGGTCAGGCGCAGCAGCTCATCGGCGAGCTCGGCCTCGGAGAGCAGGAGCTCGGCGCGCGCCGCCTCGGGGATGACCGTCGAGGCATGGGGCACGTGCACGATGACCGGCGCCGCGTCGCCGGAGGGCCGGATGATGCGGGGCACTAGCGCGGTTTCAGCGGGTACTTCGTGCGCCGTGACCCGATGGCCCCGTGCCGCTTCGCACCGCGGACGATGTCGGGGACGGTGTCCTCCCAGGCGCGCGAGCTGGTGGGCGTGGCGAGGCCGGGTGGTCGGTCGAGGCTCATGTCAGTGAGTGCGCGCCCGCCTCGATGCGCCGGCTGAGCGTCTCCGCGTCGTCGCTGATGCCATGGATGATCCCCGAGCCGCGCTTCGTGAGCCACGGCAGACCGATGAGGTCGATGCCAGCGAGCTCGCCCGCTCCTCCTGAGCGTGAACGAGGCCCAGCGCTGCGTTCGCCACGTCTGGCCGATCCGTCCGCGCTCGAGCACGACGTGCTCGATGCCCCGTTCCGCCAGTCGCTGGCTGCTGGCCAGTCCCGCGTGTCCTGCCCCCACGATGAGGATATCCATCGCCGAATGGTATTGATGGCGTCAAACCGTGCCATACAGGTGGCACAAGCCGGGCAGATGATTCACGCGCGCGAGAGAGACGAGGCGGTCTCTCTCGCCCCAACTATCGAGAGCACCCGAGAGATCCGGCTCGATGACGGTGCGGCAACCGGCCCTCGTGGGCACGGTGCCCCGGCCGGAAGCGATAGGAGCGTCCCCATGTCCGCGCGAGGTACCCGCTTGTCCGACGACACCAGCATCCCCATGACCCTTCGGCAGGGCGACATCCTGCTCGTGGCGGTCCCAGGCATCCCGGACGGCGCCCGCCAGCAGCCGCGAACCGGCCGCATCGTGCTGGCCGAGGGTGAGGCCACCGGTCACGCTCACGCCATCCACGAGCCGGACGCACGCACCTTCGTGCACGCCGGTGTGCGCTACCTGCTCACGCGCTCACGTGCCCAGCTGGTACACGAGGAGCACGCGCCCATCGACGTCCCGCCCGGCCGCTGGCGCGTCGTGCAGCAGCGCGAGTACGAGCCGGCGGCCGGCCACTACCAGTCGTGGCGCCCGGTGCGCGACTGATGGTCGCCATCGGAAGCTGCGACATCTGCGGCGATTTCTGCGCTGACGACGCGGACGACTTCCGGACCGCGGAGTATCACGGACGGCTCGCGGAGCGGCTGCATGACTGTCTGGACAACCACCTCGGTCCGTGGCACGACCGTCGCGGTCGTCCGCTGGTTCGCTGCGGCTGGTGCGCGGAGCTCTCGGACTACTTCGGCACGGACAACGCGCTCGATCACACCGACTGCGCGCGCTGTCGCGCGGAGCGCCCATTCCTGCCACGACCGGCGCCCAGGGGCTGGGCCCAGCGACAGGCCGTCCGCATGGAGCCACGCACCCGGGCGGCCACGCGCCGCGAGTGGAGCGACGGCGCGCGCCGCGCCCTCGAGGCCGGGCTCTACGAAGGTCTCACCTCCACCGAGCCGGCGGACCGCCTGCGGGTGGAGCACGCGCTGCGCACCTACCTCGGGCACAGGCGCGTGCGCATCGTGTGGTACGACTCGCCCCGCGCGCTCGGGGTGGCCTTCGCCGAGGCCGTCCGCGCCGGCGGCCTCGAGCTGCCGCTGTCGGGCGCGGAGCTGGAGCCGTGGTCGCTGTGGCCCATGGCCCCGGCGGCGCTGCAGGAGCGGGCCAGCGAGCCCTACTACCTCTCCGGTGAACCCGCCGCGGCCGGCGTCGTGCGCGAGTTCAGCCTGCGCGCCGGCGCCATCGCCTCGGCGGTCGAGGACCTCGCTTCGCCTGACGGCTCCGAGGTCTTCCCGACGTTCACCGCGGCCGG
>JBFLKP010000150.1:0-3169 GCA_040883225.1 Candidatus Limnocylindrales bacterium | reverse complement strand
GCGTCACCCACGGCGGTCGAGCGCCTGCGGCGACAGGGAGAGCGCGATGCCGACGCCTATTCGATGGTGTTGGGCACCTGGCGCAGGACCCGGCAGGCGGCCCCGAAGAACTTGTGGAAGCCGTCCTGGGTCTTGCCATACCACAGCGGGCAGCTCACCAGGGCGGTGATGCCGTTCTCGCGGCAGTAGTCGTGCGCCTCTCGCGAGTAGCTGCCGGCGCCGAAGTTCTTGTGGAACCAGACCCGCTCGACACCCAGCTCCTTGCACTCCTGCGCGACCGAGAGCGAGACCTTCGGGTTCGTCGCGATGACCACGCCCTCGACGCGGCCGGGGATGTCCTTGAGGCTTCGGTAGCAGGGGTCACCCATGATCTCGTCGGTGTTGGGATTGACCGGGAACACCTCGTATCCGCGCTCCTTGAAGCGCGTGTAGATGCCGTTGCTGGCATGCGCGCCGTTGGCGTCGCGTGAGACGCCTGCCACCGCGATGCGCTTGAGGGAAAGGAATTCGTCGATCGCCTGGTCGACCGTCGGCATGATCTCCTCCTGAGCATGGAGAACGCGGGTACAGCCACCCGAACCGCCCTGCGGTACCCGCGCAGCGCAGGGACACCAAGCAGGAGGGTGCGACATCGTCGAGCCGCCCAGACAGTGCCGTTCCGCCCGCATCGGACGGGCGATTGGGCGGGCCGACATCGCCGTTGGGCTCGCTAAGGTGAGGCTCGACGCCGGCCGCACCCACCACAGAGGAGGAGCCCCACCCATGCGCAAGCTCGCCAGGTCCGCCGTGCTGCTCGCTGCCGGGCTGTCCCTCGCGCGGCTCGCCGCCATCGTCGTTTCGAAGCGCTACGAGGAAGGCAGCGAGGTCAGCGATGAGTTCCGCCGCACGGCGGTCCTCGGGGGGCTCGAGTTCACCAGCCGTGCCCGCGGCCTGCGCAGCGCGGAGGTGGGTGTGGTCCTCGGTGGTGCGCGCGTGGACCTCCGCCACGCGACCCTCGACCCGGCCGGGGCCACGGTCCTGCTGGAGAACGTGCTCGGTGGCGTGGAGCTGCTGGTACGAGCGGACTGGTCCGTCGCGGTCCAGGACACGCTCGTCGGCGGAGACACCCGCATCGAGGTCACGCCCCCGACGGACCTGCCCGACGACGCACCACGGCTCGACGTCCACGTCGTCACCCGCTTCGGGGCCACCGCCATCAAGGCCGACGCGGCAGGGGCCACTCCCGCCTGAGTCTCAGCCCAAGGTCGACGCCCGGCGCGAGTTTGACGCCCGGCGCGTGACGCGCGCCCGACGCGCCGGTGAAGACGCGCGCCCGACGCGCCGCCAGAAGACGGAACCCCGGCAGGACGAGCCGCCCACGTAGCCAGCAGAGGCGTCGCCACGAGGTGTCGCCGATACCGGAGCTGCGTCTCGCCGACCCGACGTCAGCGGCGGACACGCATGCCGCGAAGCTGAAAGGAGTGGCTCCATGTCTTCCACGATCCGCGAGTTCGCGACCCGCGCTGGCGCCATCGGCGCAGGCGCCGTGCTGGCCCTGGCGTCGACAGCGACCGCCGCCACGGCCGAGGAGCTGCAGGAGCTCAACCTGCGGGCCTGGGATGGCGAGACCGAGCTGTTGAGCGAGGTCTATGCGCCCGACGGCGTGCACACGGCTACGTTCTACGACCGCACCAACGAGTATGTCGGACTGCCGCAGATCGCGGCGGTGGCCGGTTTCGGGGGGGTCGATCCCATCGGGCCACGAATCGATCTCCCGGCCGCCGAGGGCGAGCTGCGCTGGGCCAGCTTCCACCGCCTGGGCGGTGGCTCGGCCTGCCTCTTCCACGCGGTCGACGACCGCATCGTCCGCCACGACTGCGTGCTGCCCGAGCGCTCGAACGGCGGTCGTGCACCAGCAGGGCTGGCCGACGCCGAGGCTTCCGCGGCCATCGACGCGGTAGTCGAGCGGTTGGACGCGGCGTGGGCGCCGGGCACGACCGCGGAGCGGCTGGCGGAGGTCTATGCGCCCGACGCGGTCCACTCCGCTCGCTACCTCGACCGGACCAGATCCTACGAGGGGCCCGAGGAGATCCGCACGATCGTCCGCGGCGACAGCCCCGAGCGCATCGGTGGGCGCGTCGATTTCGAGGCGGCCGAGGACGAGCTGGCCTGGGCCGGTGTCTTCGATGCGGCCGGCGGCGCCGTCTGCCTCTTCCGAGCGGTCGACGGCATGATCACGCGCCACGACTGCGTGCTGCCCATCAACGGGTAGAGCGGGCAGCCACCGGATCGGGAACCCCGGGACGGTGGACGGCGCACGTACGATTCAGGGACGGTGCAGGTCGCGCCGTCCGACGCGTGGGGGAGCGTGTGGACGAAGAGCTGGTGCTGCGGGCCCAAGGGGGCGACCGAGACGCGTTCGAGCGCATCGTGAACGTCTCGTTCGACCGCAGCCACGGCGTGGCCATGCGACTCCTGCGCGACTCGGGGCTGGCGGAGGATGCCGTGCAACAGGCCATGGTCAACGTCTGGCGGGACCTGCCGCGACTCCGTGATCCGGCCCGCTACGACGCTTGGTCCTACAAGCTCCTCGTGCGCGCCTGCTATGCGGAGTACAAGCGGGCACCACGCTGGATGCCGGCCATCGAGGAGGGCTCACCCACCGAGCCGCGCGGCGCCGACCCTTACGGCGCCGTCGTCGACCGCGACCAGCTCGAGCGGGGGTTCCGGCGGCTGTCCATGGACCACCGCGCGGTGATCGTGCTGCACCACTACCTCGACCTGCCGCTCGACGAGGTCGGCCGGATCCTGGGCGTGCCGACCGGCACGGTCAAGTCCCGCCTGCACCGGGCGCTGGCGGAGATGCGCGCAGCCCTCGAAGCCGACGGGCGCGAGGCGGCTGATCCGGCCGCGAGGCTCGCGCCGGTCCCGACGGGCGAGGAGGTGGCGCCGTGAACCGCCTGCCCGACGAGCGAGACATGGAGCAGGTCGTGCGCAGCTGGATGCGCGAGGACGACGAGCACGCGACCGATCGCAACCGCCAGGTGGGCCGCATCATGGGCCGCGTGGATGAGACGCACCAGCGTCGCGGGGCCTGGCGCCTGTTCCCTTTCTGGCGAGGCGCGCGGCGGGTCGATGACGATGACGAGGAGCTGTTCGTGGCCGGCAGCGGCACCGTCGCCACCCGACG